>NZ_QVLV01000001.1:130195-638875 GCF_003435485.1 Eisenbergiella massiliensis
AATTGCTATACCAATCCTCCTTGTTTTGCGAAGCAAAATGCGAACCCTTTGGTGAGCAGAGGATTTGCCTCCTTGTTTTGCGAAGCAAAATGCGAACCCTTTGGTGAGCAGAGGATTTGCCTCCTCTTTTGCGGATTCCCTGTGCCGAAAGCCATCGTTAAAGATGATTTAGGATGGGTTTAGGCAGCAGCTGTAGAAACAAAAGTTACATAAAAATTATAAAGGAAACTGTTCTTAAAATAAACGGTTTTAGAGAAAAATAAGATTAATTTAAGATCTATCTTTAGAATAATCTGCTATAATGTGAAGCATCAATATGGAGGAAATGAGGTAGAGGATCATGGAAAAAAGACAATACATTTGCCCGAAATGCGGATGCCAGAATTATGAGAGCGACCAGTTCCAGGCAACAGGCGGCAACTTCGCAAAGATTTTTGATGTTCAGAATAAAAAGTTTGTTACCATAAGCTGCTGTCAGTGCGGCTATACGGAGCTGTATAAGGCGAAGGGGTCCGATGGCTGGGATATTCTGGACTTCCTGATCGGTAACTAAGGGACGGCCATAAGAACCGGAACAGGTTTCAGGTTATTTCTTTCGCAGGAAGATACAGAAAAGCAGGTATAGAAACAGAATACCACCCATGCAAAAGCCAAGAAAGGCAGGCCAGGGAACGCCCAGCAGAAGAGGTGTAACCGGCGCCAGGCACAGAAGGGCGGAGCTTATGAACAAAGAGGCGGCCAGGATGGCGAGGACCAGGTAGTGAATACCGTTCTTAAGAATCCTGCCCGTCTCTTCTGCATTTACCAGCTCCAGGTTCAGCTTTGTCTGTCCGTTTTTGGTGATGTTGAGAAGATCGGAGAGCTGAGCCGGGATTTCCAGGGATTTGGACAGGGAGGAATAAGCCAGGCGCGAATTTTTCTTAAGCTCATGGCCTAAATCAAAATCGTCCATGAGGATGGAGGCCATGTGTGAGGAGAGGATCTGGAACATATTCACATCGGGTGCGCAGGCGGAGAGCATTCCTTCCATTGTTATCATGCTGCGTCCAAGCAGGGTGATATCAGAAGGTATTGCAATATTGTGGGATTTCACCATATCCAGCAGTTTTTCTATTAAATCGCCCACATCCATGCTGCCGAAGCCGGTGGTCAGGAATTTGCTTACAATATCATCGATGTCCGTATAAAGGAGGGCATGATTAATACGCCCTTTGGCTTCGCCGAGGGCGAGAAGTACATTTTTCAGTTCATACATATCATTTTTGAGGACTGCGACTACGGCTCTTTTAAAAAGGGCGCGGTAACGGGAAGAAAGAGTTCCCATCATGCCCAAATCCAGCCAGGCTATCTGACCGCCGGAAATGCGGATATTTCCCGGATGGGGATCAGCGTGGAAAAAGCCGTCCTCCAGAATCTGCTTGCAGTAATTCTCCGCGGCCTTACGGCCGATTTCCGTCATATCATAGCCCTGTTTTTCCAGCTCTTCGGTATTATCAATCTGGATTCCGTCGATATAGCTCATCACCATGCAGCAGGAGGTGGTAAGCTCATGATATACAGAGGGGCAGGTTACATAACGGATGTCCTTATGGTTGAGAGAGAAGGTGTCGCAGTTGGCTGCTTCCTTCAGAAAGTCCATTTCTTCCTGGGAGGTCTTCCACAGCTCATCAATTACCGTTCGGAAATCAATAAGATCACCGGTGCCGATAGTGAATCTCAGAAGAGATACCGCATGGCGCATAAGGGTGATATCCTCCGCCATGATTTCATGGATGTGGGGGCGCTGTACCTTGATGACAACCCGTTCCCCATTTTTAAGCACGGCAGGATGAACCTGGGCGATGGAAGCCGAACCCAGGGGGATGGGGGAGATTTCTGTGAAAATCTCTTCTGCCGGACAGCCCAGCTGTTCTTCTATCACCTCTTTTATGACATCAAAAGAAAGGGGCTTAACATCGGTTCTTAACCGTTCAAGCTCCTTGCAGTAGGCCTCCGGAAGCATATCGGAACGCATGGACATGATCTGGCCCAGCTTCACGTAGGTGGGTCCCAGGTCTTCCAATATCAGCCGGAGCTTTTCCGGCTGAATACCGGAAGTAATATGATGTTTTTTTAAAACCCCCAGTATCTCTTTTAATCGGATACCGGAGGCGTCATTCTGGTGCAGATTACTTGTTGTCACAATTTTCCCCGTCACATTTGCGGGCAGCATCTTCGGAGCATTCTTTCTCTTCACATCCGCATCCGCAGCCTTCATCTTCAGCAGCTTCGGCGTCAGCTTCCGCTTTTTCCTCAGCAGCTTCTTCAGCGGTCTTAGTAGCCATTTCGTTCAGCTTCTCTTTAAGAGCGTCAAGCTCTTCGCGGGACATCTTGTCCACTGCGGAGAAGACATCCTTGAACTCGTTTACCACATTTACGGTAACGTGTTTGTTGATTTTCTCTTTGGTGCTGCGCTTCAGTTCTTCGTTCAGGACCTTTCCCTGCTCAACGGTGAGCTCGCCTTTTTCCACAAGATTGTCAATCAGGTTCTTAGCAGCCTCTCCGGTTGTTGCAACAGCGCCGACACCGGCAAGAAATATTTTTTTGATTCCTTCTGTAATATCCATAGTCATTCATCCTTTCTTTCAAAAAAGAGGGTTATTTTTTGTGATGACTATAGTATAACATATTGTCAGGAAATGTCTTGGATTTCAGAAAAGCTTTAGTAAAAATTAAGAGTTTGATAAGTTTGGGGTGGGGGTAATGGCCTGAACCGTGTCAGCACCGGAGCTTCCGGCTTTTGTCACGGGCGGAGAGTGGGTTTTCTCCGGTGGGGCGGCTGTGGGGGGATTTGTTGAACCAGTTTCAAAAACGGGGCGTTTCTAACTGTTTCGGAAAGCCGGAATTCTGCCAGCGCGGCTGAACTCCTCGCCAGGATTGTTGGCGCAGAGGAGTTATATTTTGGCGGCTCGTCAAACAAGCCGCTAGGGACGGCAGAATTCCGGGCTTCCGAAGCAGTAAGAAACAGCCTCCGTTTTTTCGGATGGCTCAACAAATCCCCCCACAGCCGCCCCACCGGAGAAAACCCGCTCCGCCTTCGTGACAAAAGCCGGAAGCTCCGGTGCTGACACGGTTCAGGAGGGTAGGCTGTGGAGAACTGAAATGGTATGTGAGAGTTGGCGGAGAGGGGATGTGGGAGGGAAAATTGTATTGTAAAAGGAGGAGAATGGGGGTTGATTTATATATCTGTAATTGGTATAATTACAGATATAAACTGTTAATTAATATGTTACAGATAAAAATTATCAATATGGGAAATGAATATAGATTTTTTGTGTGATAGTGAAGGAAGTGGCTGGTTGGGGGAATACTTTTGTTGGAGAGTTTGACAGGGAGAGTTATGACGGGGTTTTACAGTGAAAAGATAAGAGAATGCTTTTACATAATATTTTAGGAGGTTTGGTGGAATGAAGGGGTATATCGGGACTTATGAGGGAATGGGGAGTATTGGGATTTATGGGTTTGAGATGGATGTCAGGTCGGGGGAGATGTCAGGCGGGGAGTTGGTGTGCGAGGCGCCGGATGCAAAGTTCCTGGCGTTGGAGGATGGAGTGCTGGCGGCTCCGGTGAAGAGGGGGGAGCAGGCGGGAATTTTGCTGGCGGATGTGAGGGGAAGGAGTGGAAGCGGAAGCCCGGAAGGGGAGAAGGAGGAGGTTTTGACGGAGAGGGTTGCTTCCTGTTATGTGGGAATGGATGGGGGGCGGCTGTTTTCGGCGAATTTTCATGAGGGGACGGTGTCTGTTTACAGGATTGAGGGATTGAAGGCAGACCTGGAAAAAAGGATTTTAATCGGGGAAGGAGCCGGATGTCATCAGGTTTTGTTTTCAGGGCGGAGGATGCTGGTTCCGTGTATGGAATTGGATGAGATTCGGGTGTTTGAGCGGGATGGGGCTTTTGCGGAAGCAGGCAGGATTAGGCTTCCGGAAGGGAGCGGGCCGCGGCATGGTGTGTGTGACAGGGAAGGAAAACGGCTTTTTATTGTGGGGCAGAAGAATAACAGGCTTTATTGTTTTCATATGATGGAGGATGGGGAATTCAGGGAAGCGTGGAATCTGGAGCTTCTTGACGGAACGGAGGAAAGCGGGAATGAGGCGGCAGCTATACGGCTGTCGGCGGATGAAAGGTTCCTTTATGTAAGTGTCAGGGGGGCGGATATTGTTGTGGTTGTTTCTCTTGAGGAAGGGACTGGGAAGGTGGTGCAGAGGAAGGAGTGCGGAGGCAGGCATCCAAGGGATTTGGTACTGGCGGCGGACGGCAGATTTCTGATAACGGCAAACAGGGATTCAAGGGATTTGGTAAGCTTTCCTGTGGATCAGGGGAGCGGACGGATCGGAGAGGAATGCGGACGGGTACGGACGGGAAGAGCTGTTTGTATTGCGTTGGAGGAATAGGCTGGCAGAGTACCGAAATGGCTGTACCGGAAAAAAGGCAGTAATGATTTGCGGAGTATGGATTTTTTAATAGTTTGTAAATTCATATTGCTGCGGACTTAAATATAGAAAAAATAGTATGCACATAAAAAGAAAGGAAAGAAGAGATGGGAACATTTGATATTGGTATGATAGGACTTGCAGTAATGGGAAGGAGCCTGGCGCTTAATATGGCGGATAAGGGGTTCCGGGTAGCCGGCTATAACAGGAGCCGGGAGGTAACGGAAGCGATGGTGAAGGAATATCCTCATGATAATTTTACGCCTTTTTATGATTTGAGGGAGTTTGTGGAGGCGCTGGCGCGGCCGAGAAAGGTGATGCTGATGATCAAGGCCGGAGGGGCCGTGGATGCGGTAATCGGCCAGCTGACAGAGCTTCTGGAGGAAGGGGATATTATCCTGGACGGGGGAAATTCCTTTTTTGAGGATACCAGAAGGCGTTATGAGGCGCTGAAGGAAAAGGGAATCCGTTATTTCGGCGTGGGAATTTCCGGCGGTGAGGAAGGGGCCAGGCGCGGTCCGTCCATTATGCCCGGCGGTGAGAAGGAAGCGTATGAACAGATCCGGCCTGTGCTGGAAAAAATAGCGGCTTATGCCGAGGGCGAGCCGTGCTGTACCTATATCGGACCGGACGGCGCAGGTCATTATGTAAAAATGGTACACAATGGAATTGAGTATGCGGATATGCAGCTGATTGCTGAGGCATATATTCTCCTGAAGTCGGTGGCTGGCTATACTAATGCTGAGCTGGGCGATATTTTTGAGGAATGGAACCAGGGAGAGCTGAAGAGCTACCTGATTGGGATTACGGCTGATATTTTCAGGGAAAAGGATGATTTTGAAGCGGGAGAGCTGCTGGATTACATTGTGGACAGTGCGGCCCAAAAGGGTACGGGACGCTGGGCGAGCATAGAATCCATGAAGCAGGGCGTGGATATTTCCATGATTACGGCTGCCTGCAACGCCAGGATCCTGTCCAATCATACAGAGCTGAGAAAAAAAGCGGCGGGTCTGCTTTCCGGGCCGGAGCCTGTGAAGGCGGAGAACAGGGAGCTTTTCAAAAATCAGGTAAGGGATGCGTTGTATGCGGCCAAAATCGCGGCTTATGCCCAGGGCTTTGATCTGATGCGCGATGCTTCGAAGAAATATGGCTGGAACCTTGATTTAGGGAAAATCGCGTCCATTTTCAGGGCGGGATGTATTATCCAGGCCGTATTTTTGAATGATATTACTGAGGCTTACCGGAAAAATCCGGAGCTGGATAATCTGATGCTGGATGAATTTTTCAGGAACCGTCTGGAGGAGTGCCAGGGTGGGCTTCGTCATGCGGCGGCGGAGGGCATCCGCAGCGGTCTGCCGCTTCCGGCAATGACTGAAGCGCTCTCTTATTTCGATGCCTTCAGAGGCGGATATACCGGAGCCAACCTGATTCAGGCGCAGAGGGACTGCTTTGGGGCCCATACGTTTGAGCGTACGGACCGGGAAGGCACGTTTCATCATGATTGGGGGAAAAGAAATTGAAAAAAACAATTACTATTTTCGGCGGGACTGGGGATCTCACCTTCAGAAAGCTGCTTCCGGCCATGTATAATATGCATGTGACAGGGGGCGAGGGAGCTGGGTATGATATTGTAATTATCGGCAGGAGAGACTATACCTCCGGGGAATACCGGCAGATCGCAAGGGATTGGGTGAAGCAGTTTTCCAGGCTGCCCTTTACGGAAGAGAAATATAAAGATTTTTCAGAGAAAATAGAGTATTACCGGATGGATTTTTCAGATCCGGCAGCCTATGAGGGTTTGGAGAATTATTATAAGGAAAGGGGGCTGAGTGAGCATATTTTTTACTTTGCGGTGGCGCCGCGGTTTTTCAGTACGATTGCGGAAGGGCTGGATGGGATCCATGAGGCCGGAAAGGGCAAGGTGATTCTGGAAAAACCTTTCGGGGAAGATCTTGAGTCGGCAAAGGAGCTGAGCAGGCGGCTGGAGGAGATTTTTGCGCCGGATCGGATTTACCGTATCGACCATTATCTGGGAAAAGAAATGGTCCGCAACATGCAGATTATCCGCTTCACCAATCCGGTTTTTGCAAACAACTGGAACAGGGACGCGGTCAGCTGCATCCAGATTTCCGCCATGGAGGATGTGGGCGTGGAAAACAGGGCCGGTTATTATGATACCAGCGGCGCGATGAAGGATATGGTGCAGAACCATCTGCTGCAGATACTTTCCATCGTGGCCATGGAACGTCCGGCTTCTTTTAAGGGAGAGGATCTGCATGAGGAACAGCTGAAGGTGCTGAAGGCGCTTCGGCCGGCATCCGGGGAAACCATACGGGATATGCTCGTACTGGGGCAGTATGAAGGCTATCGGGAGGAAAAGGGGGTAAAGCCCGACTCCACCACGGAGACCTATGCTGCACTGCGGCTGTTCGTTGACAATGAACGCTGGCAGGACGTCCCCTTTTATATCCGCACAGGGAAAAAGCTGGGACGCAGGGAGATGGAGGTAGCCGTGATTTTCCGGCAGACGGAAGAAAATGGCGAAAACAACGTGCTTCTCATTAAAATCCAGCCCATGGAGGGCGTTTACTTTCAGTTCAATATCAAACGCCCCGGGGAATCCGAGGAAGTCATCCAGACAAAAATGGACTTCTGCCAAAGTTGCGTCGTGGAAAACCGCATCAACACTCCTGAAGCCTATGAACGCCTTCTGGGCGCCTGTATGCGCGGCGAACGTTCCTGGTTCTCCCAGTGGGATCAAATCGAGGCAGGCTGGCGTTATGTGAGCGGAATGAAGCGGATTTACCAGGAAGAAAACCTTCCCATTGTCACATACGCACAGGGAACCTCCGGCCCGGAGGCCGCAGACCAAATGCTGAATACGATGGGGCATTCCTGGTTTGGCCAGGATGATTAACAGCAAAAACTGGATTTAATCATCGCGAAAGCAAAAGTATTCGCCAGTGAAATTCCGGTAACGGATTATAACGGTAAGGTTGTGTAGTAAAATAACCGATCAGACAATTATCTGGTCGGTTATTTTCATGTCAGTTGAACATCGTAGTCTTACGCACAGATTCAAATCCATTCTGGAAAAATACTATCTTTTCAAATTCTTATTTTCGCTACCCAAGTTGAAAGGGCAGATATCCCTGCATTTATGACAGTATATTTCCCAATTCCTGGTACCCTCATTATCTCCGAAGGCATTATCCCAACATACCTGCTGGTTAAGTTCCGCTTTTTCAAGCGCGTTATGGGGGCAGGCTTCCACACACAGGTTACAGTCGTTACAGATTTTTCCAAGGACAGGATCCTCCGCAAGTTCCGCCTCCGTAAGAACTGCACCCAGCCAGACCATGCTACCGAATTCTGGCGTTATAAGCAGGGAATGCCTTCCTATGGTTCCCAGTCCCGCAGCCTGCGCGGCATGCTTCTGGGAAACAATGGAACGCCAACGCCCTGTTTTATCATCCCACTGGCTTTCATTCGTAGGAACAGGAACTGCTAAAAACCCCATTTTTTCCAGTTCAATACATAAATCCAGGGCAATGGCGTCCATTTTAGCGGTAATGGAGTTCCTAACCCTTGTGTAAGGGACCGCAGTCCTGCATGCCAGGGTGCCCGCCGGAAACCTGCATGCAAAAGAAATCACTGAATTGCATGAAGGCAGCACATCCCGGGGATGATACCCTTCCGGCGCATCCTCAAACCTTTCCATTCCCGCGATTTTACACAAATCCGCTCCCAGGGAAATTACAATTTTTTTAATATCATCACTGCACATTTTGTCCCCTCCATAAGTGGTTCCCGTAAGCAATAACTGCCTACCACAACTGTTACGTTTCCATATTCCCACTTTAATTTCATATGTCCGGGCTGTCAAGCCAAAGCGGAAGCAGGCCGATAAATACCGGGAAACAGGCGGGTAGACAGCAAGATTAACTAAGCGGCTTATAGACCCAAACTTTCCCCGAAAAATTCTTTTCATTTTTCCTAAAAGCTGATAGAATAAAATTATAATCAGCCGGTTTGGGCTGTATAAAACAGGAAGGGCGGACGTTTATGTTATGAAAAAATTTGATGTGACAGCACTTGGAGAGCTTTTGATTGACTTTACCGACAATGGAAAGAGCGCTCAGGGAAATACACTGTTTGAGGCGAATCCGGGCGGGGCACCCTGCAACGTACTGGCGATGCTGAATAAATGCGGACACCCCACCGCTTTTGTAGGAAAAGTGGGAAAAGATATATTTGGCCTGAAGCTGAAGGCAACGCTGGAGGAAGTGGGAATCAATACTTCAAACCTGATTGTGGACGAGAATGCACGGACAACCCTGGCTTTCGTACAGACCTTTGAGGATGGGGACAGGGATTTTTCCTTTTTCCGCAATCCCGGTGCAGATATGATGCTTACGGCGGATGAGGTAAATGAGGAGCTTATCAGGGAATCCCGTATTTTCCATTTTGGAACGCTTTCCATGACTCACGACGGTGTGAGGGAGGCGACCAAAAGGGCCATTGCGGTGGCAAAGGAAAGCGGAGCCGTGATTTCCTTTGATCCGAATTTAAGACCTCCGCTGTGGAAGTCTCTGGAGGATGCCAGAGTTCAGGTGGCGTATGGGCTGGGACAGTGTGACGTGCTGAAGATTTCCGATAATGAAATCCAGTGGTTTACCGGAGAAGAGGATTTCGATGCGGGAATTGCCAGGCTCCGTGAGCAGTACCAGATTCCTCTGATTCTTCTTTCCATGGGAAGGGACGGCAGCAGGGCTTATTATAAGGATCTGAAGGTGGATGCGGCGCCGTTCCTGCAGGAAAGCACGATTGAAACAACAGGAGCAGGGGATACCTTCGGCGGAAGCTGTCTTCACTACATACTGAAATACGGCCTTGATAAGCTGGATGAAGAAAAGCTGAAGGAAATGCTTACCTTCGCCAACGCGGCGGCGTCCATTGTTACCACCAGGAAGGGTGCGCTTCGCGTAATGCCTGAAGTGGAGGAAGTGGAAAGCTTTATCCAGTCCAGAAAGTAGCAGATACATTTTTTATGAAAGCAGCGCAGGTGTTGGATTGCCGTTTAAGGCACGCCGGGAAAACACCTGCGAACTTTCTGTGCCCGCAGGGCGGTACGGACCGGACAGGGGGAGAAGGAACTCCTGGACGGTGGTTTGATTACCCGAAGATACGATGAGGAGGATATCATGGAAGCTTATAGTGTGTTTAAGGATTTGGCGATTATCATAGTAGCGGCAAAGGTTTTTGCGATCCTGGCAAGAAAATGCAAGGCGCCCCAGGTAGTGGGTGAAATTGTGGCAGGACTTCTTTTGGGGCCAAGTCTCCTTGGACTGGTGCAGCAGTCGGAATTTATTCTGCAGATGGCAGAAATCGGCGTTATACTCCTCATGTTTTCAGCAGGACTTGGCACCAACCTGCGTGAGCTGATGAAAACAGGGCCGATAGCGCTGTTGATAGCCACCTGTGGCGTAGGCATTCCATTGATCGGCGGCGCGCTGCTGTATATGTGCTTTTACGGATTTATGCCCTGGGGATCGGAGGACTTTTATAAAGCGGTGTTCATGGGCGTAATTCTCACCGCAACTTCGGTCAGCATTACCGTGGAATCGCTGAAGGAAATGGGCAAGCTGAAGGGGAAGGTGGGAACCACAATCCTGAGCGCGGCGATAATCGACGATGTTATCGGCATCATTGTCCTGACCTTTGTTATCGGCTTTAAAAATCCCGAATCCAATCCCGGAACGGTAGTTATGGACACGGTTCTGTTTTTCCTGTTTGCCATTGGTGTTGGCTTCGTATGCTATATTGTATTTAAATGGATGGATAAAAGATATCCCCATACGAGAAGAATTCCCATCATGGGCCTGGCTCTCTGCTTTGCCATGGCATATATTGCGGAAAAATATTTTGGGATTGCGGACATCACAGGGGCCTATGTGGCAGGACTGATCCTCTGCTCCATTCAGGATTCCGACTATATTGCCCGTAAGATGGATATCAATTCCTATATGATATTCGGGCCGATTTTCTTCGTCAGCATCGGTCTGAAAACAGATATCGGCGACATGAATATGTCCATTCTTTTTTTTGCCGTATGTTTTGTTCTGGTGGGGCTGCTTACCAAGATCGTGGGCTGCGGCCTGATGGCAAAGGCCTGCCGTTTCAATGCGGCGGATTCCCTGAAAATAGGCGTGGGTATGATGACCAGAGGAGAGGTTGCCCTGATTGTTGCGCAGAAGGGGTTGAACGTGGGGCTGCTTAATCCCGTATACTTTACGGCGGTTATCCTTTTGATTGTATTTTCCTCTATCCTTACGCCTATTATCCTGAAGGTTCTTTACTCAAAGGATAAAATGCCCCAGGATCCGGAATCAGCACTGGTTTCTTAGGAGGACTGAATGCTTTTTAACTCATACGTATTTATTTTTCTGTTTCTGCCCCTCGCACTGGCGGGCTGGCTGATTCTTAACAAATGCAGACAATATAAGCTGGCACAGGGATATCTGATTGGGATGTCCCTGTGGTTTTATGCTTATTTTAACGTCAGCTTCCTGTGGGTGATAGCCGGAAGCTGTCTCTTTAATTATGGGCTCAGCCTGATACTTTCAAAAAAAGATACCCCGAAAATGAGGAAAACGTTGATGCTCCTTGGCTGCCTCGGCAATCTGGGGGCACTGGGATATTTTAAATATTGCAATTTTTTCCTGGAAAATATCAATGCGTTGTTCCGTGCCGGTTTCCAGATGAAGAACATCCTTCTTCCGCTGGGAATCAGCTTTTTTACGTTCCAGCAGCTTTCCTTCCTCATTGACAGGTGCCGGGGGGAAGCGCCCCATTATGGGCTGCTGGATTATCTGAGCTTTGTCACCTTTTTCCCGTCCCTTATTTCCGGACCGATTGTGCTGCACGCGGCGACGGTTTCCCAGTTCCGTGATATTTCACGCAGGCATTTTGATGAGGAAAGCTTTGCAAAGGGCGTTATGCAGTTTACCATGGGCCTTGGGAAAAAAGTGCTTCTGGCCGACACGCTCATGCTGGCCGTGAATTACGGCTATGAAAATATCGGTTCCCTGGACACTGTTTCAGCCCTTCTGACAGCCTGCTTCTATACGCTGGAGCTTTATTTCGACTTCAGCGGCTATTCGGACATGGCCATCGGTGTGGGAAAAATGTTCCGTATTACAATCCCGGAAAATTTCAATTCTCCCTATAAGGCGGTGTCGGTCAAGGATTTCTGGAAAAGATGGCATATTACCCTCAGCTCCTTTTTACAGACCTATATCTATTTTCCTCTGGGAGGAAGCCGCAGGGGAAAGTCCAGGACTATCGTAAACACCCTTATCACCTTTCTGATCAGCGGCCTGTGGCACGGTGCCAACTGGACCTTCGTGTTCTGGGGGCTGCTTCACGGGATCGGCGTTGCCTTTAACAGCCTGAAGCTCTTTTCCATCAAAAAGAAATGGCTCTGCCGCCTTTTTACTTTTTCCTACGTGTGCATGGCCTTTGTATTTTTCCGGGCGGACAGCCTGGCGGACGGCTTTCACCTGCTGGGCCGCATCCTGTCCTTCCAGTACAACGGAAGCCTGGTGAACCTGGCCGCCGCCATGGAGCCGTCGGAAATCTATATCGTTACCAAAGCGCTTTCCATGATGGCCCCCGGCCTGATAAGCCTGGTCCAGATCGGTATGATGCTGCTTATCACTATAATATCCGCAGTGGTCCTCACCCGCAGCACGGCGCAGCAGATTACGGAACAGAAAAAAATAACCGGCAGGTTTACGGTTGCCCTGGCATTTTTATTTGCCTGGTCGGTTATTTCCTTATCCGGGGTAAGCTCCTTTGTTTATTTCAATTTTTAAACCCGCCGCTGTTGCGGCAGGCCTGAAAGGCACGGAGAAAATATGTATCGGAAGTTTTTGAAAAATTTTACAATTACAGTAGCCATACTTTTCATTGCGGCAGCAGCCCTGGTTCTCTTTTTTGATCCTTTTTTCCACTACCACGGGCCGGCCGCCCCGCTGAAAGCCGTCCTTACCAAAAAGGAATACCAGGGCATCGGCACCATCCGCAATTTCAATTACGACAGCCTGCTTGTGGGTTCCTCCACCGCGGAGAACTTCAATAACAAATGGTTTGACGAAGCCTTTGACGCCGTTACCATCAAGGCTATCAAAAGCTCCGGCATCACCGCCCAGCTGGATTACTACCTGACCCAGGCGTTTGAAGAGCGTGTAATCAAAAATATTTTCTACAGCCTCGATCTGTTTGCCCTGGGAGGCGACCCCGAGGCCGAATTCCCGGATGATTCCATGCCTCTTTACCTCTACGACAAAAATCCCTTCAACGACATAAATTACCTTCTTAACAAAGACGTAATTTTTGAAGACATCCCATACATGCTGGCGGAAACCTTCCTGGATGACTATGACGAAGGAGCCTCTTATAACTGGGCACAATACAAAACCTTCGGAACGCAGGAGGCTCTGTCCCACTACGACCGCCCGGCCGAAATCACCCCTATGAAAACGGAGGATCAGTACAAGGCTGTCATAGATGCCAATGTGGATCTGCTGATAAAGCAGGTAAATGCCCATCCGGAGACCACCTTCTATTTCTTTTATCCACCCTATTCCCTTTTGTGGTGGGACAATATGACCCGGAGCGGGGAGCTGAATCAGGTTCTCTATGCTGCCCAGGCTTCCGCCCAGGCACTGCTTTCCTGCGACAATGTTAAGCTGTATTACTTCCAGAATGATCCGGATATTATTTATAACCTGGATCTCTATATGGATCCCATCCATTTTACGGCCGATATCAACCACTACATGGTAACCCAGATGCAGCAGGATAATTACCGCCTTACTCCGCAAAATTATCTCTCAGAACTTCAGAAAATGAGGGAGTTGGTTCAGGAGATGGAGGAGAGTGAGATTGGGAAGTATTATTAGAGGGGGGAAAGAGGAATTCTGAGATGAGGGGGCATGCTTTCCGGTCCGGGGGGCTGTCTTACCCGGCCATAGTCTGCCGGCTGTTCCGAGCCGGGGGCTGGCTTTCTTCTTTGGGGATGCTGTGGGGTATTTTCTGTTCCAGTCTCAAAAACGGGGTATTTCTAACTGTCCCGGAAGGTCAGAATTCCGCCAACGCGGCTGAACTCCTCGCAAAGCGACGGCGGGGGGCTGGATTGTCTTTTGTGTGTTAAGTCGCATTTGCTCGTCAGACAAGCCGCTAAGGGCGGCGGAGTTCTGACCTTCCGGGGCAGTAAGAAATATCACCGTTTTTTCCAATGGAACAGAAAATACCCCACAGCATCCCCAAAGAAGAAAGCCCGGCCCCCGGCTCGGAACAGCCGGCAGACTATGGCCGGGTAAGACAGCCCCCCGGACCGGAAAGCATGCCCCCTCATCTCAGAATTCCCGGCCTCTCATAATGTTCCTTAATCCCTCCAAAACCTATTTCCTGAACGTGTTGAAGGAATAGTTGGCTGATTGGGAATTTTATCCGGGGCGTGGGGAGGCGAATGGGGCGGATAGAATTTGGGCGCGGCGGGGGGCTGGTATTTTTTGATTTGTCCGAAAAAAGGGGAGATTTCTTACGTTAAAAACAGCCCTTCTATAACCATCTTTCAACTGCTTTGTCAGCAACTTTTGTCGCTTGTGAACAATGCGAGGTGTTCAGGCAGTTGAGGTTATGGAAGGGCTGTTTGTAGTGTCAGGGCTATCCCATCTCAGACTTTCCGGAAATCATCTACCGGCATGATGAAGATGGTGGCTCCTCCTACCTCTACATTTACGGGTACGGAGGATACGGCATTGGGGTATACATTACAGTTTGACGGTGCCGGCGGAGTGTACATGATCTGCTGGCGTTTGCCGGAATGCTGTTTGATAATATCGCATACCTCATCCACCTTTTCGTCCTCAATACCAAGGAGCAGGGTGGTGTTTCCTTTTTTCAGGAATCCGCCGGTGGTGGCAAGCTTGGTTACGAAATACTTTTTTTCATTCAGTTCATTAATGAGTAAGGGTGCATCTTCATTATGCACGATAGCTAAGAGCATTTTCATAGGCTACTCCTTCCGCCGCACATCTGCGGCACAAGTTCTCTTTTTCTTAGTATAAATATTTTCCGGGGAAATAGCAATTTATTTTACGCATTTTTAACAAAAATTGTGCAAATTATATAATAATGAGGTATGATTAGATTTATAAAAAGGCTGTATGGGACGGATTTGTGTCTGCAGGGATGTAGGGGGCAGTTGGTTGTGGTATAATACAGGCGCTGCGGGATGCAATACGGCGGCGGAAAGGAAAGAGATTAGCCGTGACCGATAAGGAACGTTTTGAGTGGGCCAGGGATAAGATTGTAGGGACAGAGAGAGAAAAGCAGGGAATCGGTACGCTTTCGGAAAAGACGGTTCATGCGGTGCTGAAGAATTTTTACGCGCCGGATGAGGACATGCATGAAATTCCCATAGAGGGCTGTGTGGCGGATATTTATACCGGAACGGAAATCGTGGAGATACAGACGAGGAATTTTGACCGGATGAGGGATAAGCTGGGGAAATTTCTGCCGCTTTACCCGGTGACGATCGTATACCCGATTCCCTATGAAAAGTGGCTGATTTGGATCGATGAAGAAACAGGGGAATTCAGCAGCCGGAGAAAATCACCGGTGAAGGGGAATCCGTATGTGGCCTTCAAGGAACTGTACCGGATAAAAAATTTTCTTCTGGATGAGAATCTGCATTTAAAGTTTGTGTTTATAAATATGGAGGAATACCGGCTTCTGAATGGATGGAGCCGGGACAGGAAAAAGGGCTCCTCCCGTTTTGACAGGATTCCGCTGGAGCTGGTGGAGGTAATGGATATTGACTGTCCCAGGGATTATCTGCAGCTGGTTCCCTACGGGATACCGGAGCCTTTTACGGTAAAGGAGTTTGCGAAGGAAGTACATATCCGGGCGAGCCTGGCGCAGGTGGTTTTGCAGATCCTGGCTTACGCCGGGGTGGTGGAACGGGTTGGGAAAAAAGGAAATGCCTATCTTTATAAAGTATTGGAAGGAGACGAGTGAAATGTATCCACAGGAGAATGGAAAAAAAGTAAAGTTATACACAGGCAGTTATAACGCGCCTGTTGTGACAGGGGACGGCAGCGTCTATCTGGGAAACGGACAGGGGATCTGTCTCTGGGAGTTTGACGAGAGTACGGGAGAAGTAAGGCTTGAGGAGAGCTGGCCTGAGGCTTTAAATGCTTCCTGGCTTACCATATCGCCGGATGGGAAAATGCTTTATGCGGTAAATGAGCTGGATGACTATGAGGGAACCATGGGAGGCGCGCTCAGCGCTTACCGCATTGACATGCAGGGGCATCTTGCGGCGGACAGCATTCTTCCCGTAATGGGTGCGGCTCCCTGCCATGTGAGCTGTGACGGTTCCGGCAGACATGTGTTTACTGCCAATTATAACGGCGGAAGCATGAGCTGTTTTCAGCTGTCGCCAGACGGCGGACTGGCAGAAATGGACGGACAGCTGGTACATAGCTTTGGGGAAAAGGAAAATGCGGACGGCAGGGAGAGGCTGCGCCATCCGGTAAGGCAGGAGAAGCCGCATGTACACAGCGCCGCCGTAAAGGACGGGTTTGTGTGGGTGGCAGATTTGGGAACGGATGAAATTTCCTGTTATGAGCTTGATGAGGAAGGAAAGCCGGGTAAATGTGCGGCTTCTGTTTTCCTGGAGGCGGGAAGCGGACCGAGGAGCTTTGCTTTTTCACAGGCGGGGAATATGGTGTATGTGACCTGCGAGCTGAAAAACAGGATAGCGGTGTACCGATGGGAGAAAGAGGAGCGGCGCCTTTCATTCGTACAGATGGTTTCCAGCCTGCCGGAAGAGGATGCAGGGGTGGAAAGCTCTATCGGCGGAATTGTGCTTTCCGATGACGGAAGGTATATTTATGTGGGAAACAGAGGGGCGGATACGATAGGTGTTTTCGCTGTGGATAACGATGGGCTTTTAAGTCCGGTGCAGTGGATATCTTCAGAAGGAAAAAATCCCAGGGGCTTTACCTTGGCTCCGTCCGGCGGTTGGCTGCTTGCGGCAAACCAGGACAGTGATAATCTGGTGGTGTTTGAAAGGGAACCGGATACCGGGCTTCTCAGGAAAAAGAAGGTGTATGAGGCGGGAGCCGTGGTCTGTTTGCTGTTTGCGTAATAAGGCGTCAGGCTCTCAAAAAACATGCTTCGCAAAATTGCTCTGCAAAATCACCCCCTTGCAAGCAAAAATAAAAAATGTTACTATAATAGGCGCCGTAATTTTAAATGCGACGGACAGTGACAGGACGTTTGAACTTTGGGCAGACGGCAAGGGCTGTAAGATTGTGCTGGAAGCACATTCAATAATGACGGCGTGTCTGTAATCAAAAATATCTTATAATAAAACGATGAGCAGGTTCAGTATAACCGCTCATCGTTTTCTCATAATAATATATTTAAACTGCTTTGATCTATTTTTTACTTAAGCCTAAAATTAATTAAATACATGTTAACCTTTCCCATTCGCTTTTTAGTAATCGGTATTCCAGTCTGGTTTTCATTTTCCCATCGTGCCATTCGTAATCAATGTGTTCTGCTTCTTTAATAAGACCACATTTTTGCATGACCTTTTCAGAACCAATATTTTCAGCTAAACATCCGGCTGCAACCCTATAAACATTGTTTTCAAGAAACGCAAATTTTAAAACCCGTTCAAACGATTCAGTAGCATATCCATTATCCCAGAATTTGGGATAAATAAAATACCCCGCGCCAACCAGTTTGCCAACGGGTGTATTGTCTGTCACTGTATATCCAATACTTCCGACTTGTTGATGTGATGATTTCATTTCTATATGTAAGAAATAAAATTTTCGATTAATGCTCCTTGAATCCTCCAAAATTTTTTGGAAATCCTTAACAGCTGCTGCTTTGGTAAAAAGTTGAATACCTTGTAAATAATACATTGTTTTAGGATCGCTTCTTAATTCAAAATAGGCATCTGCATCTGATTCTGTATAATCCCGCAGTATAAGCCGATTGGTTTCAAGATATACCATTATTTTCCTGCTCCTGAATCACTTTCTTACGGTCAGCGCAAAGCGCTGGCCTGATGAACAGTTACAAAAATTAATACATTCTATAATTGCAGGCTATACTCCTGCAGCTTCCCAGATATAATTTTAAACGGATAATACATCAGCGCAGTCAAACCCAGGGAAAAGATCAACACAACCGCTGTATACATAAAATCACTCTTTATATAAAACCTATCACTCCGGAATATTTCAAGGAACAGTCCATGAATCAGATACAGCTCAAAGGAATGGGTCCCCAGAAAGCGGAGAAATATATTATTAAACCTGATTTTCAGTGTCAGCAGGAAAACAAAAGCAACGAAGCTGATAACGGCCAGCGTCTGCCAGATGAAGCAGATCCAGCTTTCCAGCATTTCCTTTACAAAAATATGTTCGTTCAGCAGCAGTGGTTCGATCTTATCAAGGACCCGGACGGACTTGGGGAAAAAGTAAAGGAAGGTAAGGGCCGCCGCCAGCAGCAAGGGGTAATACCATTTGCGGGCGAAGGCCAGGATCTGTTTTTCAAACTGGGCCATCAGGACGCCGATAAAAAACAGGCTGCTGGAATTAAACCACCATTCGCCCTGGAACCAGTAGACGCCGGGACCTTTCACCATGCAGTAGGTAGGGAAGGCAATCTGGAAGATCCCAAGCAGCAGAAAACTGACGGCGGTTTTCCGGATATAGCGGAAGGTGAGAAAGAACACAAAATAAAACAGGGCGATTACGATAATATACCAGGACTGGGGATTAATCAGCCGGATGCCGCTTAAATATTCCAGTGACAGCTTTATCCCATAACGATTTCCAGTCAGGTAGTAAACGAAGAGATATATGGCATTGCAGAGAAAAAAGGGAACAAATATCTTGATATATCTCCTGAGAAAAAAATGATGGAAATATCCATGATTGGTGAGAACGCTTTTCCTCAGTCCGTAGCCTGAATAGAAGAAAAAGGCGGCAACGCAAAGAATCCCCACTTCCTGGAATACCCGGAACGGTCCGGGGTTGTCCAGATACTGAGATAGATGGTGAAATACGATCACCAATGTGAAAAAACCGCGCAGCGGCAGTTCAAAATTTTTAGTGAAATGCTCTTCCTGGAAGTTTTCCGGCCCGGAAGAGCTTGCCTGGAACAGTAACAGGAAAAGCAGCAATAAAATATATAAATACATAAAAATCCCCTCTTGCAATTATATGCGGCGGCAGGCGCCGAAAGAACAGGTTTAAAAATTATTTTAATTATAAACGGTAAAAACTAAGCTGTCACAAAAATTTCTTTAATAATTTATTAAAAAAAGTCTTTTGTCCGGTTGATTTTTTGCGCCGACTTTGTTACACTGATACCAATTGGGAAAATAGTTCCATTATGTGAAGAGGTTGACTATGAGAAACAAAATGACCACAACTGCAGATTTCATGATGTGCACAGTCATGTCCATGAACTTCCGGTACTTGTAGCTGTTATAGCAGATGCAAGTACGCAGAGGCTTGTATCTGTGTGGTCTGAATAGATAGGATGAAACCGCATGGATTCCAGATTTGAATATTCTGATAATCCGTGCGGATTTTTTATGTCCGTGAAGAAGCCCGCAACTTTCTGCCTGCAGGCCGAAGTCAAAGAAAGAAGGTATTATGAAGATGCTTTTACTCACAAACCGTAAGGGAAAACTGATGCTGGGGAGCACCGGAACGGCCGTCATGTGCAGGCCGTTGTCCTTTTGCATTACCGGGGACGCGGCGGCAAGATAAAGAGGAGTATTTTTATAAATATCAGGTTTGACACAAAAAAAAAGAAGGAAAGGTTCGTCCGGCACAGCTGCCGGGACGTACAGACAGGAGCAGAAAATGGAATTTACACTGGAAACATGGAAAAAAGAACATATACCGTCGGTTGCAAAATACGCTGATAATGAAAAAATCGCAGGAAGGCTGAGGGATTCCTTCCCCTACCCTTATACGGAGGACGATGCGGAATGGTTCGTTCAGGATTGCATGGAAAAGGAAGGGATTACCCAGCTTGCCAGGGCGATTATTGTAAACGGGGAAGCGGTGGGAAGCATTACCGTTATGCTTAACGACGATGTATACTGCAAGTCGGCGGAGCTGGGCTACTGGCTGGGAGAGCCCTTCTGGAGAAAAGGCATCATGACAAAGGCGGTGCAGCTGATGTGCGAAGAGGCGTTTCGCCGTTATAAGCTTGTGAGGATTTATGCGGAGCCGTTTTCCACCAATCTGGCTTCCAGGGGTGTTCTGGAAAAGGCCGGTTTTGAGCTGGAGGGCATCAAACGGAAAAGTATTTTCAAAAACGGATGTATCCAGGATTCCTATTTATACGCGGTAATCCATGTATAGATCAACGACCTTCCCGGCAATGGCGCAGGAATCGCTAAATTAAGAAAATCTTCCTTGTTTTTTACAGGGCTGTTGTTATACTGAAAATATAATGGATAATGATAATAATGGAAAACAGGAAGAGGGAGGTTGGTCTATGGATGGGAAAAAAGAAATGGATGAACGCGGCGGGAACCGCAAAGGCGGGGCCGGTGAATGGAAATCGGTGATTATTGCACTGATTGCAGGAATTACGGCCATTGTGTGTGTGGTTATTTTTTCAGGGAGCATTGTGGACTATAAAAAGACCTCCGGAGCCGGCGGGCTGACGGCTACCGGTTCGGCGAGCATTGATTTCGAATCCGATCTGGTGGTCTGGAGAGGGAGCTTCTCCGCTTACGGCGCCACGCCCAAGGATGCCTACGCCATTATTAAGAAGGACGCGGAGGTAGTCAGGCAGTATCTGCTGGAAAACGGGGTCTCGGAAGAGGAGCTGGTTTTCAGTTCCGTGGATATTTCCCAGCGTTACCGTACGGAATATGACGAAAACGGGAACTATATAAGAGATTATCCGGATGGTTATGATCTCTATCAGAGCCTGTCCGTTACTTCAGAGGATATTGATAAGGTGGAGAATATCTCCAGGGATATTACCAAGCTGATTGAATCGGGCGTGGAGTTTGTCTCCAATTCTCCGGAATATTATTGTACCAAGCTGGACGAGGTGAAGCTGGAGCTTATTGAGAAGGCAACTGATAATGCAAAGCAGAGGATCGATATCATGGCGGCAGGCACTGGCAGCAGGACGGGAGCCCTGCTCAGCGCGAACCTGGGAGTTTTCCAGATTACAGCCAAGAATTCCGGATCCGGGGAATACAGCTATGACGGAGCCTTTGATACCAGTTCCAGATATAAGAATGCCATGATTACGGTGAGGCTGAATTATGCTGCCGAATAGGGGATGAAGCATATGTTTTCACGGAAAAAGAAGTCTGCCGCAGGGTATCCTTCCTTTGACCGGATAAACCAGATCCCGGTGCTGCGGTGCAGCATCTGTACGGGAGAACGGGTTGCGTGCTTCCGGGACAGACAGACGGGGCATGTGGAGGAAGTGATGTATATCCGGGAGGACAGCGACCTCCGGGAATTCCTGGAGCATTACGATCTGTCTGAGCAGGATTTGAAAAAAGAATGGTAGACAGAAAGCAGAGCGAAAGCGTAAAATAGGAAGGACAGAGAGTCCTTCCCCGGCCGGAGTTAGTACAGCGGGCGGCGGGTAAGATGGTTGTGGACAGGCGTCGCATCCGTCAATCCGCCGCCGCGTGTATCAGACTTTGGCTTAGAAGGCAGTCCGGCTGGAAGATGCAGCCGGGCTGCTTTTATATAGAACTTCAGGAATGGAAGAGTACCTGAAAAAAGTATTTTTGGAAAGGCGGGAAACGTTTTGAAGCTGATTTACGGAACCGGGAATCCAGGAAAGTTTTCCATGATGAAGGAAGCTTTGAAGGAATTGGATGTGGAACTGCTCAGTCTCAGGGATCTGCCGGCTGTACAGGAAGAGCCGGAGGAAACGGGCAGGACGCCGCTGGAAAATGCAAGGCAGAAGGCGGAATTTTATTACAGCATTTTTAAAATGCCTGTGTTCTCCTGTGACAGCGGCATGTATATAGAAGGCCTGCCGGAGGAGGAGCAGCCGGGGGTTCATGTGCGTAATGTGGGCGGCCGGCGTCTCAGTGATGCGGAAATGACGGCCTATTATGCGGGGATCGCTCACAGGCTGGGAGGCAGGTGTATGGCAGAATACAGAAATGCTATCTGCCTGATTCTGGATGAAAACAGGCGGTATGAGCATTACGGGCCGGATATCAGCGGAGTCAGATTTTATCTGGTGGACAAGCCGGTGCAGCAGAAGGAAGAGGGATTTCCGCTGGATCCGATTTCTGTGGATGTGGATAATGGAAAGTATTTTACACAGCTTGAGGGGCAGCAGAGTATTTTTGAGAAGAGTGAAGGGATCGTGCGGTTTTTCAGGAATGCGCTGGGAATATAGGCTGGAAACATAAAGCTGGCAAATAGGAAGCCGATTAATATAAAGTCAACAAATAGGAAGTCAGCAAATATAAAACTGCGAATTTAAGCAATAACCAGCTGCGGGCAGAAAGGGAAGTAAGACATGTTTACCAAGAGATTATATGATGAGAATTCTTATATCAGGGAGTTTGACGCCAGGGTTTTAAGCTGTGAAGAGGGTAAGAACGGCTATGAGGTGGTTCTGGATGAATCCGCTTTTTTCCCGGAGGGCGGCGGACAGCCTGCGGATCAGGGTTTCCTGAATGATGTCCGGGTGACGGATGTGAGGGATAAGAAGGATTATGTGCTTCATATCTGCTCACAGTCCCTGGAACCAGGCAGCCTGGTTCACGGCAGGATAGACTGGGAGCGCCGCTTCCTTCACATGCAGCAGCATTCCGGGGAGCATATTTTCTCCGGGATTGTGCACAGGCTGCATGGCTATGACAATATCGGCTTTCACATGGGGAAGGATTTTGTCACTGTGGATTTCAGCGGACTGCTTACGGAGGAGGAGATTGCGGAGGCGGAGAGGCAGGCCAATACCGTGGTTCTGGCCAATGAAAGGATTCTGGCGGAATACCCCTGCGCCCGGGAACTGGAGACGCTGGAATACCGGAGTAAAAAGGAAATTGACGGGGCGGTGCGTATTGTGACGGTGCCGGGAGCGGATGTATGCGCTTGCTGCGGGACCCATGTAAAGCGGACCGGGGAAATTGGGCCGATTAAGGTCACCTCTTCGGAGCATTACAAAACAGGAATCCGGCTGACGCTTGAGATCGGCTGGAGGGCGCTGGAGGATTATGAGGAAAAGCACAGAAATGTAAAAGCCATATCGGCCCTGCTTTCCGTAAAACCGGAGGAAACCGCGGCGGCGGTTCAAAAGCAGCAGGAGCTGATGCAGGAGTTGAGGCTTCAGAATAATGGACTGAAGCAAAGGCTGTTTGAAATGATGGTAAAGGAAATACCTGAAGGCCAGGAAAAAACAGTAATTTTTGAGGACGGGCTGAATGCAGTGGAAATAAGGAAGCTCGCGGATATGCTTTCAGAACGGACGGGCCTTGCGGCTGTCTTTTCCGGCAGTGACGGGGAAGGCTATAAATATGTGGTCTGCAGCCGGCAAAAGGATGCGGCGGCATTGGGAAAAGATCTGAACCGGGAGCTGAACGGCAGGGGCGGAGGGAAGAATCCGATGATTCAGGGCTCTGTGCAGGCTGAGAAAGCGCAAATAAGGGAGTTTTTTGAAAAAGTTTATTGACATCATTTTATCAAAATGCTATGATGAATTTCACGATAAGGGAGTAGTTAGCACGGAATGGTGTAGTGAAGTCAACATACTGATAAGAAGCTTATCTGGCTTTACTTTAAATAATGAGACTTATCTGCCGGGCGGCAGATAGGTCTTTTTTTTACGTCCGGCGGACATACGGGCACAGTCCATTGGGGGCTGTCTATTTTACAGGAGGAACGACAGATGAATTTGTGGGAATTGTTTGTAATTGCGGTGGGATTGTCCATGGATGCCTTTGCAGTGTCGATCTGCAAAGGGCTTTCCATGAAAAAGATGAGCTGGAAAAACGGCATTATCGCCGGATTATATTTCGGGGGCTTTCAGGCGGGCATGCCGCTGATTGGTTATGTGCTGGGAACACAGTTCAAGGTTCTGATTACGAGCATTGATCACTGGATCGCGTTCATCCTGCTTTGTCTCATCGGGCTGAATATGGTGAAGGAAGCGGTGGATTCCTTCCGCTCCGCCGGCTGCGGCTGTGAAAAGTGCGCCCAGGAGGAGCAGAATGATTCCTTTGATGTGAAAACTATGGTTCCCCTGGCAGTTGCCACCAGCATTGATGCGCTTGCCGTAGGCGTAACCTTTGCATTTTTGAGCGTGGATATCGTACCGGCGGTTTCCTTTATCGGATCCATTACCTTTTTCCTCAGTGTGCTGGGCATTAAAATAGGAAATGTATTCGGCGCGAAATTCAAGGCCAAGGCAGAGCTGGCAGGCGGAATCATATTAATTCTCATGGGAACGAAGATTCTGCTGGAGCATCTGGGTATCCTTGCCTTCTAATATCACAGGACTTTAATATCACAGGACTTTAATATCACAGGACTTTAATATTACAGGACTTTGACATTACAGGACCTTGATATTACAGGAAGTTCATCACTACCATAACGGCTCCCAGGCCGGTCAGTACTGCGCCGGTGGCCCGGTTCAGCGTTTTGGCGGAGGCCTTGTTGGCAAACAGGGCGGCCAGGCGTGCGCCCAGGAGTGTGAACAGAATACACAGAATCAGGGCAGGGATGTCGGGCATGCCGCCGATGGTAAAATGGGACAGCGCGCCGGTAAAGGCTGTAAAGGTCATGATAAAAACGCTGGTTCCCACAGCGGTTTTCAGCTCATAGCCAAGTACGCTGGTGAGTATGAGAAGCATCATCATACCGCCGCCTGCGCCGATAAAGCCGCAGATAAAGCCGATGAGCATTCCGCACAGGATTGACTGGATGACTTTGGTTTTCAGATCCTTGTCGGCCTGGTTTTCTTTGGTGGTCATAACGGGCTTTACCAGGAATTTAATACCAAGAAGCAGGGTCATAATGACGGAAAAGCTGCCCATGGAACGGTTGGGGACCCTGGATGCAATGAAGCTTCCCACGAGGGTGAAGACCAGTACGGATATCAGCATGATGATACCGTTTTTAATATCCAGGTTTTTGTGTTTTCCATAGGTGTAGGCGGAAATTGCCGATGCCAGGACATCGGATGCCAGGGCGATGCCTACCGCTTCATAGGCGGGAAAGCCCAGGAAGGTGATGAGCATGGGGGAAATGACCGCAGCCGCGGACATGCCGGCAAATCCGGTTCCGATGCCGGCTCCCAGGCCTGCGATGATACATACGATAATTTTTGCAATCATGTTATTATGTCTCCTTCAGGTTATGTGATATGACGGAAAGAACGTGGTCAACGACCTTCAGTTCCTCCGGATCGATCCCTTTGTATATAAAACGGAGGAAGTCCTCCTGGCTCTGTCTGGCCGCCTTTACGGCATCAAGAGCTGCCGGGCGGATCCGCAGATGGAAGATTCTGCGATCCTCTTTATCCATGATGCTTTCCAGATAGCCTCTGGCGCTCAGGGATTCCACAGCCTTGGATACGTTTGATTTTGGGAAGGAACGCAGCTCCACAATATCAGACGCTGTGTCGTAGCCCGGATTATTGTACAGGAAAAGAAGGACGTTGGTTTCCATCCCGCTCAGGCCGTAAACATTGCTGGTCTTGCTGAGAAATTTGTTATATGCCCTCTTCAGGCTTCTTCCGGTGAGAAGATAATCAATAATGGTATTCATATGGATTCTCTCTTTATAAACAAAAAGGGAAAGCTTCCCGGTTAACAGAGTGAACGAAAGCAATTAGTTCTTTTTAGAACTAACTGCTTTTATATTAGCATGATTCTGGCAAAAGTCAAGCGGTGCTTTACAAAGAACTTACAAACTCATAACCTTACTTTGCTTTTTTCTTTTTTGTGAAACAGTTATCATTGCTATTGCAGACGAGAGAAAGAAACAGATGTAAAGGAGAAAAATATTATGAAAAAGAAAATTACAGCAATTGCAGCGGCAGCGGTACTTGCCATGGCGGCTCTGGCTGGCTGCGGCACTACGGAAACAACAACAGCGGATAACGGAGCAGCTTCTTCCCAGGCGGTGGCATCGGAGACGGCCGGCACAGATACGGCAGCCGCGGCGGCCGGAAGTGAAGCGGCCTCCGGCGAAACGGCATCAGAAACAGCATCGGAAGCGGCATCTGCAAACGCCGGCCTGAGCGGCAGTATTTCCATGGCAGGCTCCACCTCTATGGAGAAGCTTTCCAATGCGCTGGCTGAAAGCTTTATGGCAAAGTATCCCGGTGTTACCGTAACTGCTGAGTTTACGGGATCCGGCGCAGGTGTGGAGGCCGTTGCCGCAGGAAGCGTTGATATTGGAAATGCCTCCAGGAATCTGACGGAGGAAGAAAAGGCAGGCGGCGTGGCTGAAAATATTGTAGCCATCGACGGAATCGCTGTGGTTACCGATCCTGCAAACACAGCTTCAGGCCTTACCAGGGAACAGCTTTCCGGAATTTATACCGGTGAAATCAAGAACTGGAAGGATGCAGGCGGTGCGGATCAGGCGATTGTAGTGGTAGGCAGGGAAGCCGGATCCGGCACCAGGGGCGCTTTTGAAGAGCTGCTGGAAATCGAAGACCAGTGTGCTTATGCAAACGAGCTGGACAGCACAGGCGCGGTGATGGCAAAGGTTGCGGCAACACCCGGGGCAATCGGTTATGTATCCCTGGATGTAATTGATGATACCGTTAAAACGCTTTCCATTGATGAGGTGGAGCCTACGGTGGAAAACATCAAGGGAGGCAGCTATCTGCTGAGCAGGCCTTTTGTAATGGCTACAAAGGGGGAGATTTCCGAACAGAACGAGACGGTACAGGCGCTGTTTGATTACCTGGCCTCAGACGAAGGAAAGGCCCTGATTGAGAGTGTCGGCCTGATTGTCACAGAGTAAGCATTTGAAACTGAATAGTGCAAGTTTGGGGCCCTGTGAAAAACAGGGCCTCTGCGGGGATAAAGGAACATATATTATGAAAATGGCTTTTTCAATTGTAAGGGGCAGGCATTCCAAAAATGCAGTGGAAAAGGCTGCCCAAATCATATTTACTGTTTGTGCTTTTTTTGCCGTTCTGGCTGTTTTCTCCATTACTTTATATATGTTGATTAATGGGACACCGGCCCTGTTTAAGGTGGGGCTTAAGGATATCCTGTTCGGGACGGTCTGGAAGCCCACGGCGAAGGAACCGAGCTTTGGTATCCTTTATATTATTCTGACTTCAATTGTTGGGACGGCGTTTTCTATAGCAATCGGAGTGCCCATAGGTGTGCTGACCGCCGTTTTCCTGGCGGAGGCAGCGCCGAAAAAGCTGGCTGCCGTGGTAAAACCGGCGGTGGAACTGCTGGCTGGCGTTCCCTCCGTGATTTACGGCCTGCTGGGAATCATGATTTTAAACCCGTTGATGTACCGGGTGGAAACTGCGGTTTTCAAAGGTTCAGAGACACATCAGTTCACAGGCGGTGCCAATCTGATCTCCGCTGTCATTGTGCTTGCCATTATGATACTGCCTACGGTAATCAATATCAGCGAGTCCGCCCTGCGGGCGGTGCCTTCCCAATATAAATCCGCCTCCCTGGCCCTGGGCGCTTCCAAGATACAGACTATTTTCAGGGTGATGCTTCCTGCGGCCAAATCGGGAATTATAACGGCGGTTGTCCTGGGTGTGGGACGCGCAATAGGCGAGGCCATGGCGATCACGCTTGTTTCCGGCAGCTCCGTCAATTTTCCGCTGCCCTTTCATTCCGTTCGTTTTCTTACCACCGCAATTGTCAGTGAGATGGGCTATGCTTCAGGACTTCACAGGGAAGTGCTGTTTACCATCGGGCTTGTTTTATTTGCTTTTATCATGCTTATCAATACGTGTCTGACAAAGCTTCTGAAGTCAAAGGATACGCAGGAAAAGGTAAAAGAAGCGGGAAGCAGAAGCGAGGGCAAAAGCTGTGGGACGGCAGGGGAAAAGAAAAACAGGGCCGGCGCGGCAGTTCAGGGAGAGGCGTAATAGGCGGCGGACTCTGTGGATGTGAGGAGATAAATTATGGATCAAAGTATTCTGGTAAAAAGGGTCAGAGTTTCTGACATAGTGATTACTGCGGCAATTTATGCGGCGGCTTCCCTGTCCATTCTCCTGCTGGCGGGAATTGTCTGTTATACCTTTGTAAAAGGGATTTCCAGTATCAGCTGGCAGTTTTTGACGACAGTTCCCAGCAGCCTGAAGGGAACCTTCGGCATTGCGGGAAATCTGTTAAATACGTTGTATATTGTTGTTATTACGCTGGTTATTGCCACACCCATCGGCGTGGGATCGGCCATTTATCTGAATGAATATGCCAAACCTGGAAAAGTGGTGCGTACCATTGAGTTTACCACGGAAATCCTTTCTGGCATCCCTTCAATAATTTTTGGCCTGTTCGGCATGGTTTTTTTCGGAAATACCCTGGGCCTTGGCTATTCCATTATAACCGGCGCCCTTACATTGACGCTTATGGTGCTGCCTCTCATTACCCGCAACACGCAGGAAGCGCTGAAAACAGTGCCGGAAAGCTATCGGAGCGGGGCGCTGGGAATGGGGGCTGCCAGATGGTATATGATACGCACCATTCTTCTGCCCTCCGCCATGCCGGGTATTATAACCGGTATTATCCTGGCTGTGGGCAGAATCGTGGGTGAGTCGGCAGCGCTTTTGTTCACTGCGGGAAGCGGTTTCCTTCTTCCAAAGAGCGGCATGGGCTTTCTTACCAAAATCCTGGAATCAGGGGGCACCCTTACCATACAGCTGTATCTGTGCATGTCTAAGGCACAGTATGGAGAGGCCTTCGGAATCGCTGTGGTGCTTTTGGTTCTGGTGCTTCTTATCAATATGCTCACAAAGTACCTGTCCGGGAAGTTCAATGTGGAAACGAGAGAATAAAGAGAGATTGATGCAGTATTGCAGGCAGGACTGTGATATGCCGGAGGTATGAGAATGAATAATGCAAAAATAAGTACGAAAAAGCTGAATTTATATTACGGCGCCAACCATGCGCTGAAGGATGTGGATATGGATATTACCGCCAATGCCATTACCGCTTTTATCGGTCCCTCGGGATGCGGGAAATCCACTTTTTTAAAGACGCTGAACCGCATGAATGATCTGGTGGACGGCGTAAAAATTGACGGAGAGGTCACGCTGGACGGCGAGAATATTTATGATGAAAAGGTGGATACAACCCTGCTTCGTAAAAAAGTGGGCATGGTATTCCAGCAGCCCAACCCGTTTCCGATGAGTATTTACGACAATATTGCCTATGGTCCCAGGATTCATGGGATTAAGAGTAAGGCGCGGCTGGATGAAATTGTGGAAGAAAGCCTGAAAGGGGCTGCTATTTTTGATGAGGTGAAGGATCGGCTGAAAAAGTCCGCGCTGGGTTTGTCAGGAGGGCAGCAGCAAAGGCTCTGTATCGCCAGGGCGCTTGCCGTACAGCCGGAGGTGCTGCTTATGGACGAGCCAACATCAGCGCTGGATCCTATTTCCACGTTAAAAATCGAGGATTTGATGGAGGATCTCAAGAAAAAGTATACGGTGGTGGTAGTTACCCACAATATGCAGCAGGCAGCCAGGGTTTCTGATGAAACCGCTTTTTTTCTGGTGGGGGAAGTGGTGGAAAAGGATATTACGTCTAATATTTTTGCAAGGCCGAAGGATAAACGGACTGAGGATTATATTACGGGGCGTTTCGGATAACAGAGCAGAGGAGTGAGGTTTAAAGCTATGACGACGAGAAGTATGTATCTGGAGGAATTAAACAGCCTGCGGAAAAGCCTGGCGGAAATGGGAGCGGCAGTGGAGGAGTCCTTTAATCTGCTGCTGACTGCGGTGGAAAATAAGGATACAGATCTGGAGCAGCAGATTATCAGGGGAGATCGGGTGATCAATGATATGGAAAGAAGCATTGAATCCCAGTGTCTTTCCCTGATTACCAGGCAGCAGCCGATTGCAGGGGATCTGCGGATGATATCCGCCGCCCTGAAGGTAGTAACGGATATTGAGCGGATTGGGGATCAGACTGCGGATATTGCGGAGCTGATGCTTCGTCTGCGGGATTGTGATCTGGATGCTTATTCCAGGCATATTACGGGTATGCTGCAGGTGGCTAAGGAAATCGTGCATGATGCGGTAGGTGCTTTTGTAAACCGTGACAGCAGGGCCGCGGATGAGGTGATCAGGCATGATGATGTGGTGGATGAGCTTTTTGCCAAGGTGAAGGATGATCTGGTGCATATGCTTCAGGAGGGTGTGGATAATATCGATGCCTGTGTGGATGTGCTGATGATTGCCAAGTATCTGGAACGGATTGGGGATCATGCGGTAAATATCGCTGAGTGGGAGATTTTCCAGGAGAGCGGAGCCATCCAACACATCCGCCTTATGTAGTGGAGACGGAGGCCGCCGCCTTTCCATGGGGGCTTTTCAGGCTGGATTAGAGCAGGGAGTTTCTCCGTGGACGGCCAGGGTCTTTCTGGCGTGATGGGGGCGTTTATTCCGGCAGGCTCCGGCTGAGGTATGTTTTGTGAGCGGGTACGCTTTCGCTCGGTTAAAAACGTAGCGGTACTAGCGTTGTAAAGGACACAACGCAAGGACCGACGTTTTTAAACGACCCTTTCACAAAACATACCTCAGCCGGAGTCTGCCGGAATAAACGCCCCCATCTTCCAGAAAGGCCCTGGCCGTCCGCGGAGAAACTCCCTGCTCTAATTCAGCCTGCTTGCCCCCATGGAAAGGCGGCGGCCTCCTGGGGTAGGTTTTTAAGGACAAGGGATAAGAGAGGGGTTAGGGGTGGAGTTGGGTTTCTCTTTTTTGGACGACGAATTTGGTGTAGAGGATGAGGGCGGTGAGGAAGAGGACGCCCAGGGTGTTGGTGATTTGTTGGGCGTAGAGGGGGCGGCCGGCCAGGATTAGGGGGGTGTGTTGGAGGTGGGAGAGGAGGCGGCCGGCGAGGAAGGAGACGAGGAAGCCGTAAACGCCTCCGATGGATGAGAGGATGGAGAGCTGGAGGGTTCTTTTTTCCTCGTTTATGAGTTCAAGCTGTATGCCGAAGAGGCCGATGCCCGCAAAGCTCCAGCCTATTGCCGAGAAGATGGTGGCAGCAATGGTCATAGGGTAGGCGTTGGAGGGGACGGAGAGGGCCATGAAGGCAAAGTTGAGGAGTATGCCGACGAGGGAGTATTTGTATATGCAGGCCATGCCGTAGCGGTCTCCCATGCGGCCTACCATGGGGGTGATGGCAATTCTTATGAGGTTGCCGAAGAAGCCCACTACCATGATGAAGGTGAATGGGAGGCTGAGATCTTTTATCTGGTAGCTGGTGTTGAAGGGGGAGGAGGTGTAAAAGGCGGTAAGCCACAGGATATTGGTCCAGAAGGCCTTGCGGAAGTCGGGATTGCGGAAGGCTTCGAGGATTTCTGTTTTCAGGACGCCTTTTTGTCTGGCAGGGGCGTCTTCTTTGTTTTTTCTGGCAAGGTGGCCGTGCATTTCCTGGCCGAAGGCGTTGAGACGGGCATGGCGGGGCTCTTTCATGCAGCTGAAGGCCCAGAAGTTAAGGATTACCAGGATGAGGATGAGGCTGCCGTTGATGAGAAAGCCGATGTGTTGGAGCGGTCCGGCTGTTTTGTCCATGATGACGCCTGCAATGAGCATGGTGGTAACGGTGACGAATACGGCGATGGCGTCTTTGCGGGAGAAGTAGCGGCCGCGTAATTCCATGGGGACGAGGGTGGCGATCCAGTCCTGGGTGGCGGGGGTGCCGATTTGTGTGCAGGCCTGGGCAAAAAAGTAGCCTGCAATGATAAGGAATTGTGCGGCGTGGTTTTCCAGGGACATGAGGGGGATGAAGAATATCAGGGCGAGGAAGAGTTTTTGGAGGACGCAGAGAGAGACAAAGAGCTTCCTTTTTTTGAGGCGGTTGATTTTCTGCATTGTGAAGAGTTGAAAAAGGGCGGCAAAGCTCGCCATGGAGGTGATGACCCCAATGGTGGCGTCCGGGATGTTGACAGAGAGCATTAAGGAGACGAGGAAGGTCCCGCCTGCCAGCTGGGCGATGGTTTGTGTGGCGGAATCCCCCGCTATGTAGTAGCCGCGGCTTTTTTCGTAGTCTTCTTCGTTTTCGGGCAGAGCCATAAAGTAGATGCGGCGCAGGTGTCCCAGCAGCCAGTTGAAATCAAGTATAAGTTTGCTCATAAAATACCCCATTCTCCGCGTTTGGCGCGGCTTTCCCAAGTAGGTCCCTCAGCCTGATATTACAATAAGGGCGGCCGGAAAAAAATGTATTATCTTAGTCAGATTTATGTATTTTATTGGTGTGGGCAGGGAATAAAAATGGCGTTTGACATAAGCTTTGGCAGGAATTAAACTGGAGTAGAAATGCGGGGAGTCCCGGCGGCCCTGGACGGGCGGAAAGGGCTGAGGCTGCAGGGATTCGCGGCGCTGAAAAGATACGGGAAATTTTTGCTGATGAGGGAAAAGGAGAAGAATATGAGGCAGGTTCATACGGTGGCATTGATTGGTCTGGGGGCTATGGGAGCGTATTTCGCACCCAGGCTTTATGAGGAGTTCGGAGATAATTTCAGGGTGATCGCCGGAGGGGATCGGAAGAAGCGGCTGGAGGAAAATGGAATTGTAATAAATGGTACGCGCCGGTATTTTCCTGTGGTTGATCCAAAAGAGTGCGGTGAGCCTGCGGATTTGGTGATTATTGCCGTGAAGGGGTATGGGCTGGATCAGGCAATTGAGGATATCCGGAACCAGGTGGGAGAGAATACGGTGATTCTCTCGGTGCTGAATGGTGTGGACAGTGAGCAGCGGGTAATAGAGACGTATGGGGAGGACAAAGTGCTTTATTCTTATATGCGGGTTTCCGTTGTGATGAAGGATGGGTGTACCAGCTATGATCCGGCGCTGGGGAATATCCATTTCGGGGAAAAGCTGAATGAGGAAGGCGCTTATACGGACAGGGTGCTGGCGGTTAAGGAGGTTTTTGACCGCTGCGGCATAACGAATATTATTGATCCGGATATGATAAAGGGAATTTGGTTTAAGTTCATGTGCAATGTTGGGGAGAACCTGACATGCGCGCTTCTGGGAATTCCTTTTGGGGTGTTCAGAACGAGCGATCATGCCAATGCAATCAGAAGGAAGGCGATGGAAGAGGTAGTTTTGATTGCGCAGGAGCTGGGAGTGGATTTGGGGAAAGAGGATATGGACAGGCAGGAATCAACGCTGATGGCGCTTCCATTTCAGAACAAGCCGTCCACATTGCAGGATCTGGAGGCAGGTAAACGGACGGAAATTGATATGTTTGCAGGGACTGTAATTGAATATGGACGCAAGCTGGGAATTGCTACGCCGGTAAATGAAATGTTTTATCATGCGATTCATGTGCTGGAGGAGAAGTGCGGAGGTTCCTTTCAGGCTGCGGATTAATGCGGCTTGCGGGACCTGTGATATACGGAGGGATTAAAAAGGGAATCTGTGAGAAGGGCAGCAGCGCGGCCGCGGATCAGGCGGGATTGCGCGCAGCTGTGGTTCTTTCTCAGCAGATTCCCGGAGGAATGGGACGGATAATTATCTTTCCTAAACCATTGCAGGGGTTTCCAGTTTATAGCGGAAGCTGTTTATGATGGGCTCTTTGAAGGTGAGCTGTGTGCTTCGGCTTTTTCTGATATAATCAAGGGCGCCTTCCAGGTCCTTGTCCAGATGTATATGGTATGCCGGATATACGGTGTCCACGTACAGTGGAAGGTCAGGGGAGGAAGACTGGAGGCAGAAAAATATATCTTTGTCATGGGTGTCCGGATTGGGGGCGGGTGTGAAACGAAGGCCCCCGGTAAGGGCTTCCCGGTCCAGATAGGTGCAGGCGCCAAGGCCGCCGGCCTGGTAGATCCCGGAGGTTTTCAGGCAGTTGGAAAATTTCTGTTTCCTTCGTTCCGCTTCTTTTTTATACATGGCGGCATTGCGGCTGTCTGAATCCAAAGCCCTTTTTTCCATGAGCCATGCATTGGGGCGGGAGAGCGTGCCAAGGCGGTTCTTTATCCAGAACAGCTCGGAAACAGCCTTTTTCCCGGAAGCGCGCAGATATTCCAGGAGCTGCGGATGGAGTATCAGGTCCGAGTCCACAAGGAAAAGTCCATCGTAATCGTGCTGCAGGGCGTAACGGATAATTCGGTTGCGGTATCCGGCCACGCGTACCAGCCTGGTTTCATCTCTTATATCTGTTATCTCACTCGTTTCGGTTTTCCCTTTTACTGCAGGTAAAACCGTAACTGAGGAGCCATCTCTTTTGAAAGCAGACAGAAGCTGTCTGGAGGTTTCTTTTTCGTTATCATCAACAAAAACATAATCAATAAGAAAATCTTTGTGAAGCAGACTTTTCAGGGAAATCAGAAATGCCCGGAGAATACTGCTTTTTTCACGTACGGGGCAACCTATCAGAACTCGTTGTATTGCCATAAAACCACCTCTTTCCGGATAGCGGGAGGCCTCCCGTGTATCCATTGCGCCTCAAGCCAGATATCCGGCTGTAAATAACCAGGCATTTATCCTGAAATCCTGGAATATCTGATATTCAAGGCAGTCGTCAGCTGCACGCACAGGCACGTCTTCCTGACTTGTTGCTTATAAAAAGAAAAAGCCACTTTAATTAAGTGACTTTTACCTGCGTTCATTTATCGGTGCGGCAGCCATTCACCCGGGACTGCCTCTATATTAGTTTACCATTAATTTGCCGGAAAGTCAAATAAATAAATATAATATTTTGAATGCACTTTCCTTAACTTAATAAATATTTATTGTAAAACAATAAAAACATATTGACTTTCAATGCGCATAGTGTTATTTTATGGAAAAGGGATGAGATACATGGGAGAAACAGGAAACTTTATGGGCTGCTGTACCGCTGCAAAGGAGAATGGACAATGAAAAATAAAAAGAAGAAACTGATTTCAGTGATTGCAGTAGTTATTGCGGTCGTCCTGGCGGCAGGGCTTCCAATGATACAGCGGGCGGCGGGGAGGAATTCTTACCTGAAGGTTATCAGGAATAACTGGGGGCTTTCTCTTCCCGCAGGATGTGTGGAGGTTTATGAGATTGACAGCGGGCCCAGCTTTCATGGGGACGGAGAGCGGTATCATGTATTTGAATACCGGGAGGGGAAGGAGGTTCCCGTATGGGGGAACGCGGAAGGACTGCAGGATGCCGACAGGAAGCGGATTGTGGAGATTCTTGACGGGCTGGACGGGAAGAAGGAATGGTATCCGGATTTTGAATCGGTTACCGATATGGGGAAGGATAAGAAGCAGGATGGATCCTGCGTATATTTTCTGTTTGATGGTGAAGCCGCAAGGCTGTATGTGGTTGAAAGGTTTATTTAATGATTGCAGGAGGACAGGAAGGGATGAAGGGAAATACACTCACACGTTTTACAAAGGGGCTTTTGGATTTTATGTTTTTTGCAGGGATTGTGGTAACGGTGACGCTGCCGGTTTCCGTGAAGATTTACGGGTATTTCAATTCCTATTTTGAACAGTTTTATATTCATCTGGTGATATTATTTGCGATTTCCGGCGTGCTGGCGGAGCTGATATTGTATGAACTGCGGAATATGTTCCGTACGGTGCTTGCCAACGACTGTTTTGTGGAGGCAAATGTGAAAAGCCTGAACAGGATGGGGACCTACAGCTTCCTGATCGCCCTTGTCACCGCAGGAAGGCTGCTGTTGTATCTGACGCCGGCGGTGATGATCGTTATCCTCGTATTTGTGATTGCGGGGCTGTTCAGCAAAGTGCTGAGCCAGGTTTTTGACCGGGCGGTGGCCTATAAGCTGGAAAATGACCTGACAATTTAGGAGGTGGAAGATGGCGATAATTATTAATCTGGATGTTATGATGGCCAAACGGAAAAAGGGCCTGACGGAGCTGGCGGGAGAGGTGGATATCACTCTTGCCAACCTGTCAATTTTGAAAAATAACAAGGCAAAAGCGGTACGTCTGTCCACTCTCAATTCCATCTGCAAGGCGCTGGACTGTCAGCCCGGTGATATTCTGCAGTATGTGGAGGATGAGGAAGAGGATGGGGCAATTGAGCTGAAAAGTCTTTGAAAGGAGCCGGAGCAGAATGGATTATGGAAGAATGGACATGGTAAACGGAAACTATATGGAAGAAAACAACCGGAGGATGGCGGAAGAGGAGCAGCGCCGGAAAGCGGAGGAGGAACGCCGGAGGGCGGAGGAGCTCAGGATGGAAGAACAGCGGCTGGAGGAAGAGCGGCGCACGGCTGTTATGCGCGGGAATTTTCCTTTTTTCGGATGGGCCAGCGCGGTGTATGCCCTGTTTTACACATTCTGTCTGTATAAAAATGCATCGGGGATCACCTACCCTTTTTTCGTCGCAGGAACCCTTATCTATTTTGGCTTATGTACCAGAAGGTCAGGGGTTCCATTGAAAAAAGACAGTACCTTCACCGTTGTGAGCATGCTCCTGCTGGGCGTATCCGTTTTCCTCACAGACAATCTGAGCATACAGCTCATTACAAAAACAGGACTTTTTCTTCTCACCATCAGCCTGATGCTTCATCAGTATTTAGATGACAGCAAATGGAATTTTTCCAAATTTCTGCTTGCCATAGGCCAGTGTCTGCTGGAAACGGTGGCCTGTCTGGGGCGGCCCTTCAGCGACGGTGCCGCATGGCGGGTAAAGGCTGTCCAGGAGGGAAAAAAGGATGGAAAGGGCCGGTATGTGGCTTTGGGAATACTGGTGGCAGTGCCTCTGACGCTGTTAATCCTGGCGCTTCTTGTAAGCGCGGACGCAGTGTTCAGGGATCTGTTTGTCCGGGTTTTCCGTCACATTAATATCCTGAGTATTCTGTGCATCCTGTGTATGCTGGCCTTCGGCTTCCTTGGTTCCTATTGTTTTATTGCCATGCTGAACAGCAGGGTTATTAAGGAGGAGTGTAAGGAAAACCGGAATCAGGAGCCGGTGCTGGCGATTACCTTTACCTCGGTGCTGGCGGCTTTGTATCTGGTGTTCAGCATGATTCAGATTGTATATCTCTTTATGGGGCAGATGAAGCTGCCTGAAGGATATACGTATTCATCCTACGCAAGGCAGGGCTTTTTCCAGCTGCTGGCGGTATGTCTGATCAATCTGGCCATTGTGCTGGTATGTCTGGGCTTTTTCAGGGAGAGCAGGGTGCTGAAGGCCATTCTCACCGTAATTTCCCTTTGTACCTATATTATGGTGGCTTCCAGTGCATATCGTATGATTCTGTATATCAGGATTTGCCAGCTTACCTTTCTGAGGATTATTGTGCTGTGGGCGCTGGCGGTGACGGCTTTTGTGCTGGCGGGGATTATCGTTACTATTTTCCGCCCGGATTTCCGGCTGTTTCGGTACTGTATGATGGTGGTGACGGTTTTCTATCTGGTGCTTGCCTTTGCAAAGCCGGATTACTGGATTGCCGGATATAACATCCAATATGTGAATTTGGAAGGGAACGCGGCGGAGCAGGCGGAGAACAGTTACAGGGATTTCAATTATCTGAGCCATCTTTCCGCAGACGCTGCACCGGTGCTGGCGAAGCCGGAGAATTATGCTTACCTGACGGAAAATTCCATGGCCATGCAGAGTTATTTCAGTAGGATGCAGGACAAAGCGGATAGAATGGGAATCAGGAGCTTTAATTTGTCAAGATATCTGGCAGGCAGGGCGGTCCGGAGCGTAAGTGATGCGGCGGCTCAGAAACCTTAACTGTTATGAAAGGGAGTTTGTTGATAAGCGTGATAGTGGTGAACCGTTACGAATATTTAAAATATTCTTAATAAATAATTACTCCATTGACACCTGTCGACCAAAAGGGTAATATTATGTAGGACACAAAATATTCACAATTTGGGAGGCATAGTATAGTTATGCGAATGAAGAAAATGGCCGCAGCAGTAGTGGCAATGGTGACCGCACTGGCGCTTACCGCATGTGCAGGCGGGTTTGATGCCAGCAAGTACGTACAGGGCGTACTGAATAATATCTATCTCGGAGATTCCGCAGCTTATATGGAGATGGTAGATATTACAGCTGAAGAAGCAAAGGAAGAATATGAACAGGGTGTGGAAGTCGAAGCAGATTTCTTCCTCCAGTATTATGGACTGGACACCGTTTCTGATGAGGTATATCAGGAAATCGTTGATATGTATCATCAGATTTACAGCAAGTCCAAATTTGAAGTGAAGGAAGCTGTAAAGAACGGCGATGATTTCAACGTAGAAGTGGTAATCAGCCCTATTGATGTTATTGTTAACAGCGAAGACGCTATCAGCGCGGCAGTGGATGAATTCATTGCCAATGCGAATGCGGATGATTATGCGGATGAGCAGGCGGTTAACGATGCGCTGGCAAAGCTGGTGGTAGACACAATCAACGGCAATATGGCCAATCTGGGATATCAGACAGAAAAGTCCATCATTGTAAAGGTGGAGAAGGACGCGCAGGGATATTACGGAATCAGCGATGATGCTATCAGCGCGCTTGATCAGGATATGATCGCATACTAATTCAGATTCTGAGGTATGTTTTCAGTACCCTCACAGTTACATTTTTAAGTACATAAGCATTATAATGGTAACCGTACTCTTTGGAAGGGTACGGTTACTTTTAGATTTGAGGAACAGCCGTGTGTCCGGTGCCAATGCACTGGCAGTCCGGTCTGCCGTTTGTAAGGCGCTTTTGTGACGGACAGGAATTTACTCCGGCGCCTTTCAGGAAAGAAAAGGCCGGGTATAAAAAGAAAGGAAGAGAGTATGGAAGCTAAGGAATTAATTGATTTTCTGGGGAAAGCGGAAAAACTGAAGTCAGTGCCAAGGCACTGCGTAACGTCGGACGGAGTTGTGGAAAATGTGGCTGCCCACAGCTGGCGGCTGGCGCTTATGGCCTTCCTGCTGAAGGATGAACTGGGGGAGATCAACATTGACCGGGTTATCCGGATGTGCCTTGTGCATGATCTGGGCGAGGCCGTAACAGGGGATATTCCTACCTTTGAAAAAACGGGGGAGCATGAGGAAATAGAAAAGCTGGCGGTGGACGGACTGCTCCGGGAGCTGCCGGATCCTTTGTATCAGGAGCTGCATGCAATGTTTGAAGAAATGGAAGCGCTGCAGACAAAGGAGGCCAGGGTCTATAAGGCGTTAGACAAGCTGGAAGCAGTAATCCAGCATAATCAAAGTGATATCAGTACGTGGCTGCCGCTGGAATATGAGCTGCAGAAAACATATGCGGCCGAAAGCGTCAAAGGCTTTCCCATACTGGAAAAGCTCCAAGAGGAATCCGTGAAGGAGACAGAACAAAAAATTATTGCCTTCAAAAAATAATTTATTTTTCAAACTTTTATCCAAACCTGTACATCTATAGTATGAAAGGAAACGTTGGACAACGGACCATTCGGAAAAGCGGCCGATAACAGCCTGGCTTTTCCATACTGAAAGGGTAATCCGCTCAGGATGAATACCCGCATACAGGAGGAAAATCCCCTGTTCGCCAGGGAAACTCGCATTTTGCTCCGTAAAACAAGTAGGAGGAGGATTAAAATGAGGCAGGATATTTATGACCTGACAGTGGCTTATATCCTGGAAAACCAGGAAAAGTTTTATCGGCTGGCCTATAGTTATGTACAGGACAGGGACAGCGCTTTGGATGTGGTTCAGAATTCCATATGCCAGGCGCTGGAGAAATGCTGGGGACTCAGAAACCCGGCTGCAATGAAGACGTGGTTTTACCGTATTGTAGTAAATGAAGCGCTGCAGTATCTGCGCAGGCATAAAAAAGAAATCAGTACGGAACCATCGGAGATGAGAGAAGAGCCATACCAGGAAGAGGGCTTTTTGAAAGCTGACGCAGGATCAGGAGAAGTCTACGAACAGATACAGAAGCTTCCGCCGGAAATGAAAACGGTAGTCGTACTTCGTTTCTACGAGGAGCTGAGCCTTCAGGAAATTTCCGAGGTAACGAAAACGAATCTGAGCACTGTAAAATCACGGTTGTATGCAGCTCTTAAAAAACTGGAAAAAAGTTTGGAGGAGATAAATTATGAGAAAGCCTGAAGATGGAAAAAAAGTTTATGATAATATAGAAATCCCGGCAGAATTGAACGATGTGGTGAACAATGCTATCCATTCCATGGATAAGGAGAAATCGTTAAAAAAGCATCGCTCGCGCAATACCGTAAGGATCTTCAGGTATTGCGGTACAGCCGCGGCAGCGCTGCTCGTCTGCATGACAATCGGTCTCAACACAAGTGAAGTGTTTGCAAGGGAAATGAGTGAGCTTCCTGTTATCGGTTCCCTGGCAAAGGTTCTGACCATCCGTTCCTACCACGAGAAGGATGAAGGACATGATATTACGGTAAAGGTTCCGGAAATCCAACTGGAAGGCCAGCCTGAAAGCCAGGTGGAAGAGGGGCAGGCAGGGAGCACGGAAGAGCAGAAGGAAACCTTTGTAGGGGATATCAATGCCGAAATCCAGTCCATAGTGGATAATTATGTGGCGGAAGCAAAGCAGAAGTTCGCGGAATATAAGGATGCATTTTTTGCTACCGGAGGAACTGAGGAGGAATGGGGCAACCGTGATATTGCCGTCAATGTGGATTACGAGGTGAAGTATCAGGAGGGAAATATCCTTTCCATGGTGCTGACCACGGATGAGGTATGGGTAGCGGCCTATGGGGTGCGTTATTATTACAACCTGGATCTGGCTTCGAACCGTGAGCTCACCCTTCGGGATCTTCTGGGTGATAATTATGTGGAAATCGCCAATGAAAGCATCCTGCGCCAGATGGAGGAACGGTCGGCGGCGGATGAAAACGTGGTTTACTGGGGAATCGGCAAGCAGCTGGAGGATGATGTGCCGGCAATTGACGGATTTAAAACGGTAGATGAGAATACAAATTTTTATATCAATGCCGATGGCAACCCGGTAGTCTGCTTTGAAAAATATGAGGTATCGCCCGGATTCATGGGAGTCCAGGAATTTGTTATAGAAAAACCGGCGGCATAAAAGGAGCCGGTAAATAGGCGGCATAAAATCAATCCGGAAATGCCGTTGCAGTAAAAGGAAGGAAGCGCAGGCTACGCTTCCTTCTTTTTTTCTTTCTTTTTCTTTTCCGGTTCCAGATCCTTCAGGACGGAGCTGAGGACATTCCTGACAACAGAGGCCAGAATCCAGATGAGCCAGCTGGTTGACCAGGAGCCGATAAAGAAGCTCCATACAAAGTAAAAGCAGGTGACAAGGGGCCAGTAGACGGAAAGGATCAGGGATATCGTCTTTGCTGTGCTATTTGAGGAATGGGTGAAGTGTTCTTCCTTTTTTTCCGCCTTCCGTTTCTTTTCCTGCAGCAGAATTTTATAAATTTCTTCTTCGCCGCTGGAGGTTACAAAGAGATATACGGCGATGGCAATAAAGAGAAGCATGAAGAAAACCCCGATGGTCCCTCCGTTTTCCTCGCCCAGGAAGGTGGATTCACCAATCTGGGAAATGATAATCAGGATAAAGGGAGAAAGCACGCACAGCACAATGCCTATTGTTGTAATCACAGCATATTGGGGCTGGAAATCAGCCTGCATACTCATGATAAACGACTGGAGGGAAGGGCTTACTATCAGGTTGGAATGCTTCAGGAACTTGTACTGCTCCAGTCTGCTGCTTCCGTAAATAATCAGGCTCAGCCCGACGGCCAGGCCCAGAAACAGGGGAAACAGGGTCAGCAGCCCGTGAAGGCTGGAAAAATCACGAATAAATCCGGCGGCGGTGGGACTGTCAGGTGAAAATATGCCGCCGAGAAGTATCATAAAAGCAGGGCCGATAATGCAGAGGGCTATGCCGATGCCCATCATGCGGTGGTATTTTCTTGTATCGGAGATTACCTGCTCCACCTGATCCCTGGACAGGTAAATATCCCCGCTGTCATAGTCCGCAAAGCCTTCCGCCTGACAGCTGCCGGAGGCGTCTCCAGAATTCCCTGTTTCCCGGAAACCGCCGTTTCCGTTGCCGGCGCCGTTCTCTGCGGCTGTGGAAAGCAGGCCCAGCTCATCAATAAGCTCATCAATATTCCCAAATTCGGAAATAACGATTCCTATGGCTTCATTTTCCGATTTGCCTTCCATCTTTAATTCTTCGTATTTATCTTCCATTGTCCGGAGCATATCGTTCTCCAGTTTGATTATTTCAGGAGTACGGGGTAATCTGCTAAACATATTTTCCAGATAAATTCTAATCGTTTCCATAGGGTTCCTTTCTTTACAGACGTATGAACTGTTCAACAACTTCCTTGGTTACTTTCCACTCTTCGCACTTTTCCGCATAATAACGCCGGCCGGTTTCCGTAATGCGGTAGTAGGTACGGCGCTTTCCGTTTGTCTCATCCCCGGAAAAGGATTCAATATAACCGTTTTTCTCAAGCCTTGTGAAGGCGGAGTACAGCGTCGTCTCTTTAATAATGTATTTTCCATCGGACTGCTCTCTGATATGCTTTGAAATCTCATAGCCGTAAGAGGGGCCGTCCAGCAGAAAGAAAAGAATGAAGGTATCATTGTAGCCGCGGATGACATCACTGCTTATCAACTCATCAGCTCCTTTTAACTCCCGAAGGCGGCGGAAACAATCTGCCAGGCCAGGGGAACTTTTTATTCTACTTCATCTGTCGTACTATGTCTGTCGTAGTAATTACAGTATAGCAGGTAATCTGTGGATGTCAATGCTATTTTGTAATAAAAAAACCGGAAGACTGCAAAAGCGGCAGCTTCCGGGGGAATGTTTCAGTATGCGGTTATGCTTCGGCGGCTTATATCGGAGTTAATTGCCCCGCCGTTTGCGCCGTCCTGGTTTTGATGCCTTTCCGGCAGGGGGAATTGAAGATTTTGAGCGCTGCCCTGCGTTGGAAGGGCTGGGATCCGTGCGCCGCACTGCATTGGAGGGCATGGATTTCATGCTGCGCTGCCTGCGGCCGGCCGGCTGTTTTTTGTGTTTTGCAAGCAGTATGACAAGAAGGAGGGAAAGCACATTGGACAGCGCAAGCCGGAATATCTGAAGCTCATCTGTCCCTGTAGCTGTGACTACATGCAGGAAGCTGCCGATAACATTATTAAAAAAATGTTGGAAGATACCTGTCCAGAGAGTACCGGTGAGCGTGACGCACAGGCCCCATGCAAAGCCCGAGATACCAGCGGTGAGGAGATAGCCGGCGCCGAAAAGCAGCGCAGAGGGAATTGTCAGGCTGCCCTGCCTGTACCATACAACAACCGTAATCAGATGCCAGATGCTAAAAAGCAGCGCCTGGAGCAGGTTGGCATATTTTGCGGAAAGGGCGCGGCGGCCCAGCTTGTAGAAAAGCCCTCTGAAAAGGCCTTCCTCTGCCAATACATTTATGATATTTCCGGCAATGCAGATAAGGATCGCTGAGACGGTAAGTTTGGTGGCTGTCCGGTTGGTCAGGGAAAAACTGGTGAGGTAAAAACCAGGCCTGGGAGATTTGCCAAGGATAAGAAGTAGGATGAATTCCACCAGGTATGAGGCCGTGAAGGTAATAATACCGATGGAAAAACCCAGAATCATACCTTTGGTAATACCGCTGCGGCGCAGGCCGATGCTTCTCCAGGTGAGTTTCCGGTCTTCCAGACACAGATAAATCATGAGGAGGGCAAAAAGCTTGCAGAATATATTTTCCGCCAGGAAGGTTTCGTCCGTTTTCAGGACGAGAAATTCGAAATCCATGGCGGCAGAGCACAAAATAAAAACAAACAGAATATAAAGCAGCGTATTTTTTTGCTTTTTTGTAAGCATTAAGGCTCCTGTTCCGACACTTCCGGCAGGTTTTATCTGATGATAAACGCCTGCGAGCATATCTTCTGTAATAAGCGTCACTTTACTGCACATTTTCACTCCTTCCATGAGGAAAAGGAGGAACGCAGCAGTTTCCTTTGGAGAAAAGTGGCTCAAGGGCCGCTTTTCTCTTATTGTAAAGGGCAGTGGGGGAAAAATCAAGAGAAGATGCTGGCAGGCGTCGGTTGTTACGGACGTTCAGGCAGATTGGCGTGCAGAATTTCAAGTACCTTATCCATACATGCGGCGGCCTCCCTTATTTTTGCGGCAATTTTGCCGCGCCTGGTTTTGTCCTGAAGGTTGGGGAGAGTGACATTAAAGCCTCCGCCCAGGGCTTCCAAATCATTTCCGTTGTCGTTATTCCAGATTTCCGCCGTGCGCCTGTACTGTCTGCCGATATCCTCGAGGAAGGCAAAATCAGGATTCAGTTCCCGCGCTCTGTCGAGAAAGGTAAAAACACAGCTGCCATTAGTCGCCATGTTGCAGATATTGCTGATATGGGAATCCCAGCCGTCCTCAAAGCTTTCAAGGCTTATAGCGTCGAATTTTCCGCTTTCTATGCTCTCAGCCCAGGCGCGGAAGGCTTCCGGGCCAAAACAGAACCCGTCCGTTTTTACGGTGAGCAGCCGGGGCATATCGATAATAATATTCCTGTAGACCTGCGCCAAATCCACTGTGCGCTTCTTTTCACCGATAAACAGCCAGCCCTGGCCGGCATAGGTCGCTGTCTGTTGTTCATCGATTGCCTGTTGTGCGGGAATCCGTTCAGGCTCCGTTTTATCACCCGACAAATAAAGCAGGGTTCTGCCGTATTCCTCATAACCTGCATAAATACCCCAGGGAGCGTCCCCGCCAAAACGGGTGACGGCAATGACGGGCACGCCTTTGTCAATATAGGCCATAAGCGTCTGCAGATACATTTCCCTGTTGGAACAAAGCTGTTCCAGGCTTACAAAGGTGGAGGCATAGCCGCACTTTTCAAAAATTCCCTGAAAATAGCTGCCGCCCATGCTGTTGAACATACAGGAGGATACGGCCTCTCCCATATATTTTTCATAAGAATATACCTGTGCAAGAATATCGCCGGTCAGACCTGCGAAAAACCAGTAGCCAAAGTCAGGCTCCGCGGTATATTCGCCAAGCGATTCCATAACGTACCGGGCGCAGCCGCTGAACCAGTAATTTTCTCCGAATTCGCTGGTGATAAGCCGGTGGATATTGGGTATGATATTATTGCTTTGTCTGGTAACCATGGTTAATGCCCCTTTCTGTATCCTGATTTTTGGAAGCTGTGCCAGCTGCGAAATGCGTATGGCGCGGTAATATTTTTTAATGGAGCTGTCGGAGCCGAGAATAATCGGCCGGGGTTGTTCCTGATACATATTAACGGACATATACGGGAAATTCCTGCCGCAGTAGCGGATTTCTTCGTTGATAATGACCGCAAAATGATTCTGGCCCACAATCCAGGTCAGGTGATTATACACCTCAGGCAGGATTGCGCCCCGTCCGGGAAAGCTGTAATAGTCGCCAAATACCGGCTGGTGGAAGCAAATGGCCTTCCGGGAAAGCCTTTCGTCGGTATGGTTGTACATATTGATACCGAACAGAAAATTCAGATCGTCGCCATGGTGGAAACGGATGCTTTCTTCTTTTTTGCCATGGCCCCATCCCCCGCTTTCTTCACCAATACGGAAATCAATATCGACGCGGAAAGGAAGCCGGACTTCCACATTGGTGGACAGCACCCGGGTGCTGATCCAGGAAATATACTCCGCTTCCCCCTGTTCAGTGACGCGGTAATGCGGATGGTTGATGGGTATCAGCTGATCCATGGGGACATCCTTCGACCAAAGCACGGGATTGGCCCGTTCGATTTCCTCAGGCGTAATGGAATCTGGCGGTATTTCCTCCGGGGCTTTGAAAAGTTTGGGATCCGGCAGGCGCTTTTTCACCGGTACCAGCAGGGAGACAAGCTCGCGGCGGCTGTCCGGCGATATCAGATCCTCCAGCAGGGGTTCCTGCCGCAGGCGGCCGCCATGGGTATAGTCTATTTCGTAATAGGGATTGTTATCAAAGGCTGACAGGAGGCTGCAAAAGCCGGCGTTCATATCCTCATCCAGATACAGATCGGCCGCCGCAAACAGGCCGCCTTCCCAATAGTAATCCAGATAGGGGCTGCTGTTTTGGAAGTCCTTTGCAAGCTTTAGAAGAATGATATCACCGGCCTCCGTCCGGGTATCAAAGCGTTCATGTGCGCCCGGCCTGCCTGAGGGGATTCCATGCATCTGCACCCAGCGGGAGAAGCCTTCAACATCGGAGATCTGGCTGTTTTCCTTAAGGCAGGAGGAAAGAATCCGCATGGGGGGCAGCTGCACAAGGGAAGGCTGCACAGGCTTTGTCAGACGGTCCGATATTGAGGCAAGCTCTTTATAGCTTCCGGTCCTGTTATTTTCCAGGGAATCCAGCTGTTTTTCCATACTTTCATATAAAAGCGGCAACGCTGAAATTTTAGTGATTCCGTTCCGCGTCATTGTCGCAAGGAAATCGTTAACGATGCGGCGTAGGTCGGTTAAGGCGTTTACCTCCTCGTCTATGGCGCGGATGCGGCTGACAAAGGTCTCCACAACGACGCTCATATCCTCGCTTTCGTAGATACGGAGGATATCTTTGACGGGAATCTGCATTTTGCGCAGCACAAGGATCTGCCTGAGACGCTCGATGTTTGCGGCATCATAGTACCTGTACTTCCCCGAATCCGGCCGGACGCTGCGGATCAGTCCCGCCTGCTCATAGTAACGCAGGCTGCGGGATGTGATGCCAAGCATACCGGTCAGCTCGGTTATTTTCACCAGCTCCATAAATTCTGCTCCTCTCGTTTTGTATATGTCCAGAATAGCACTTGACCTTGCGTCAATGTCAAGATGAAATACAGGGCCGCTTGCAAGGTTTTCCGGCGGTCTTCAAATGATAGCTGTTAAAATCCGGTTAACACTTGCCTCGTCACCGGAGACTGTCAGGAAAATGACTGGAATACCAAGGGCTTTCTTCCAGCAGCCCGCATTTGCGGGTATACATTGTGCAATCCGCAAAAGATGTAATAAAAATATATCATGATCGTAGGGAAGGGGAAAGAAAAGCATTCTGTGATATAATGGAAAACGGGAGTAGAGGGTTATGGACAAAAAATTTCTGGTTATCGGATGCTGCGGGGCCGGGAAGAGTACTCTGGCAAAGAAGATGCAGGAACGGACGGGTTTGCCGCTGATTCATCTGAATCATGAATATTACCGGCCGGGGTGGGTGAAACCAGAATTAAAAGAGTTTAAGGAACAGAGGGAAAAATGATGGAGAAGGAAAAGATTCTGGAAATATTGAATGAGCACTATCCCGTGTGTTTTGACAGTCTGGAGTTTGTACGGGACAGCGGCAGTATGGCTTATGCTGTATTTTCCGGCAGGGATAAGTATTTCCTGCGGATTACGAAACCAGCGTTTTTTGATACGGTGCATAAATCACTGGAGATTCATGTATTTCTGATGAAACAGGGATTTTCCGTGCCGCCGGTTATTTTTACCCGGGATGGCTCACCTTGTGTCCATACGAGTGAAGAAGACGGAGAGCATCTTTATATTCTGTATGAGTTCATAGAAGGCAAAGAAGTGGATCCGGAACAGGATGCGGAGGCAATTGGTGCTTTGCTGGGGAAATTTCACAGCGCGATGAAGGCGTATCCCGGCACGCTTGTGAAGCGGGATAAATACTTTTATATTGGCAGGTACATAGATATTCTGCGGGAAAAGAAGTATCCCAGGGCTGAAGAGTTCGCTGCATACGGCGAGGCTTTATGGGAAAAGATCAGGGGTCTGCCGACGGGGTACTGTCATGGGGATATGTACCGGGGGAATATCCATAAGGCGGGCGACGGGAGACTTTACATATTGGATTTTGATACCTCCTGTGAAGGTTTTCCCATGTATGATCCGGTATTAATCTGTAATATGACCGATTATTTTGAGTTTCAGGAGAACGGCTATGAGAAATCCCGTGAGGTGTTTGCCCGCTTCCTGCCTGCGTATTTAAAATATAGTGACATTATGCCGGAGGAGGAGGCAGCATTTTATGATCTGATCGCACTTTACCATTTTGCCCTGCAGGCCACGATTGTTGAGGTATTCGGCATGGACTGTGTGGATGATGAATTTTTCGACTGCCAGTTGGAGTGGCTATATAAATGGCGGGAGCAATGTGGGAAATATGGATGGAACTGATATAAAAGGGAACCTGCGGCGGAAAGGCCGGGGTTCCCTTTTGACAGCCCGTAAATTTAAGCGGAGAGGTTTACTCCATGTAGCCGCCCTTCATAGGTGAAACCGCATGTTCGGAGTAAATTTTCAGCACTCCTTTTTTATATTTCGGCTCCCTGGGCTTCAGGTTAGCTCTTCGTTCTTCCAGAATCTTATCTATTTCCTCTGGAGGAAGCTCCCGGCCCTTGACGCCGATGATCTCCAGCATACGGGCCGGAATGTCAATACGGATCAGGTCATCCTCTTCCACAAGGGCGATCGGTCCGCCGTCAGCAGCTTCCGGAGAAACATGGCCGATAGCAGGGCCTTTGGAGGCACCTGAAAATCTGCCGTCTGTAATCAGTGCAATGGATCTGCCAAGCTCCGGATCGGAAGAAATAGCTTCCGTAGTATAGAACATTTCCGGCATCCCCGATCCCTTCGGGCCTTCGTAACGGATAAAGACCGCATCTCCGGGGCGGATTTTCCGGGATAAAACAGCGGCGATGGCATCCTCCTCACAGTCAAAGGGGCGGGCTTTAAGAACTGCCTGAAACATTTCGGCAGGTACGGCGGAGTGTTTTACAACAGAGCCCTCCGGGGCGAGGTTGCCGCGGAGAATGGCAACGGTTCCGTCCGAACCGATGGGATTATCAAAGGGGCGTATGACGTCCGTACGCTTCAGCCCCCATTTTTCCAGGGATACGCTGCATTTTTCATAGAAACCGTTCTGCTTCAGCTCCTCCAGGTTTTCTCCCAGAGTTTTTCCTGTGACCGTCATGACATCCAGATGGAGCATGGATTTGATTTCCTCCATGACGGCAGGGACGCCGCCTGCGTAATAGAAAAATTGTGCGGGCCATTTGCCTGCGGGGCGGATATCCAGGAGATAGTGGGCGCCGCGGTGCATCCGGTCAAAGGTGTCCGCATCGATTTCCAGGCCGAGCTCATGGGCCATTGCCGGGATGTGCAGCAGGGAATTGGTGGAGCCGGAAATAGCCGCGTGAACCATGATCGCGTTTTCAAAGGCTTCCATTGTTACGATATCACTTACCTTCAGCCCTGCTTTAACCAGTTCCATTACCTGTCTGCCTGCTTTATAGGCCATCTCCTTCAGCTCCGGGCAGGTGGCGGGCATCAGTGCTGAACCGGGAAGCATCAATCCCAGCGCTTCCGCCATAATCTGCATGGTGGAAGCGGTTCCCATAAATGAGCATGCGCCGCAGGAGGGGCATGCATTCTGTTTATAATAGGTAAGCTTTTCTTCGGTAATTTCGCCGCGCTGGCACATTGCGGAATAAGCGCCGATTTGTTCCAGAGTCAGCAGGTCGGGTCCGGCTTCCATGACGCCCCCCGTAATGACGATGGAGGGCATATTAAGCCTTGCCAGCCCCATCAGACAGGCCGGAACGGATTTATCACAGCTGGCGATGAATACACCGCCGTCAAAACCAGTGGAATTGCCGTGTATTTCAATCATATTGGCAATCATATCCCGATGGGCGAGGGAATAGTTAATTCCGTCATGCCCCTGGGCGATTCCGTCACAGATATCCGTCGTAAAATAACGCGCGCCCCTGCCGCCCGAATCCCGGATCCCTTTCATGGCTTCTTCCACGAAAAGATTCAGGTGCGCGCTTCCCGGATGGCTGTCCCCGAAGGTGCTTTCCACAAGAATCTGCGGCTTATCAAGATCCTCAACCGTCCAACCCATGCCGATTTTCAGTGGATCGTTTTCCGGGGCCAGTGCCCTGACCCGCTGACTATTCAATTCCATTTGTCAATCCCTCCTTGTTTTGCGGAGCAAAATGCGAGCCCTCTGGCGAGCAGAGGGATTTTCCTCCATGTTTTGCGGAGCAAAATGCGAGCCCTCTGGCGAGCAGAGGGATTTTCCTCCATGTTTTGCGGAGCAAAATGCGAGCCCTCTGGCGAGCAGAGGGATTTTCCTCCATGTTTTGCGGAGCAAAATGCGAGCCCTCTGGCGAGCAGAGGGATTTTCCTCCATGTTTTGCGGAGCAAAATGCGAGCCCCCTGGCGAGCAGAGGGATTTTCCTCCATGTTTTGCGGAGCAAAATATAAATCATCAGATGTTTCGTTGCTTTTATCCTAGCATTCCCTAATTCTCTTAGCAAGTTGTCAGATGTGTATTCTACTTTTTGCTGGAATTATTATTATTTATTTGGACAGGTTCCATAAAAATTCGTTTAATTGCCTGCTCGTTTGCTGGTTTTCCAGATTTTTGTGATGATGACAGGAAAAAATCATCAGATGTCTTTTGCTTTATCCCTATGGTTTGGGTGAGTAAGGGCAGGAGCTTCCTGTTCTTTTATCAATTGCTTTATCATATCCCGGTTATAGATCATATGCATCAGCATCGCTGTTTTGGCGCCGATGGAATCATGTTCTGCAATGGCATCCGTAATGGCGCGGTGGGTCTGGATGGTTTCTTTGGTTAGCCGGCGGTGGGTTACATTGACAAACATCAGGACGGCAGTATCAATGATGGGAATGAGCTGCTTTACCACGATATTGCCGGAACATTCTGCAATGCAGGTATGAAAAGCAATATCCTCGTCAATGTAGCTTTCTTCCCTGGCAATTCGTTTTTCGATGAGGCGGCACAGGCTGTCCAGCTTTTCTACGTCTGCGGGACGGGCTTTAAGGGCGGCCATTTCTGCAATTCCCGGTTCCAGTATAATCCGTACATCAGCCAAATCCAGGGCGAGTGCCATTTTATCCTCTGCTTTTCTCAGTCCCAGCGGATCCAGGTCCGCGGGAGTGGTTGAAACTACATAGGTTCCCGAACCTCTTCTCACTTCCAGAATACCACGGGAAGCAAGCAGCTTCACCGCCTCCCGGACAGTGCTTCGTCCCACACCGAATTTCCGGCCCAGTTCAAATTCATTGGGAAGGCGCGCACCGACAGGCAGAGGGGTGTTTAGTATAAACTGATAGATTTGTTCCTGGACCTGCTCCGCAAGCAGGGCATGTTTCAGGTTGGAAAAACCGTCCATATTTTTTCTCCATAAGAAGGGAAGCGGGCAGATGCCGCCGCCAGCTATCCGCTGTGCGGCAAAACCTCCAAGTTGCGTCCTGCCGGCATTCCCGTTATAATAAATTGTATAGCAGCCATTTTGCAGCAACGGGAGCTTCGGGAGATTCTGAAGCCCATTATTTCATGATAACACAGATGAAGAAAACAGTCAGCAGGGGGAAAACACCGATGACAAAAAAAGAGAAGCTACAGCATATATTGGAGACTCTGGATAAGATTTATGGTACTACAAAAGACGGGTTTTATCATAATCAGGACTGGCAGCTGCTGACAGCGATAATGCTCAGCGCCCAGAGCACGGACAAACAGGTGGATGAGGCCCTTCCCGGCCTGTTTGGAAGATTCCGGACGGCGGAGGAAGTGGCACAGGCCCCGGTGGAAGAGATAGAGGAATATATCCGGTCAGTGGGGCTTTATAAAAATAAAGCGAAAAACATGAAAAAATGTTGTGAACAGCTTGTAAAAGATTATGGCGGGAAAGTCCCGGATAAGCTGGAAGAAGTGCTGAAGCTGGCCGGTGTGGGAAGAAAGACGGCCACTCTTTTTCTGGCGGACGCTTATGGGATTCCCGGGGTTACGGTGGATACCCATGTATTTCGGATTTCCCACAGGCTGGGCTGGGCAAAAGGGAAAAACCCCGAGCAGACGGAACAGGAATTGATGAAGGTTCTGCCTAAGGATCACTGGAACCGGATTAATTTTCAGCTGATTTATCTGGGACGGGAGATCTGTACAGCGCGTAAAGCCAAATGTACACAATGTCCGCTTCAGGAATGGTGCGAGAAAAATTTGTGATAAAATATTGTTAAAGGCATTGTTAAAAAACGAAGCTAAGTCCGAAAGGATTTCCACGTTGCCAATTGTCTACAAATGTAGAAAACTATTGACTTTGACAGGTAAGTAATATAGTATATAGATAAGACAATTGTCGATAATGGAGGTGACGCGTATGACTGCAATAAAAAAGCTACCGGACGCGGAGTTTGAGATTATGAATATTGTATGGCAGTTAACGCCTCCGGTCACATCAGGCATGTTGATGGAGCAGTTAAACAGAGAAAACAGGAAAGTATGGAAAGCGCAGACCGTCCATACGCTGTTGGGCCGTCTTGTAGAGCGGGGATTTTTAAAAACGGAGAAACTGGGAAAAGAACGTTTTTTTGAACCGTTGGTAGGAAGGGATGAATATCTTCAATATGAAACACAGAGCTTTGTAAAACAATATTATGGCGGTTCGCGGCTGAATCTGATTAATACGCTGTATCAGGGTGAGGGATTAAGCGGTGATGAAATAGACGAACTGGTAAAGTGGGTTAATGATCAGAGGAAAAAGTGATGATTGAATTTATGAACCAGTTATTTCATACTTCCTGTATAATGGCGGTCATTGCAGCCGTGTACATACTGGCCGGGGCTTTAGCGAATGGAAAATATTTCGCAGGGGATTTTTACTGTGCCGGGAAAATGATACTGACTGGTTTTATAATTCCGTTCAGACCGCGAATTAAGATATTTTTTCCCATGGGTTCTACAAGTATTTTATGTTCTGAAGGAACAGGTTCCCTGCAGAATGTTTTTGCAGCTCTTGCGGAAAAGACCGGGGGAGACGGAACTGTTTTTATTCCAGCGCCTGCTGCGGCCGTATCACCGGTAATGATTGTTTTCTTTATATGGTTATTTGGTTTTTTCGTCGTATTGTTTTACCATGTAATGAAGTACGTGAGTTTCAAAAGGATGGTGGAACGGTGGAGCGGGGATATAGCAGATGCCCGGATATTAGAGGCATTTCGGGAAATAAAGAATCAGCTTGGGATTACCTCATATCTTCAGATAAGAAAGTGCGCCTGTATATCAAGTCCTATGCTTATTCAGCTGTTAAAGCCTGCTATTTTGCTTACGGATGCCCAAATGGCCAGGGAAGATTTACTGCTTGTACTGCGGCATGAGATGATTCATTTGAAGCGTAAAGACCTTTGGTACAGATGGGCGCTGCTTCTGGCAGTCGCCATCAATTGGTTTAATCCGGCTGTTTATGCGTTTTCCAGGGCTTTCACCTGCTTTTGCGAACTATCCTGTGATGAGTTGGTTACAGAGAATATGCCGGAAGCCGGGAGGTATCGGTATTCGATGATTATTATACATCTGGCCGGCTGCAAGGCAAAATCAAATACCTTATTCTCATCATTTTCCTGCGGAGGTAAAAAATATATGAAAAATCGACTGTTTTCTATAATGAGTACGGGGAAGAAAAGATTGGGAACAGCTGTATTCGCTATATGTTTCCTGTCCATATTTTGCGCCGGAATGGTATTTGCAGCGCCGGGAAATGAACGTGGGACAGTAGATATTCCTGCAGAACGGACGGTAAATGCATATGGTATTAAGACAAATGAAGATATAGACAGGGAAATGACGGAAGCATTTTCTGAAGTTTTTGGTAATGAATTTGATAAAAACAATTTCCCGGGTATGATTATAACTTATGATGAAAGCGGAGTCCCAATCGTAACAGATCCTGATGATCCACAGAAAAGTGCCGTTTACGCAGGCGGAAAATATGAAATAAACGGATTTTATTCTTCCTCAGACTGTTCGGATTCAAGTCTGGTATTTTATGTTTTGAAGGGGCGGCCGGTTGAGGTACTTGACAGTTCATCCTCAACAACAGCTGCAAAGGTAAAATATGCGGGTTCCGGCGGCTATATGAAAAAGGACGAACTAAAATTCTGAAAGGAAGCGTTTGTAACATTCCTGAATTACTTTCTTATGGTCAGCGTCGTAGATGCGCTGATCTGCTGAATAATTATTATAAATTCATATATTCTTATAGGAAAAAGACGTTGGCTGATAAACGGCCAACGTCTTTTTCCTGCAATTTTTCAGGGTAATATAAATAAACAACCCCTTATGTATTCCCGGAAGCCGCCAGCTGGGACAGGATTTCCCGCACATCGTCACCCATTTTTATAAGGGCGGCCATATCGGGAATTTCAATTCCATGGACGAGGACATTCCGGGCGTTCCGCAACGCAACCACCCGGTCCAGGTTTTCCTTGGAAAGTACCTTCATCCGTTTCAGGCTGTTCACATTAAAGGTGCCTCTTGCCTTGGGATTGCTTTTCAGGGTCAGCCTGCCGAGAATGGTTTCCAGGCTAATCCAGGGCTTCATAAAGTATTCCATAGCCTGGTACTGCTCTTTGCTCAGCTTTTCTCCGGGGGCGCGAAGCTCCCTGTAAAGATGATAGCGTTTTTCATTGCCGCAGATGATCTGGTCGGAGAGCTGTTCTGAGATGGTCCGCTTGTCGTTGACAAGCTTTGTGGACTTCAGAATCGGTTCAAGCTCTTTGGCATTGGCTATTTTCAGCCGTCCCATCAGACGCAGGAGCAGTTCTACATTTCCCATGCGCGGTTCGATATCCATCCGCTTATATCGGGTGCTCAGATAATTGTAAAGATAAGCCGCCAGATCATATTGGTTGTTAAAGGATGTATTTTTACTTTGGATCCGCTCGTTTCCTGCGGCCTGCAGCCGTTCCAGAGCTATCTCGCCGCTGAGGACAAGACCGTTCAGTTCGTCAAGGATGGCTAGCTCTTCATCGGAAAGGGTGCCCTGAAGCGGCTTGTAAACCAAATCATGCTCCACCTCCGACCAGGCATGCATCAGAACGGACGCCACCTGGATTTCCAGGCGCACAGGGGCATATTTTATCCGGCTTTTATCCAGGGAATCTTCCTTCATGGAAGCCCGGTAATGGGTGGCCCAGTAGCCGGAAAAACGTTTGTTGTAGGAAGGCTGTTTGGACTGCACCGGGAATTTCTTGGTTTCAGCCACCGTAAACAGGTTGTTGATGACCCGATCCGCTTTTGCACGGTCGCCGGGGAAATAGAGGGACACGCGTACGCCGGAAAGGTCGGCGATATCCGCATAGATTTCGCTCATGTTTTTATAGGGAGTTTCCCGTTTTTCATTCCGCTGCGTCACCTTGATTTTGAGCCGGCTGGGGCTCTTGGCGCGCGAGGTTACCATGGCGCGGATACCGGAGGAGCGCAGGGCATCCTCCAGCATTTCGGCGGCAATGCGTCCTGCTGTTTCGTAAAAGTTTATTTTCTTCTTGTAATTTTCTATAAATTGATTTATCAGATCCATATTGATTGCCTCTTAATTGTGTCTTACGGTCACAGCCAATCCTCATTGGGCAGGGACTGGCCGCCATCGGAATATATGATCGTATTTGTTTTATATTCAAAAATCAAATCGTCATAGTCAGTGGAATATAAAAACCTTGTTTCATTCAAATCCTCATAAATATCCAGATAAATGCCTTCCTCCACAGAGGTCTCATCCGGGCCGACGCTGATGTCGGTGAGATCGCAGGGAAGGGTAAGGAATTCTTGCCCGGCACTGTTGCTCATATGGACAGAACCCTGGATTTCAACGATAGTTCTGTCTGCGCTGTTGTTGGTAACTTCAAAAATAAAGTAGCAGCGGGGAAGGGTCACATCCGGGGCAGCGCCTTTTTCCACGTTGATTTTATCCGTTATAGTAACCTCTACGGGCTTCTTGCTTTTGGCCGCCTGCTTTTCCTTTTCTTCCCGGATGCTGCGGAACTGTTCCAGCACATTCTGAAGGATGGAATCCGGCTTTTTGCTTTCTTCCAGGCGGGAACTTATAACGGTCGGATTTTCAGTAATCCCCACATTTACGGCGCCGTGCCTGCCCGGCCCTCCGCCGGACTGCAGCAACAAAATAAGCAGAACTATATTTACAGTCGCCAGGATGCCGATGGCAACAGCGCATATTATTATTATTTTCCTTTTGGATTTAGAGTCCTTTTTTTCAGTAATCATCATAACTATCCCCCCATATCAATTTGTTTTTATTATAATGGAGTACGGGCAAATATACAATCAAAAACGAACAGCAGCCTGAGCGGTGCCTATACAGAAATAAATAGCCTGATCTTCAGAGAATCTTAATGGGAAGTGAAGAAAGTTTTATAATTAACAGGTTATGATGGAAGCAGATAAAAGAAAACTGTCTGAAAGGGGAGGATGAGGGAATGTTATTTATCCTGAATTTGGCAATAGGGGCCGGCAGCGGACTGGCGCTTTCCATTCCTTTTCTGGGATGGCTGGAGGGCACGGTGCATAAAAGGATGCGCAACACGGTGCAAAAGGGTATGGCACAGTGTAGTACGGCTCAGGGGAAAGGAAAGTGTGAAATAAGCGGATGGCATACGGCGGGTGTCTTTCTGTTTGCATTTTTGCTGGCTGGTATTCTGACGCTGACAGGGGTGCCGGCGTTTCAGGAATTTCATTTTGACGCTAATATCAATATGATTCCTATGGTGGAATTTTTCAGTAATTCCAGACAATATTTTGAAAACATGCTGCTGTTTATGCCCCTGGGCTTTCTTGTCCCCCTGCTTTGGCGGCGGGAACAGATGGTGGAAAAGACGGTGAGCATCGGCTTCCTCTTTTCTCTGTTTATTGAGGCTGCGCAGTTATTCTCGTTCCGGGCTACAGATATTGATGATCTGCTTATGAATACTATGGGCACATGGCTGGGATATCTGCTGTTTCTGGCAATAAACCGTATTTTCCCCAGGACGTGCGGCAGGTTCGGCGTGGGAGAAAAGCCGGAGCCCGGAAGTCTGTGGGCAGTGGAGGAGGCAGGCGGTCAGGAGGCGAAAGCGGAAGGAAATGTGCAAGGAAATGCGGAGGATGCCTGTATGAAGGCACAGACTGTGAATGAGGAATGCTGCGGCAGTAAAAGCTGTGGGAATAAAGGCTGCGGAAATAAAAGCTCCGGCGCGGAAAGTCCCGTCTGCCGATACGAGATGGAGCTTTCCTTTGCCATTGTCATTCTTATTATGATGACCCTGCAGCCGTTGCTTGGCAGTGTTCTCTGGAACCTTTGGTATGGACTCCGGTAAATCAAGTAGGATATCCGGAGGGGAACCTCCGCCGGAATAACCGGCAGAAGTCAGAATACCCTTGTCGTCCATTTGGTGCAGTCCCAGACATCGGTTGCCAGCCCGTCATAAAATTCAGGTTCGTGACAAACCATGAGAATGCTTCCCCTGTACTCCTGAAGCGCGCGCTTCAGTTCGGCTTTTGCATCCACGTCCAGATGGTTGGTAGGCTCGTCCAGAAGCAGGATGTTGGTTTCCTTATTGATGAGCTTGCACAGACGTACCTTTGCCTGCTCGCCGCCGCTTAAGACCTTTACCATGCTTTCGATATGTTTTGTGGTCAGCCCGCATTTCGCCAGGGCGGAGCGGACCTCATACTGGGTGAACCCGGGGAATTCCTGCCAGATTTCCTCAATACAGCTGGTGGATATATCCGGCGGCATCTCCTGTTCAAAATAGCCTATGCTCAGATAATCCCCCTGCTCCACTGCGCCGGAAAGAGGCGGGATCAGGCCGAGTATACTTTTTAAAAGCGTGGTTTTACCTATGCCGTTGGAACCGATGAGGGCGATTTTCTGACCCCGTTCCATGGACAGGTTCAGCGGCGTGGAAAGCGGCTCGTCATAACCGATCACCAGATCCTGCGTGGTAAAAATGTAACGGCCGGGGGTACGGGCCTCTTTAAAATGAAATTCCGGCTTAGGCTTTTCGCCGGCAAGCTCAATTACATCCATTTTATCCAGTTTTTTCTGACGGGACATGGCCATGTTCCTGGTGGCGACCCGTGCTTTGTTTCTGGCTACAAAATCCTTGAGATCCGCAATTTCCTTCTGCTGCTTGTTGTAAGCGGCCTCCAGCTGCGACTTTTTCATGGCATAGACTTCCTGGAATTTGTCATAATCCCCTACATAGCGTGTCAGGGCCTGGTTATCCATGTGGTAAATCAGGTTGATAACGCTGTTTAAGAAAGGAATGTCATGAGATATCAGGATAAAGGCGTTTTCATAATCGTTCAGATACCGTTTCAGCCATTCGATATGTTCTGCATCCAGATAGTTGGTAGGCTCGTCCAGGAGAAGGATATCGGGTTTCTCCAAGAGCAGCTTGCCAAGCAGAACCTTGGTGCGCTGCCCGCCGCTTAAGTCCGCTACATCCTTGTCCAGGCCGATATCCGCAAGGCCCAGGGCGCGCCCCACTTCCTCCACTTTGGCGTCTATCATATAAAAATCATGCATGGTAAGCATATCCTGGATTGTGCCCAAATCTTCCATATATACTTCCAGCTCTTCCGGGGTGGCTTCCCCCATCTTATCGCATATTTCATTCATCTGGGCTTCCATTTCAAACAGGAAGGAAAAGGCGGAAGCCAGAGTTTCCCGGATGGAAGTGCCCTTTTCCAGTACCGTGTGCTGATCCAGATAGCCCACACGGACATTTTTGGCCCATTCCACTTTGCCTTCATCAGGCATGAGCTTTCCGGTGATAATATTCATAAAGGTAGATTTCCCCTCGCCGTTGGCGCCGATCAGGCCAATATGTTCTCCCTTGAGCAGGCGGAAGGAAACATCATGAAAAATGGCTCTGTCACCAAAGCCATGGGAAAGATGTTCAACATTTAAAATACTCATACGGACATTCTCCTATAATACAGCTATAATGTTCTATGCGGGAGCGGCCCGTTCCGGCGGTTAAGTGCCGTTGCGGAGCGTCCGACGACGCAAGTATATCATAAGAAACGCCTGTTGACCAGAGGTTTATTATCGCAGCTGCCGCAGAAAAGGGACCATTTTCGGAAGCTGAAAGCAAGGATTAAGGTACCGGCCAGGGCAGTGACGGCCCAAACGCTGATTGTAGCATGCCAGCCGTAATGATCGGAGATGGCCCCGGAGGCTGCGGTGGACAGAGAGCTTCCTATATAAGTAGAAGCGTTGAGTATGCCGGATATGGTGGCAACCCTGCCGAAGCGGGCGAAATGCCTGGGCACCCGGCTGATCAGCATCAGGTTGATTCCGTACATGCTTCCTGTTATTAAAGTCATCATGGTAACGCTTAATGTAGGGGCGGTATTGTAAACTGGGAGCAGGATAAAGCAGGAAAGCGCAGCGCAGGCAAAAAGCAGGGCTGCCGTCAGAAGTTCATTTTTCAGTTTTTGTAACAGAGAAGATGCGATTATGATGCTGAATATACTGAAAATCGGCAGAACTGCTGTGGTCAGGATAGACAGGGAGGTGCTCAGCCCAAAGGTATCCGTAATATAAGCAGGCATCCAGGTAGTGATGCCGTCCCGCAGAATACCATGGAGAACAATGGCAAACAGGATGGGAACCAGGGAAGCCTGGATAACCAGGGAAGAAAGCTTTACCGGATTTTCATTCCCCACTTCCAGGTACAGGGCGGAAATGGCATTGGTTCCGTCAGCCTGCATTTTCCGGATGCTGATGGTCCAGACAAAGGCGGAGGCAATTCCAAAGAATGCCGGAAGCAGGAAAGCAAGCTGCCAGCCGGAAAAACGGATACAGGCGGGCGCAAGCACATATACGGCGATCATACCGGCGGATGAAGCAACGGACACCTGGACACAGCACTTTTTATAGCCCTCTTCATCCAGGGCCTCAGCCATGATTCTTACCAGAGGGGGCCAGAGCATGGACTGGAAAAAACCATTCAGGCACCAGAGCGGGATAATGACCTCCATACGAGGGAAAAGAGCAGCAAGGAGATTGCAGAGGGAAGTGGCGGCCAGCCCCGTGAAAATCATTTTCCGGGGCTGGAATTTATCTCCCAGGAAGCCGCAGAGCAGCTGTCCGATCCCATAGGTAACAAAACATCCGGTTACCGGCAATCCGGCAAGGCTTTTGCTGATTCCAAGAGAACGCTGTATTTCAGCCAGACAGGCCGCATAATTTAACCTGGTCAGATAACTGGCAAAATAGACCAGGCAGCATAGGAAGCAGAAAAATTTCATCTGCCGCCCGGATTTGAGTCTGTTCAGCATAGCAGGCTTTTGCCCTCCCATTCTCTGGCAGCCGCAGCCCCAAGGAGCTGTGTAACAGTAGGTGCAATATCACAGATACCAGGCTGCTCCAGAACAGCACCCGGCTGGAAACAGGAACCAATGCAAACAAGAGGTATCAGCATATCTTCTTTATCAAGGGACCCATGGCTGCGGCCATGTCCGCCATGATCCGCGGTGAAAATAATCGTATACTCTTCCATGAAACGTTCCGTAAGCCGCTGAACCTCATCCAGGGACTGACGGCAGGCCTTCCTATATTCTTCGCCCATCCATCCGAACTCATGCCCTGCACTGTCGGTCAGTCCCAGATAGACAAATGCAAAATCCGGTTTTTCTGACTCAATAAATTCAAGTGCATTCTGCGTAACCATCTCATTGGCCTTTTCATAGGAATAAACATGCCCTGCGGCAAAATAGCTGTAGGCAAGGCTGGAGGGGCGGCTTAAATCCCGCAGCTCTTCCCAGTTATAGAAAAAAGCACAGGTTTTCCCGGCCGCAGCCAGCTGCTCACACAGTCCGTTTACAGGACGGACCTGAGGAACATAGGTATTGGTAAGAATGCCGTGACGATCAGGTGAAACACTGTGGAAAAGCGACATATGACAGGGGAGCGTAACGGAAGGATAAACGGTTTCTGTTTCCAGGGAATAGCTTCCCAGCTCCAGCAGCCGCTGTCCATAAGGATGGCCGCAGGTGGTTAATGCGTCGGGACGGAAACCGTCCGCAAGGATGAGGATTACTTTCTGATTCATATACTGTGCCTTTCTGCCCGCCTTTTGCGGACCCTCATATTAATATTTTATAATATTTATGGATGCCTTTTTATAGGCTTCCAATATTTCATCAGGAAGACCAGAATCGGTCAGATAAAGGAACCGTGGGTTCAGATCACAGATTTTCAGCGCAGCGCAGGTTTCAAATTTGGAACTGTCAGCCTGCACTATTATCTGATCCGAAATATCAATAAGAGCGCGCTGCACCGCCACCAGCTCATGAATGTGATCGCTGATTCCAAAATCCAGGGAAATAGCGGAGGGCGCAATAAAATACTTGGAAACATGCAGCTGCCTTATCATATCCAGGGTCAGATGCCCGTAAAAAGTCTTCTCATCCGGCATATAGAACCCTCCCGTAAGGATGGTCTGGAACCCTTCCTTTCCGGAAAGAATCTGAAAAACCTGAAGAGAATTCGTCACCACGGTAAGCTCATGAAAATGCTCACAAAGCAATGCCGCCAGCTCAAAAGAAGTGGATCCCGTATCCAGGGAAATACAGTCCCCCTCACGGATATAAGGAATTGCCGCCAAAGCCAGCCTCCTCTTTTCCTCCCTGTGCTCCGTGACACGGGCAGAAAGGCTGCTGTAGCTCTGCATCTTCCGAACCGTTATAGCTCCCCCGTGCACCCTCTTCAGGGCCCCCTGCCTCTCCAAATATTCCAAATCCCGCCGTATCGTCTCCAGAGAAACCTGAAAAGCATCCGTCAATTCCGCAACCGTAACAGAAGAACGCCTCTCCAGCATCTCCGCAATCTTAACCCGTCTCTCATTTGCAAACATATACACTCATCTCCACACAAACACAATTATTTCCACATAAATGTATCACCACACCTACCACTTGTCAACCATAAAAATATTTTTTAACTAGATAAATCAATACAAAAATTTTACATAATTCCACCTGATTATCGCCTCTAAACCCCTGCCCAATTCCCGGATAATAATCCCTCCTTTCCCGTCCTCCCTTCATAGCCTGCCCGCCCGGTTCGCCTTCCGGACTTTCGGGGTCCTGGCGCCGTTGGGGGGACTGCCGTTTTGTGCTGGCAGGGGGGTTTTCAGAACCATAAGAAAAAATGGTGATGGCTTCTTACTGTGCTTTTCCGGCATACCGCTGCCGCCCTTAGTGGCTTGTCCGACGAGTGGAAGCCACATCGACTGCCAAGACGCAGCCGCTGCAGCCGATGTGGCTGCAACGAGAAGTTCAGCCACGCTGGCAGCGGTATGCCGGAAAAGCACAGTTAGAACCATCCCATTTTTGAATTGGTTCTGAAAACCCCCCTGCCAGCACAAAACGGCAGCCCCCCAACGGCGCCAGGACCCCGAAAGTCCGGAAGGCGAACCGGGCCCCCACCCCCTTATGTTAAATCTGAGTGAAGCTTTCTTTAAGATTTTATGTATTTTGTTGTAAATATGGATATATACGTATATGATGGGTGGAAGAAATGGGAAAATGCGGCATCCTCCTGGGAAGAAGTTTACATAACATGTTGGAAAAGGAAAGAAAGGAGCTGATGAAATGAAGTTCAGGGAAGATGGAACTTTTCATATATTACAGTTTGCAGATATACAGGAATTGCCTGAGGCGTCGGAGGATACCATGGCGCTTATCAGAAGAGCGCTTGATACGGCCCGGCCGGATCTGGTGGTGCTCACCGGTGATCAGCTAAAAGGCTACAGCCGTGCATTCAGGAAGAAGCCCGGGCAGACAGAAAAAGCAATACGGGGCATACTAGAGCCGATTGTGTCCAGGGGCATCCCCTTTGCCGTAACCTTTGGGAACCATGACAGGCAGAGCGGAATGAGCAACGAGGAACAGATGGGAATTTACCGCAGAATTCCGGGCTGTGTGGACTGGCTGAACAGCCGGGGACAGGAGATACTTCATGGGCCGGAGGAAGGCACCTTTGCCATAGGGATACAGAATTTTGAAGAGACAAAGACGGTGATGGCCGTTTACCTGCTGGATTCCCAGGGTGACGCCGCCGGCGGTGGCTGTCAGACCCTCCATCCCAAGCAGATCTACTGGTACAAGGCGGCAAGGGATACCTTCGAGCAGGTTCATGGCGGCCTGGTGCCGGGAATTGTGTTCCAGCACATTCCCATGCCCGAGTATTACCGGCTTCTGCGCAGAGTGGATAAGAAAACCAGGGGCGCAATCCGTACCTACCGTACCCATGCCAACGAGTATTACCTTCTGGATGAGGAAAAATGCGATGGCGGCAGCTTCCGGGAGGCGGTAAGCGCGCCTGACAACAATGCCAGGGAATTTGAAAGCCTTCGTGAAAAAGGAGATATTTTTGCCGTATACTGCGGTCATGATCACAGAAACAGCTTTGTGGGAAACTGGGGCGGAATTGATTTGGGCTATACGCCCTCCTGCGGTTTTCATGATTATGGCGACGGTGTCAGCCGGGCGGTCAGGGAACTGATATTCCATGAGGAAAATCCGGCGGACTATGAGACAAGGCTGCTGACCTATAAGGAACTGGTGGGAAGTAGGCCGTCGCATCCCTTTCGGGATTTTGTATACAGCCATATCCCGGCTACCAGAGAGGAGGCGCTGGAAAAGGTAAAAAAGTATCTGCTTTTTACCGGACTGGCGATAGCGGTTGTGCAGACGTTAAGGAGCGCGGCCAAAAAGAACGGCGGAAAGAAATAGAATAAAAAGACATGGCGGAGGACACCGGAAAAAGGTGCCCTCCGTTATTTTTCCCTGAAAAAGGCATCCTGCAAAATCAAGAGCCTTCAGGAAAGTCCGCATACGCCGTAAAACAGCAAAATGCCGCATTTGGCAATACCGCGCCGCAAAAGCCGAACAGGAAACGGTTGGGCGAAGGAATTGGATTGTAAGAAAATTGTAAGAGTTTTATCGGAATTTTAACAAGATTTGTCCTTTAAGATCAGGGTAAAGAAAAACAGGACAGCAAGGCCTGAGGAAAGGATAATTTATTATGAAAAGAAAACCGGGAATGAAAGCGCTTGCCCTGCTTTTGACAGCGGGCATGCTTTTTACAGGCTGCGGAGGAAGCGCAGGAAACACACCGGAGGAAGAGCCGGAAACAGGCGGCAGCGGAAAAACCATGGGGAGATATATGGAGGAAGCGGTGGGGATGCCGGAGGATATGATGCGCAATGCCGGAATAACCCGTCTGACGGACGGCAGTCTCCAGATATTTGACTATAATAACGGCCCCTGCATTTCCCAGGACGAAGGCAGAACCTGGACAAGGAAATACGACGACTGGATGGGAATGGTGGGAAACGCCTACTATATGACTGCTGCAATGGCGAAGGACGGCACGTTGTTTTTAATGTACAGCAGCTACGAAGAATCGGCTGATGAGGAAACGGAACAGGCATCAGAAACTGACAATCTGTTTAAAATGGATTACCGCTATATGATAGTTTCCCCGGAAGGAGAGATGCGGGATCTTCCGGTCCCCTTTAATCTGGACAATTATGAAATCCTCACAAATTGCTGGTACACACCGGATAAAAGACTGTTTGCCAGCCAGGGCGGAGCCGTTTATGAAATCAATCAGGAGGACGGAGCGTTAACAAGGCTGTTTGACACGGAAGGGGACGTGGAGCTGGCCTGTTTTTCGGAAACACGGATGGCGGCATTTACGACTACCAGGGCCTACAGCTATGATTATGTCAATGGAGAACTCCTGGAACAGGATGACGGGCTGGACAGCTTTGTGCAAAAACAGATGACCGATGGTATGGATACGATTTTTTATACCAGCGGAAATTATAAGTTCATTGCCGCATTAGATAAGGAAAACAACCTGTACCTGGGCTGTGACGAAGGTATTTACAGCTATAAGGAGGGAGAGGGCATAAAGCTGCTGCTGGAAGGCGGACTTTGCTCCCTGGCAGATCCTTCCGTAGCCAAATACGGTATGCTTGCAGAGGACGGGCCTGTATTCCTCATGCTTTTGGGAAGCGGTGTTTCCCGGTTTGCTTTTGATGAAACAGTGCCTTCCGTACCGGATAAGGAGCTGCTTGTATACAGCCTGAAGAAAGACAGAACCATCCAGCAGGCGGTATCTGCTTATCAGAAGGAGCACAATGATGTTTATGTAAGATATGAGGTCGGCATGTCCGGAGATAATGGGCTGACCGCAGAGGATGCAGTCAAAGCGCTGAATACGGAAATCATGGCGGGAAAAGGGCCTGATGTGCTTTGTCTGGACGGACTTCCGCTGGATTCCTACTTATCAAAGGGAATGCTGGCCGACTTAAGTGATACTCTGAAGGCAGCAGAGGAAAAGGAAGAGTTCTTTAACAATATCACAAGAGCATTTGAAAAAGATGGAAAAATTTACGCGCTTCCCACCCGTTTCCGGCTCCCCCTGCTTGTGGGAAAACAGGAAACCCTGGCGGGAATCCAGGATCTGCAATCCTTCGCGGATGCCTGTGAAAAACTCAGGGCGGAAAGCCCGGATGGTTCCATTCTGTCCGCTTATCAGCCTGATATTGTACTCCGTATGCTGGCCCTGGCCTGTGAGCCTTCATGGAGCAGGGAGGATGGTACACTGGAAGAGGCGGCGGTACAGGAATTTTTAACCCAGGCAAAACGGATTTATGATGCGGAAATAAGCGGTATCTCCGAAAGTGATATGGAGGATTTCCTGGAATCCAACAGAAGCAGAGGGGATGAAGGCGGAAGCTACGCGGAAACCGCGCTTGATATTTCCTTCAGTATTATGAATTTCCTGACAAGATCCCAGGAACAGTTCGGGTTGGGGAATACGCAGCAGGTGAGCCTTGACTTTACCAATGTAATTTCTATTCCCAGGGTAAGAAAAGAAATCGTCTTTACTACGCCTTCCTTCCAGAATTCAAAGGTTTTCCAGGCGGAATCCATTATGGGAGTATGCGCAAAAGCGGCCCGGCCGGAAATGGCGAAGGATTTTATACAGACGCTTTTATCCTACGAGGTAATGGCCTCACAGGAGGAACCGTATCCGGTAAATAAGGCCAGCTTTGATCGGATGTTCTATACGGAAATGGATCTGGACACTCCGTTTGGCTCCTATGGTATTGCAAAGGAGGACGGAAGTGTGCTCATGCTGGATCTGTACTGGCCTAATGAAGAGGAACAAAAAAGCCTGAAGAATCTGGTTTCTTCCCTGGATACGCCTTATCTTCCTGACAGCAGAATTGAACAGGCCGTTGTGGCGGCAGGCACACAGGTGCTGAACGGCGAACTGAGTGTGGAAGAAGGAGTGGCGCAGATAAAGCAGAAGGTACAGCTGTATCTGGCTGAATAGGAAAATGAGGAAACAAAGAAGAAACAAGAATATTGCCTGTCTGTATTTTCTGCTTTCAAGCTTTCTGGGGGTCATCGTGTTTGTGCTGGCCCCCTTTGCGGATGTCTGCAGGCGTTCCTTAACGACCGCGGTGACAGGGGAATTCAGAGGAATTGACAATTATAAACAGGTATTTGAAAATAAGGCGTTTTGGCTGGCGGCGGGCAATACGGCAAAATTCGTTCTTGTCTGCCTGCCGCTGCTCATCGGGCTGGGCCTGATTATCGCCTGTTTTCTCAGCCGTTTTACCCGGGTACATTTTCTGAAATCTGCCTTTCTCTTTCCCATGGCGGTGCCGGCGGCCACAGTAGTGCTGGTTTGGAAGCTGATTTTTGACAGGCAGGGGTTTTTGAATCTGTTTCTTACCAGGCTGGGGGAAGCAGCATACAGCGCAGGGGTGCTGCAAAGCGCCCCTGTGTTTGACATTGATTATATGAGGACGGGCGCGGCTTTCTGGGTGCTGGTGTTCAGCTACATATGGAAAAATCTCGGGTATACAGTAGTGCTGTGGCTTACGGGAATCCTGTCCATTTCCACGCAGATACGGGAAGCGGCCAGGGTTGACGGGGCCGGGGAATTCACGTGCTTTGTCAGGATAATCATGCCCAATCTGAAACCTGTCCTTTATACGATTACCGTGCTTTCCTTCCTGAATACTTTCAAGGCCTTCCGGGAGGCTTATCTGGTGGCAGGATCGTATCCGGATGAAAGCATGTATCTGTTGCAGCATCTGTTCAATAACTGGTTTACAAATCTGGATTTTGACAAGATGGCGGCGGCAGCAGTTATCCTGGGTTTTATACTGTTCGCGGCGATACTGCTTCTGCAGAAGCTGTGGGACGAAGGAGAGTGAAAGGCATATGAGGGGTGTTGGCATCCAAAATCGAAGGAAGAAAAGCGGGCATATATATGCCCTGGCCGGAAAGATATGCAGACAGACGGCAAGAACATTATTAATGGGGGTTCTTATTTTTACCGGCCTGTTTATCTGCTCTCCCGTTCTGCTATTGCTTTCAGGCTCCATGACCGGGGAATATGAGCTGACACAGGCGTTTAAAGCAGTGCTTTCCGGGGGAAGCGGTTTTATTAACTGGACGGTGCTGCCGGAGTTTCCCACACTGGAGTGGTATCGGAGGCTGCTTTTTTATTCTCCCCAGTTTTTTATCCTGTTCTGGAATTCTATCAAAATGGTGCTCATCATCCTGGCGGGCCAGCTGGTGATAGCGGTGCCGGCGGCATGGGCCTTTGCGGTTTACAGATTTCCTTTCCGCAGGCTTTTGTTTACCCTGTATATTGTTTTAATGCTGATGCCATTTCAGGTGACCATGCTGTCCTCATATCTGGTGCTGGACCGGCTGCGTCTTATGGATACGCAGGCTGCCGTCATACTCCCTGCCATTTTTTCCACTTTCCCTGTGTTTCTGATTTACAGAGGGTTCTGCAGCATTCATCCCGGGCTGCTGGAGGCCGGAAGGATAGACGGCGCAGGAGAGCTTGGGCTTTTTGTAAGGATAGGGCTTCCGCTGGGCTCCTCGGGAATCCTTTCCGCATTTGTGCTGGGCTTTCTGGAGTATTGGAATATGATTGAGCAGCCGCTTACCTTTTTAAAGAGTAAAGAATTGTGGCCGCTGTCCTTATATCTGCCCGAAATCGGGCTGACGCAGGCGGGCTTTGCATTTGCCGCATCGGTGGTGACGCTGATCCCTGCGGTCTTTGTGTTTCTGCTGGGACAGGATTATCTGGAACAGGGGATTGCTATGAGCGGATTGAAGGAATAGGAGAGATAAGTCATGGAATTTCTGAAGAAAAAGAAAAAAATCCTGTATGCCGGCTGTGTATTTTTTGTGATTATGTTTTTATGCACGCTGTTATCAAAGGGGATTTACGGAGCGAGTCTGCCGCAGGTGGAGACGGAAAAGCCGGAAAAAAGGGCGCTCGGCCATATGGTGGAGGCGGAAGGTATGGTAACAGCCAACCGGGAGGTGGCTGTGGATACCGTCAGCGGCCTGAAGGTCAATCAGATTTATGTAAACCTGGGAGACAGCGTTTCTGCGAATACATTGTTGTTTGATGTGGATCAGGAGGATTTGAAGGAAAAAATATCGGAACAGGAGCTTGCGATCAAAAAGCTGGAGATGAGCAATGAGCAGGCAAGGCAGCAAAAGGAGCTTGATGCCCAGAAGGAGCGGCTGGCCCAGAACCGTTCCCTGGAGGATTATGCGCTTGCGGATACGGAGGAGGACAGGAAAATAGAGCAGGCGGGGGATGCTGTGGCGAAGGCGGAAGAAAAGCTGGATGACCATCTGAATAACCAGCCCAGGCAGACCCCGGATGAGGAACGGAATCAGAAAAAAGAGGAGTATAAGGACTGGGACAGCCGGATGAAGGATTTACAGAAGCAGCAGATAAGCGCAAATTCGGAGCTGGAAGCGGCTAAGGCGGAGGAAGGGGCGGCCCGGAAGGCACTGGATGATTATATCGCCGCCCACGGTGATTCCGGCGGCGGAGACGGTTACAGCGGATCTGACAGCTCGGGCGAGGATAACAACAGCGGATCCGGCAGCTCCGGTGGCAGCCCGGACAGCCATGACGGTGGACAGGAGGTGGTCCGGGAAAATACGGCACAAAGCAGGGAAGGCCAGGCATCAGGCGGCAGTGTAAGCGGGAATGACGGTGGTTCGGATGGCAGTGGAACAGCTGGGGGTGATTCAGCTGGCGGCGATTCGGTTGGTGGTTCAGATGATGGTGGATCAGCCGGCGGCGGTTCCGGTTCCGGCGGCAATTCGGACAGCGGTGAAGCATCGGATAATGGCGGGACACCAGATGGCGGGGAAGACAACACCGGCGGCGGTTCCGGCCCGGCGGCAGATCCTGAACGGGAACGGCTGGAGGAAGCGCTGAAGGTGGCTGAAGCCAGGAGAGAAAGTGCGGAAAGAAGAGTTAAAAGCATAGAAGAGGAGCTGGCGAAGGGAAATGTAGATACAAAGACCAAGCCGGACTATGCAAGCGAAGATTCTGCATGGGAAAACTGGGAGAGTACAAAGAAAAGCCTGGAGGATTCCGTAGACAGTGCAAAGCAGAATCAGGAAAACAGCGTTTGGGATAAGCTGGACGCCATGCTTGAGGCAAAACGGAAGGTAGAGGACTCAACGCTTGCAGCGAATCCGGATCTGACTCTGGAAATGAACCAGATGGAGATTGCTTACCGGAATGAAATCCTGCAGAAGTACGTGCAGCTCCAAAAAGCAGACGGACAGGTATTCAGCGAGGATAACGGCATCGTAACCAAAATCAAAATATCCTCCGGCGAAAGAGTGCCGGACGGCGCTTCCGTGGTTCTGGCCGATCTGGATGAAAGCTTTAAATTCCGGACTACGCTCACCAGGGAGGAGAAGAAGTATGTGGATATCAATGATACGGTTTCCCTGAAGCTGGGTAACAGCGGCAGAACCGTGGAAGGACAGGTTGCCTATCTGGCGGAAAGCGAAAGCACGCCGGGCAGCTATGACGCCATAGTTTACCTGCCCCCCGGCGAAGGCGCGGTAGGACAGAGAGGAACCATGACGGCTTCCTCCCAGTCACAAAGCTATCCCCTGACTATTCCGGCAAAGGCAGTTTATACTGATAACGGAATTTCTTATGTTTTTGTACTCAGAAAACAGCAGGGAATTTTGGGGGAAGAACTTGCCGCAAGCCGCGTAAACGTAAATGTACTGGACAAGAACAATAAATTTGCCTCCATTGAAGAAGGAACAATAGATGCTGATACGGAAATTATAGTAGATACGACAAAAGCCCTTGAAGAGGGGGCAGTGGTACGTTACGGCAGCAGGAAGGAATAGCGGTTATTTTTTACTGTTTATTTGAAGGGCAACCGTCTATCGGCAGCACCAATATAATATAATCATGGCACTGCCTTGCCTGATTTGCAATATTTTCATGAAACAAGATTAAAAAAATATGCAGAAAAAATACGGGAAACCCTTTGACAAAGCCAAAGGCGCCTGTTATTATAGGGGCAGTGACTGAAGCCGTGTCATTCGGACATGTGTAAAGCTTCAGTTACAGAAAGAAAGAGAGGAAAATGTATGTTAATTGCAGCCAATGTGAGGAAGACAGGCGAATAGCGTGTTAAGGCAGAGACGGGGTTTTTGCGTCGTTCCCTCTGGGAGTCTGCCCTGATGAGTTCCGAACAGGTTGCGTAGACACATACTTTAAAAGTATAGAAGGCATAATCCTGATTGCGGGGTTATGCCTTTTTTTGCATTATTTTGCATTTGAAAGAATGTAAAGCAGGCATTGTCATAAGAATACTGCAGCAAAGTCAGATTTCTCACAATAGCTGCAGGACATCCCGGCCTTTTGGCAGCCGCCAGAAAGGCGCGCCCATATGACTTGCCGTCCGCGATAATAAAGAAAAACGTCCCGTTTCAGGAACTACGTCCGTTTAGCGTCTCTCAAGTATAGTGAGCCGCCGGTGAATATGAAGGAATGAAACAGCTGCCGCTATACAGCCTTGTCTTCCCACAAATCTGAAAAACAATTGAAAGAAACAAAAACAGGCGGCGGTTTAGCCGTCTGAACTGTAAGAAAAATGGGGAGAATCAATATTATGAACGAAAACAACGATATGAATGAAATGCTGGAATTTCGCAGAATAAAGGAAATGCTGGTAAAAAATGCAATGACGGAAAAGGCCGCGCAGCGGTTTGAACAAATGGAGCCTTTCCTGGATCAGGCCAGGGCGGAGGCCGCCCTGCAGGAGACGACAGAGGCCAGGAAGGTTCTGGATGCACTGGGAACCCCGCCCTTTTCGGATACGGCAGGAGTAAGGGAAGCCGCCCAGGAGGCAAAAGCGGGAAGGATGCTGACCCCGGATCAGCTGGAGAGCGTCAGGCAGTTTGCCGTACTTTCCCTGCGGCTGACCCGTTACCTGGGCCGATGCAGGGAGCTTGCCCCCGGTATGGCCGGATTTGCCGCCGGCTTCCAGGACTTAAGCGCGCTTCAGGAAGAGATCGAACGCTGTATCCGGGGCGGCCGTGTGGATGATTATGCCAGTAAGACACTGCGCAGCATACGTCAGAAAAAGGAACAGGCGGAGGGGCAGATCAGGACGAAGCTGGACACCATGCTCCGCAGCAGCCGGAAGTATTTTTCGGAAAGCTTTGTTTCCATGAGAAACGGCAGGTTCACATTGCCTGTAAAAAAAGAATACAAAAGCCAGGTCCCCGGAACCGTAGTGGATGCTTCGTCCACAGGCGCTACCTTTTTTATAGAACCAACCGCGGTATCAAAGCTCCGCGAGGAGCTTGGCCTTCTGGAAACGGCGGAGGAAAACGAGGAAAAAATCATACTCTATACCCTGTCGGCCCTGGTAGGGGATAATCTGGATGCCGTTTCCGTAAATCTGGAATATATGGAGGAGCTGGATTTTATTTTTGCAAAAGGTAAGCTGAGCGCGGATATGCAGGCCAGACAGCCTTCTTTAAATACCCGGCGTTTTATCCGTATTGTGAACGGAAGGCATCCTCTTCTTACCAGCGAAAACCCGGTGCCATTGAATGTGGAGTTTGGGGGAAAGACCCAGGGCGTCATAATTACAGGACCCAATACCGGAGGAAAAACAGTGGCACTGAAAACGGTGGGACTGCTCTCCGTCATGGCCTGCTGCGGGCTTCATATACCCTGTGAGGAAGCGGATTTGGCTATGAATGCGGATATTTTCTGCGATATCGGGGACGGGCAGAGCATTTCGGAAAATCTCTCCACCTTCTCCGCCCATATTAAAAATATTATACGCATCCTCCAGAAAGCCGACAGGGAAAGCCTGGTGCTGCTGGATGAGCTTGGATCCGGAACTGATCCGGCGGAAGGCATGGGAATTGCGGTGGCGGTTTTGGAAGAACTGAGAAAACGGGGCTGCCTGTTCCTGGTAACCACCCATTATCCGGAGGTAAAGGAATACGGCGAACGAACAGAGGGCGTGATCAATGCCAGAATGGCCTTTGATAAAGAAAGCCTGAAGCCGCTGTATCGGCTGGAACTGGGAGAAGCGGGAGAAAGCTGTGCTTTTTATATCGCCAGGCGCCTGGGGATGGCAGAAGAAACCCTGGAGACAGCCTGGAAAGCCGCCTATGGAAGCGGTGAAAAAAACAAACGCTCCCTGCCCGACCTCATGGAAACGTCCGGACCACAGGCGATGGAGGGCGGCAGCCTGGATAAATCAAAAAAAAGACCGCAGAAGTCCCGGATCAGGTCGAAGGAGGATGCGCAGAATTCCTGCAAAGTAAAGGCTGAAGAGATAAAAGGCCGTTTCTCCATGGGAGACAGCGTCATGGTATATCCCCAGAGAAAGCTGGGAATCGTATATGAGCCGGCGGATGATAAGGGCGATGTGGGAGTGCAGATCCAGAAGAAAAAAATGAGGATCAATTACAAAAGGCTTCAGCTGAAGGTGGCCGCGGCGGAAATGTACCCGGCGGATTACGATTTCTCCATTATTTTTGATACCGTGGAAAACCGGAAGGCCAGGCATCAGATGGACCGGAAATTCGTACCCGGCCTGGAAATAAGATATGAAAAGGAAGAGGACGGAAAATAGTACCATATATCTCACAGCAGGCTTCACCTTCCGCGGGGAAGGGAAGCCTGCCTTCTTTTTACAGCTTCTGCACAGGAAGAGAGATACATCCGCCCGTCCTGGTATCCGCGCCGAAGTTAAAGGCGGGAGCCAGCTTTGGAGCATAGCGGTACCCAAAGCGTTCCGGCTGATATGTCTCGCTTGCCTGGAAGACAAGCTCGATGGCGGTACAGTAATCCTCTTCATTTTCATAAGGAGGAGACTGGAAGTAAAGATAATCACAGGGAGGAAGCTCGATAAGGCTGCAGCCCTCAGGAATTTTGACAACCGCATCCGCATCCAGCTCCACGCCTGCGGCGGTTTCCGTACTGCCTTCCGGTATCAGGGACGGCGGAAGCGTTATCAGGGCTGCCGTCTCCAGGCGGCTGGGAATGCTGTTAAAAAGCCCCTCCCACTCGCAGCCCACCTCCTCACAGAACGAAAAATAATCATGTGCTTTCTTCGCATACATTACAAGAAGCTTCCGTGCGGGCTTGCTGATAACCGTTACGGTGCAGAGGGAGGGAGACGCCTTGGTCTCATTGTTCAGATTGTTTTCATTTTCCATTTGTTTCTTCTCCTTTTGCCTCAGATAGGAGTAATAATGCTTTATGGGATATTGGATAAAGAGCGGAATCGGAGTCTGGCCGTTGCGGTAGCACGAAGGCGTGGTGCCGAACAGCTTTTCAAAGGCCCGTGTATATCCCTCATGGCTTTCATAGTCCGTATCCAGGGCGATGTCAAGAATGTTGGCATCCGTTTTAATCAGAGATTCCGCGCTTGCCGTCATCTGTACGGCCCGTACATATTCCTCCGGCGTCTTATAAAGAAGCTCCTTGAAAATACGGCAGGCGTGCCTTTTGGAATAACCGGTGGACGCATACAGCGCATCCATGCTGAAATCTTCGTCCATACAGTGTTCACGGATGTAATTCTGCATCCTGGAGGCCAGCTCTATTTTGTCCCATTGCATGTTTTGTTCTCCTTCATTTATCAGAATAACAGCGTAGCTGTTAAAAATCTTGACATGGATGGACAGAACCTGCTGTATATGTATAATAAATTTGGTACGTCAGCAATAAAACACAGGAGGTCCCAAATGAATTGGTTTAAAAATGTAAAGAAATCATTGCTGGGCAGGCTTGTTCTGAGCATTATGATAATCTGGATCCCATTTACCGTTCTTGTTTTCGGAGGTCTGGTGATATTAAGCAGTCACCTGACAAAAGAAACGATAAATAATCAGACGGATAAAGTCAAGTATTATTCGGCGATAATCAATGCGGATATTGAGAGAGTTATGCAGTCTATGTACCAGATGTGCGGGAACAAGGCAATTGTGGAATTCACGACCCATTGGAGGGGACAGGTGGATTATGAATCCTATCTGTCTTATGTTGAGGCTTATAATACCATTAAAGAATATCGGAACATCAGTATGTATATTGACGATGTTTTTCTTTACCTGCCGCAGTCCGGTGAAATTCTCAGTGCCAATTCCAGCATTATCCCCATAGATGATATATTTCTTACCATGAAAGAAAGCTTTGAGAAAGACGGTGTTTCCTTCTTCCACAATAATGATGCGCTGTATTATTTGTCACAGGGCAGCAATCAGGTGATGGTTGGAATAAAAATTTCCCTTCTGGACATCCGGTATACATTGAGAGGCTATGACAGCGAAGGCAGCTATGATTACTTTTTCGTGGATTCGGAAACAAAGGAGTTGCTGGGAAGGCCGGAAAGCCTGTCTGAAACGGGGAAACAGATATACAAAAGAATTGACTGGGAAAGCAATGAATCACAGGAACAGGCTATCGGCAGGAACAAATACCTCATCTACAGGATTGGAAGCAGCGCCAATAAATTTCTGATTATAGTTTATATGAACCGTGCGGATGCCTACAGAACCATATATACTCTGTACTGGGCATGGGCGGCCACTTCGGTAGTGCTTCTTCTGATGCCGGTATTCCTTACTATTGTGATCAAGCGGATTATAAACCGTCCCATGGAGAAATTGAGCCGCGCCATGCAGATGGTTGAGCAGGAAAAATATAATTGTAAGCTTGAATTGAATGAATCCAAGGAATTTAATTATGTGTTTGAACAGTATAACCGGATGACGGAAAAGGTACGGAATCTGATTCAGGAGGTTCTGGAAAAACAGCTTCAAGTGGAGCAGGCCAGGTATAAGGAACTTCAGATGCAGATAAATCCCCACTTTTTGTTTAACAGCCTTTATATGGGATATCATATGGCGAAGTCCGATGACTGTGAGGCAGTCGGAGATTTGTGCATGTACCTGGGGGATTATTTCAGCGTGCTGACCTTTGCCTCTAATGATTTTATATCTGTTGATAACGAACTGAAGTTTATCAATACCTATCTGAAGCTGAATCAGATGCGGTTTGGACAAAAGCTGAATTTCAGGATAGCTATGGAGGAGGGACTGGGAGAATATACGATTCCGCCGCTGCTGCTGCAGCCTCTGATAGAGAATTCCATTATGCATGGTATGGAAAAGTGTACGCATCCATGCATGATTACCGTGGAAATTCATGAGAACAACGATGAGCTTGATTTTACTGTAGCTGACGACTCAGGTGTGATTACGCAGGATACTATAGATAAAATCCGGGATATAATCTGTCTTGATAAAATGCCGGAAACATATTTCGGTCTGTGGAATATTCAGAACAGACTGTTGAGGAACGGAGACTGCAGAAAGGGATTAGTACTGGAAAAAGAGGATAATGGTATTTTCCGTGTATCATTTTCCATTGCCAAACGGAGGGAGCGTTATGTATAGCTTAATGATAGTTGATGATGAAGAAATTATCCGGAACGGAATCAGGGATGCGGTTTCCGCTTCTCCGCTTCCGCTGAAATCAATCCGTATCGCGCCGTCGGCCCGGGAAGCATTGGAAATGCTTGAAAGGTCCCCTTGCGATATTATTCTTTCCGATATAAGAATGCCTGACATGGATGGTCTGGAAATGGTGGAACGGGCAAAGAAAATCTGGCCGGAAACCAGAGTCATATTCCTTACAGGCTATCAGGATTTTGAATATGCACGAAAGGCGCTTCGGCTGAACAGTGATGATTTTCTGCTGAAACCTGTTCCGGATGAAAAGCTTATCGAGGTTATCGGGAATGTGATTTCCAAGCTGGATGGTCTTTGGTTGGAGCGGTTTGAATTGCGTTACAGAAAAAGCATGGAAATATGTGAAATAGATTCGGAAGTAAAGGTGCCGGTGCACATTTTACTCATTGCTTATGAGGCCGCGCCCGAGCGTATGAGCAAAGATGAGCTGCATAAAAGCCTGTGCGGCATGCTGACACGGCTGTTTCGTCATTATTGCAGCGCGGCGGAATTTGAGCAGGAGGAAAGCTGTACCATTGCCCGGCTTCAGCCAATGGTTGAGGAGGGCTATTGGGGCAAGGTATGCTGGAAGACGTTGGAGGAGCTGCAAAGCTTTTTCCTGGAGCATCTGGATGTAAAAATGTCCATTGGCCTTTCCGAAGGAGTGGATCCGGATGAAACCGGCCTTATTATGCAACGGATGAAAGCGGAATGCCTGAGAAGAGACAATTTTGGCGGGCTCCTTAGATTTCCTATAGAGGAGAAGGCGGAAAATGGGAATGAAAACTATGCGGTTAAAGCAATACAGTCCTATATCAGGAAAAATCCCGGAAAGGATCTCTCCCTGGGCGCTCTCTCCGAAAAATTCAGGATTAACCCCTCCTATTTATCCAGAGTCTTTCACCAGGAAACGGGAACCCCTATTTCCGAATTCATTGTTCAGGTCCGGCTTGTGCTGGCAAAGCAGCTTCTTGCGGAAACGGACATGAAAATTTATGAAATTGCCCAGCAAACCGGTTTTGAAACACCGGGATATTTTACCAAAGTGTTTAATAAAGTTGAAAAAATATCTCCCCGCAATTATCGTATGAACGTAAGTAAAAATAAAGCAGAAATGTAAAATGATTACCATTTCCGGCAGGGTTTCCTTATGATACGATAATCTCATCAAACGTAACGGCCGATACGTAGGGGTATAAAGCATCCCTGATAAGAGGATACATGTTAAATGCTAAATTATAAAACGGAGGGGTATTACGTGAAGAAGAGAAGAACTGCTTTAGTCCTTATATTGTGTCTGGTTATGGCATCTCTGGCGGGCTGCGGTAAATCCGCCGCGCAGGATGACATAAAGGTGGAAGGACCAAAATCAGAAGAAGAGAAGATGAAAAAATATGATCCGGAAATAACACTTACCTTTGCCAAAGCGGAGGTGGTTACCAATTATCCGGAGGGACAGGATGCACAGAAAAATGATATGTACAAAATGTGGGAAGACATTATGGGAATCAAGGTGGAAAATTCCATCCTCTGTGCTTCCAATGCGATGACAGAAAAATTCCAGCTTGCAATTGCTTCTGATGAGATTCCTGATTTCGGAATTGTTGATGCAGCAACGCTGGCATCCCTGATTAAAAATGACATGGTTATGGACATGACGGATATTTATGACCAGTGGGCTACCGATAATCTGAAAGCAATAGCCGGACAGCAGGATAATGCCCTGTTTGCCCCGACATTGAAGGACGGCAGATATATGGCGATTCCCGTAGCAAATACCGTGGGAGACAGCTATCCTATTCTCTGGATACGCAGTGACTGGCTGGATGCTCTGGGGCTGAAAGCGCCTTCTACCATGGAAGAGGTTTTTGCGATTGCGGAGAAATTTGCGGCAGATGATCCGGACGGAAATGGGAAGGACGATACCTACGGCCTGTATCTGGATAAGGATCTGAATGGCCTGGATTTCATTATGGCGGCCTATGAGGTTTACAGTAAGGATGAATATTGGGTAAAGCAGGAGGACGGAAGCTTTATCGCCGGCTGCACGGATCCGGATGCCAAGAAGCCTCTGGGAGCGCTGGCTAAGCTGTATGAGGCCGGAGCAATTGATCACGAGTTTGCAGTTAAGGAACAAAGTAAGGAAGAGGAGCTGATTGCTTCCGGGAAGATTGGTATTTATATTGGTTATTTTTACAGCCCTCTTGGTGTGATGAAGGACAGTGTGGCAAACGTGGGAGCGGACTGGATTGCTGTACCCATGCCTGCGGCGGAGGGCTATCCGGAGTATAAACCGGGTGTTAATCTGAACGTATATGGATATATTTATGCAAAACAGGGTATTACGAATCCGGAAGCAATTGTCGTCATGCTCAATCATCTTTGTGACGGATACGCAGCCCCATGGCTGTCTGATGGAGACAGTGAGTTTTATAAAAAATATAACGAGCTGGCAGCAGATCCGGCGATCAGCCAGGCAGGAGCCAATAATCTGATGCCGTTCCAGATGGCGGGGAATATTAACTGGGGTAAAGAATTTACAGAAGCAATTGCCGCCGGAAAGGAGCACGTGGAGGGGAAAGACGCCGATTACCAGAATGTAATCAGCACCGGACTTTCTGAGGACCTTTCCTGGGCATGGAAAAAAGTATATCTGGAAGGTTATCTGGTAATGGATCTCGATAATGTACGTTACAGTGATTATACGGGGGCGCCAACAGAAACCATGTCAAAAACACAGTCTCTTTTAAATACCCAGAAGCTGACAGATTATATTTCAATAATCATGGGTGATCAGCCGGTAGATTACTTCGATACCTTTGTAGAAACATTTAATAATATAGGCGGTGCAAAAATAGCTGAAGAAATTAAAGAAGAGCTGCAGTAATACATTAAGGATCTATGGCGGTGGTGTATTCAGACACTGCCGCCATTTTTGCAGATTTTTTTAAAATATTGAGGTGATAGCAAATGGGTAAAAAGAAGATAATCACAATGAACTGGAAGAAGAGCTGGCAGCTGCATTTAATGCTTTTTCCGGGAATTCTGTTAATTTTACTGTTTAAGTATGTACCGCTCAGCGGGATTTTAATTGCATTTAAGGATTTTATTCCGAGGAGAGGAATTTTTGGTTCCCCCTGGGTGGGACTGGAAAATTTTGAATATATGTTTTCACTTCCTGATACGATGAGAGTGTTGTGGAATACCCTGAAAATTGCAGTGCTTAAGATTGTCATTAATTTTCCGATACCTGTTATTGTGGCAATTCTTTTGAATGAAGTTAAAGGCAGGCGGTTTAAGAAAAGTGTACAGACCATCATTTATCTGCCTTATTTTATCTCATGGGTTATTTTATCCGGTATGATACTGGATATATTTTCCCTGGATGGCGTCGTCAATCAGATACTGGGTGTTTTTGGGATGGATCCCATATTTTTTATGGGAGATAAAAAGCCGTTTCTGGGCCTGCTGATCGGAACGGATGTATGGAAGAACTTCGGGTATGGGACGGTTGTTTATCTGGCTGCTATTACCGGGGTGGACGAATCGCTTTATGAATCGGCTAAAATTGACGGTGCGAGCCGGTGGAAACAAATTCTTTATATTACGCTTCCCAGTATTGCGCCTATTGTCATGCTGATGATGATATTGAATCTTGGAAATATTCTGAATGCGGGCTTTGAACAGGTATTTACGCTCTACAGCCCCAGGGTATATGAAACGGCGGATATTATCGATACCTTTGTCTATCGGATTTCCCTGGTGGAGGCCAATTACAGTCTGGGAACAGCGGTAGGACTGCTGAAATCCGTTGTCAGCTTCCTGCTGATTGTCAGCAGCTATAAGCTGGCTAATAAGTACAGCGATTATACCATTTTTTAGGGAGGGAAGGGACAGTTATGAATAAAGCACTTAAAAAAAATACTTTCCGTGTTCTCAATGGAATATTTCTTGCCTTTCTTGCAGCCCTGTGTCTGCTGCCTATCATACATATCGTCGCGGTGTCCTTTAGCGATCAGGCGGCCGTATCCGCCAATCAGGTGGGCCTTCTGCCAAAGGGCTTTACCTTCGCGTCCTATAAAATGGTGGCGAAAAGAAGTGCCTTCTGGCAGGCATTCGGGATTTCTGTGGAAAGAGTCATTATCGGGGTGATTATTAATACGGTAATAACGGTACTGATGGCATATCCGTTGTCTAAAAATGAGAGGGAATTTCCGGCGAGAAAAATATATGTCTGGCTTCTGATTTTTGTAATGATTTTTGACGGCGGCCTTGTGCCAAATTATATTCTGATAAAGGATCTGAACCTGTTTGATACCATATGGGCGCTTGTATTACCTGCGGCGGTCCCGATTTACAATATTATACTGACCATGAATTTCATGAAACAGCTTCCGGGGACAATTGAAGAAGCTGCAATGGTAGATGGAGCCAATTATTTCCAGCGTTTTATCAAGCTGATCATCCCGCTTTCCAAACCGGTAATCGCAACGGTAACGCTGTTTAGCTTTCTGAACCACTGGAACTCCTGGTTTGATGGAAAGATATATAATAACCAGACAACAAATTATCCTCTGCAGACGTATCTCCAGAACCTGATTTCAAACTCAGATATGACCAACGCCGCGGAGGCTATAGAAAATGCCCTGTCCAACGTTAAAACACTGCAGGCCGCTCAGCTTGCGTTGACGCTGCTGCCCATACTGTTAATTTATCCTTTTCTGCAGAAATATTTTGTAAAGGGGATTACTGTAGGGGCTGTCAAGGGGTAAAATATGATGAGAAAAACCTTCGCAGCAGTTAAGCAACCAAGCTGCTACAGGCTCATGAAAACAATCGGAGGAAAATAAAAAGGACCTGCTGTCCTTAAGGAGGGGCACATGACAGAATTTTGCGTATCTGATTTCCTGGACATGGTTTATGAAGACATTACAGGAAAATTCGTATCTCCGCTGGAATTTGCCGGAGATCAGTGGGAGGCCTATAAGGCCGGAAGAAAGAAGGAGATTAAGTGTCTTCTCCGTCTGGATTACCTGGAAGAAAATTATCAGGAGGAGTTGCATTATTCGTTGCTGGAGAGCAAGAAGCCAGGCGGGGAAAGTACAGTTGTAATTGAAAAATACCGTGTGGACCGAATCAGACGTCTTCCCCTTTGCGTTTATATGCTCCGGCCGGGAGAATGGAATGGGAAAGCGATTCTTTATTTGAATGGACATGATCCCCGCGGGGCCAGGGGCGCTTTTGCAGAGGATGACACCGGGAAGGAAACGCTTGGCATGGCTATGGCCAGCCTGGGTTATCTGGTTCTTGTACCGGAGCTTTTTGCTTTTGGAGAGGCGAAGAGAAGGGATGCTTCGGAGGAAACCGATGCCTGCACCAGCTGTTCCATGCTGGAATCACATTTGCTTAACTGCGGTCTGAGCCTTGCGGGACTGCGTGTATTTGAAGCTATGAAAACACTGGATTTTGCCGAAGCCGCTTTTGGCGTGCATGCTTTTGGCGCATATGGGATATCCGGCGGTGGTCATGTCTGCAATTATACAGGTGTTCTGGAGGACAGGGTGGAGGCCGTTATGCTGTCCGGCTATCCGAATCTGTATAAATACAGTATTCTGGCAATGGATCACTGTATCTGCAATTATGTGCCGGGACAACTGGAGGCGGGAGAAAGCCATCAGGTTACTGCGCTTGCGGCACCTAAAAAGCTGCTTGCAATGAACGGCAGGAAGGATCCTATTTTTCCTCTGCAGGGAAGCCTGGAGGCATTCCAATATCTGGATTCTGTCTACGAAAGGCTGGGCGTGCCGGAGCGCTGCACCCATATTTTATTTGAAGGGGGACATGAGGTTTCCGTGGGGGATGTATGCAGGTGGCTGAAGGTGAATTATTGAAAGCTGTGAATAAAGGAAACGGCAGTAGAACAGAGACTGTGGAGTCGGCCTGTGAGAAACATAAATTGTAGTCCAAAAGGAGAAAAAGGGATGGAAAAACGGTTGCAGGAGGTACTGAGAGGAGAAGAGGGGAACTATATTCTCCCTTTTTTCTGGCAGCATGGGGAGTCGGAGGAAAAGCTGAGAGAAATGATGGGGGCAGTACAGGATTCCGGTATTGGCGCGGTATGCGTGGAGTCAAGGCCCCATCCGGATTTTGTGGGACCGGGCTGGTGGCGTGACATGGATGTCATTATGGACGAGGCGAGGAAACGCGGGATGCGCGTCTGGGTTCTGGATGATGCCCACTTCCCCTCCGGCTACTGTAATGGAAGGGTGGAGGATAAATCCATATATTCCAAACGCTATCTGGATCACTATACTGTAGATGCTGTGGGGCCGCAGGCGGGAACATCTTTTCTCATTTCCCTTGAGGAGGGGGAAGAGCTGATTGGGGTTGTTGCGGCAAAAAGAACCGGCCCGGAGGCAGGAACGCTGGAAACGCCTGTTGATATTACGGAGTATGTAAGAGGAAATGCGGTGTACTGGGATGTGCCGGAGGGGTACTGGAATGTTATTGTTGTAAAGACCACCTTTTCCGGCACGGGGAGAAAAAAATACATAAATACGGTGGATGCGGCGGCAGTCCGTTTTTTCCTGGATACGGTATATGAGCCTCACTGGAACCATTATAAAGAAGATTTCGGCAGTACCTTTGCGGGCTTTTTTTCCGATGAGCCGGAGCTTGGAAACTGCTCCGGGGAGTATGGGCACAACGCTGTCATCGGACAGCCCGACATGCGTCTTCCCTGGGGAGAAGAGCTGGATGGCATGGTGAAGGAGCTGTGGGGGACGGATTCCGTAATCAGGCTCGCTGCGCTGTGGAGCCGTTTTGGAGATATGACCAGGCAGGCCAGATACGAATATATGAATATGGTCACCGATTTATATGGAAAAAATTTCTGCGGCCAGGTTGGAGAATGGTGTGATGCTCATAATGTGGAATATATCGGCCATGTAATTGAGGACTGCGGCACTCACGCCAGGCTTGGCCTGGGAACCGGACATTTTTTCAAAGCGCTGTGGGGACAGCATATGTCCGGAATTGATGTGGTGCTGCAGCAGATCCGCCCCGGCTATGATAGGAATGAATTTTACAATATCGGGGGAAAAGGGACATATAACGGTACCTTCTTTCACTATGGCCTTGCAAAAATGGGGGCTTCTCTGGGCCATCTGGATCCGAAGAAAAAGGGAAGAACCATGTGCGAGGTTTATGGCGCCTATGGCTGGAGTGAAGGGCTGAAGCTGATGAAGTGGCTGACGGATCACATGCTCGTAAGAGGGATCAACTGGTTCGTCCCACACGCATTTACAGGCGGAGATTTCCCGGATCCGGACTGCCCGCCGCATTTTTACGCATGGGGAAATAATCCCCAGTATCCCTGGTTTTCCTGCCTTTGCAGATATATGAACCGGATGAGCCACCTGCTTAACGGAGGAAGGCATTCGGCCGGCATCGCACTGCTTTACACCGCGGAAATGGAGTGGCTGGGAGCTTATCAACCCTTTGAGGAGACCGGCCGGCTGCTGGCGGAAAACCAGCTGGATTATGAAGTAATCCCCCTGGGCCTTCTGGAAACCAGCAGAATCAGCAGCGGAAAAATGTTGGTGGGGAAGGAAGAATTTGAGACGCTGGTGATCCCGGAATGCGCATATATCCCGGAGGAACTGGCAGAATGGCTTCTTGATGCGGCTTCGGAGGGCTTCCCTGTTATTTTTGCCGGTTCTCTGCCGACAGCGGTAGAAAGCGGCTGGAGAGAGGCGGAGCGGTTTTACGGATGGAAAAACGAGGGGGCCCGGACGGATAAACAGGACAAAATGGCTGGAGAATGCCTGAAAAAAGGGTCTGCCGCAGAATGGAACCATCTGGTGAAGGTGGAGGAAGCGCATATGTCCGATGATTCCGGCAGCTTTTATTCCTGCGCCTGCGGTGAGGAAAGCAGGCTGCTCGCTTATCTGGATGCGGTGATGGAACGGGATATTTTCTGTGAAAATACGTCCCCTTATTTGAGATATTACCATTATAAACACCAGAATGGGGATTTTATTTTCTTTTTTAATGAGGCGCCGTTTCTTTCCGTGGAAAGCGTCATAACCCTGAAGGGATATGCGCCGGGAACGGAGAATGCCTGCTGGTATGATGCGTTTGAAAACCGTCTGGGGCCGGTACAGAGGGATAACGACGGAAAAATTATGCTGCGGCTTGCGCCCGGCGAAGCGTCGGTGCTTTATCTGGGAGAGCCGCAGGAGCAGCTGCCCCGCTGTAAGGAAGTCAGGCGGGGAAGGGTAATGGAACTGGATGATGGCTGGAGGTTGGCCTTCCGAAGCTTTAAGGAAAAAGCTTTTGCCGGAAACAGGGGGCTGGCAGAAGCGTACGATGAAAAGAGCGGTAAGGCAGGAGCATCTGCCGGCGCTGCTTCCGGCAGGCTGTACAATATCACAGCAGCGGAAGGCATGGAGGAATTTGCGGGAACAATCAGATATGAAGCGGACTTTATGTGGGATCCGGATCGCGATGGGGAAATGCTTTCGATTGATTTTGGAGTTGTCTATGAAACGCTGGAGGTATGGCTGAACGGCGAAAAGAAGGCCGTACGTATTGCGCCGCCCTACAGCTGCAGCATCACCGGAGTCGTGAAGGGCAAAAATCGGCTGACAGTATATGTCACCAATACGCTCGTACACAAATACCGCGATTTCTTCTCCGTAACCATGCCTGTGGAAGGAAGCGGCCTGCTGGGTCCGGTCCGCGCGAAAGGATATTGGGAGTAAAATATCCCTCCGCCCATCCAGAAAGCATACGGGCTTTATACCCTTCTGTAAAGCCCGTTTTCGGTCAGTTCATAAACTGCCGACACCACTTCCCCAATATATTTCCGGTCGTGGGAAATACTGATTATCGCGCCGTCGAAGCTTTTGAGCACCTGACGGATTACCGGACCGGAAAGCGGGGAAAAATTCCGTGTAGGTTCATCCAGTATCAATACATTGCAGCCGTCCAGACTCATTTTCAGGAACAAAAGCTTTGCTTTCTGCCCGCCGGAAAGCTCCCGGATACAATGGGACATTTCATCTGCCGTATACCGCATGCTGCCAAGATAGGTGCGGATCATGGTCTGCTCTGCCTTATCGCCCTTAGCGGAAAGAAATTCCACGGGATTCTGATCCATATTTAAAAGCTCTTCATAATCCTGGGGCATATAGGCGGCTTTTAAATCCGGACGGGACAGAAGCAGGGAGGCTATCTGTTTCAAAAGCGTTGTTTTTCCCGCGCCGTTTCTTCCTACAATACATATTTTTTCGGGGCCTGCAATCCGGAGTGAAATGTGGGAGGCAAGAACCCGGCCGCCCGCAGACAGCGTTTCCTGCGTATAATCCAGTACAATTTTACCGTTAGGTATCCTGGTTTCCGGCGTTATTTTTACAAAAATCGCCTTTTCCATATCCGGAGCCTGCGTCATATCCTCTTTTTCCCGTTCAAAACGATGCTCCTGGGATTTGACAGCCTTCATTTTTTTCTTAAGCAGGCGGCCGCCATGGGGATCCTGGCGGCTGATTCCGTTCTGCATTGCTTCCACGCGCTGCTCGATCTGGCGGAAGCGTTCCATTTGCTTACGGTATTCCCGGCGTTCATTCTGCGCCAGCTGTTCCTGGCGCTCAAATGCCGCTTCGCGGCTGCTGATGTATTTCCGGTAGGGCATTCTGACAATGGTATGGCGTGGCCTGGTCTTACGCATGATCTGCTCCAGGTGTATGATAACGTTGGCAGTATTTTCAATCAGAGTCTCATCGTGGGAGACAAAAAGCACCGGTTTTCCGCAGCTGTTGATGAAATGCTCCAGCCATTCCAGCGTTTCAATATCAATATCGTTTGAAGGCTCGTCCAGAAGATAGATATCAGGACTGCCCATCTGCAGCGCAGCAATCTGCAGCTTAACCTTTTCTCCGCCGGAAAGCGTTCCGCAAAGCTGGTCGGAGTAAAAAAAGTCTGCGGGAAGCATAAGCTGTGAAGCGATAGCTGCCAGCTCCTTCGGGGATAAATCAGTAAAGGCAGGTGTTCCGACACAATAGCTGTATATGGTTTCTTTTTTCCAGGCATCGGGAAATTCCTGGGGAAGATATCCAAGCAGTGTTCCCTGGGTGAGTATCTGGCCGGTATATTCCACATAGTCAGAGACAAGTGAGGCATCATAAATCAGTTTCAGCAGGGTGGATTTTCCGTTGCCCTCCTCACTGATAATTACCGCCCTGTCCCCTGTGTTCAGTGTAAAATTAAAATCCTCCAGAAGAGGGCGGAGGTCCTTTTTGTGTGTGATTGTCAGATTCTTTATCTGCAGCATTCAGCATCAGCTCCTTTTCAATGCAGTATGTAAATTTACCGGGAAAATACGCCTGCCGAAAGGATATAAAAAAATCCACGTTCCGTCTGCCGCCGGATGTGGATTTTAATGTTATTTACATAACGGACAACGCTGCCGGTGCCGCAAAAAAACACCGCCCGGCCTTCCGGAACACACGGAAAGGGCCTGGATTATGCGTTGAAATCTATTATGAAAATGCTGAAAATCCGAAAATGGCAACAAACGAAAGCAGGCGCGTTCGTGTCTAAAACCTCTGTAATCCCGCGTCTCACTATTGTTTACTGTTAACCTGGTTTTATAACCAGTTACCTGGAGTATGTTTGAAAATTCATTCCTGCAGTCCGCTGCCTGCGATAGCAGGCTCTCTGTTTTACGTGGCAGGTCCCCCTGGTTAATCCCCCAGGCTTGCTGCGCTTCATGGATAGCAGGCTAATACCTCATGAATGGTACTGCTCATCCTGCAGAAAGTAATTTCAAAAAACACTCCCATACCAAATTCAGATTATTTCCGCATTTCTTCTCCTGTCTGCCTGTTATGTCAGGCTGTCAATTCAAAACACTGCTAAATGATAATGGTTATTCTTCAGCCGTTGTCTTTTTCTCTTTTTTGAACTCAGCAACGCTGATTCCCCATCAATATAACATGTTCATTTCGCTTTGTCCAGCCCTAAAATGACAGGCCTGAATGCGGATCAGCTGTCAGCTCAGGCCTGTTATTTTAGAGTTGGACAAAGCGCGGCCTCAGATAATGCCAAACCTGACAAGCTGGATGCGGAGCGCCTCCGCTTCCTCTGCGACCCTGGGAACGATTGGATCCACATGGGCGTCATGATAATGCATCAGCTCTGTGAACAATTCATAGAAGCAGTTTTTTAATGCAAAGTTTTCACTGAGCCGGACTCTTTGACTGTATTGCTCCAGCAGCCCGTAATCCCTGCCGTTGGCATTGTCCAGCTGGTACAGATCCATCTCGGCATCGGCAAAGCAGCAGTTAAAGGGATCAATCACCCCGGACACCCGGGAAAGATCCTCGCTGAGGAGCAGGTTCCAGGTATTGTAATCCCCATGAATCAGGGATGCCTTTGTGACAGGAAGGTAAAAAACGTCATCTATCCTCTCATAGGCCCTGTCCATCAGGGAAAATACATCCTTTTCCAGCTTCCCGCTTCGGTAAAGGATCTCTGCCTTTTTCAAATCCTCCCCGGCCTTCCTGCGGTAACAGGACAACCAGTCCTTCTCAGGGGAGGGGGCATTGATCTTCCCAAAACCTTCGGGATTGCAGGTATTGTGCCAGGCGATAAGGTTATCAATCATCACGGCGCCAAGTTTTTTCATATCCTCTCTGGAAAGCCTTATTTCACCTCCCGCATTGATTCCCTCCAGGAACTCCATGGCAAGTGCGTCATAGGGGATGAGGCTGTCATTTACACGGACAAAATAGACCTTCGGCATGGGCAGAAGTGCGGTGCTGTGCAGCAGATTCAGCTGCGTTTCCTCCTGCAGGGCCAGCCCGGGATAAAGATAGAGCTTAATTACCACCCGAAACGGAGCTTCAGGCAGCACTGCCAGAAAGACCCTTCCATAAAACCCGCCGCCGAGGGCTTTGACTGAGAGGGGCAGAGTGTGATAATGTTCTTCGATTACTGCATTTACATAAGCTTCCATTTGAATTCTCCTGTCTGTATATGCCTGGACTGCATATGAAAATGGACTTAAAAATATTAGGTAATTTAAAGAAAAATATTAAAAAATAAAGAAAAAATGTTGAAAAATAAAGAAAAATATCGTAAATATCCGATTATTTTCCTAGAGTTATCTGTTAACTACCTTCTCAGCTGCTGTCATCATCCACCCAGAATTGTCTTTGGAAATGGATTCTTCCAGCTCTGTTTTCTCTGCTTATGGTCGGCGCATTAAATGTTCAGATGTGCTGAAAATGGAAAAACTGGGGAAACATTACCCCGGATGCCTGTCATCAGAAAAACCATGCTGTGGGAAGTAAAAACAGATAAGGGGCGGTAAATACGGCAAGGGAAAGCGCAAGCTTCTTCCGTATGGCCGTATCCGGCACAGCCTTCTTCAACGCCAGCCTGAAGTTCAACTGATAAATGCAGATACCGCTGATAAGGATACAGGCCGCCGTCCACAGGAATGCGGGCAGAGTTTCAAAAGGATCAAGCGCCACGGCATTTGTTATATTTTCGTACCACCATGCCCCCAGCGGAGACTGGTAATCCAGAAAGGAATCTATGAGTACAGCACAAACCATCACTACGGTGCCGATAAAATCAGAAACAAACCCGGAAACCCATATTTTCAGAACAGCCTTTTTAGCGATTTCCTTTCTGCCGTCCAGCTTAAGGCAGCGCATGGTCAGCGAAAGGACAAGCAGATCAATCAACAGGTTCGCCGGAAGCACCACGATCCAGGTCACGGGAAAAATCCACAGCAGCCACAGAGGGAAAATCATATTATGAAGAACTATGCCATGTTTTTTCTTCGGACAGCAATTCTTTAAATTATTAAGAAAATCTACAAGATATGTTTTCATTTTTAATAGTTTTCTCCATTTCTACAAAAAATATAAATAAATTTAAAATATACCTGCAACTGCATCAAACACTGCAGCAAAGAGCAAGGCCGGCAGCATGTTTCCTACGCGGAATTTTTTGCCGAAGGCAAGATTCACGCCCACACAGAAAATCAGCACATTCCCGGTAAAGGAAAGATCGGAAACAATTTGCGGTGTGAGGACAGGTTCCAGAAACCCGGCAAAAATTGTGATGCCGCCCTGCCACAGTCCCACCGGAAGTGCGGAAAATACCGCGCCCTTTCCATAGGAAGAGGCAAAAACCATCACGATTACCGCATCCAAAACTGCCTTGGCGGCAAGCATGGAGTAGTCGCCCCGCATACCATCCTCCAAAGCGCCTACAATGGCCATGGCTCCTACGCAGATGACAAGGGAAGCGGAAACAAAGCCTTCCACAAACTGGCTGTCATTTTTTCCGCCCACCTTTTCACGAAGCCATTCGCCGAAACGATCCATCCATTTTTCTATCTGAATCCATTCCCCGAGAAGAGAACCTGTCACCAGGGACGCGATGAGAAGCATGGTGCCCGTAGTTTCCAGTGTGCCGTTTTCCACGCGGAGCATGCCCTTCAACGCTCCTGATATGCCGATAAAAATGGTGCATACCCCAAGGGCCTGCATGAGTATCTGTTGAAAACGTTCCTTCAGCCCTCCCTTCAAAAGCATGCCAAGGCCGCCGCCTAATATGACGGCCGCCACATTGATAATTGTACCTAAACCCCTCATGTCTGTCTCCTGTAATAAATATTTGCCGGTAAGGGCATTTGCGAAGCATATCCATTTACCGCCCGCCCTGTCAGCTGCTGCGGTGCAGCCGGATTAGCTCTGGAGCGGTATTGAAAATTGCCCTAGAAATACTTTATCATACCGGAAGCAATTCTTCTATTATAAATAGATATAAATAGAAATAAAATGAACCGGAATGCCGCAGAAAATTAGCAGAAGCAGACAAACGATGCCTTATGTGTAAAGCTTTTTTTGATTTTCATATTTTTGTATTAGATTAATATAAACATTCCAATGTAAAGTAAAAAAATATTGCATTGCACCCGCTTATACACTATAATTAAAATACTTTTAAAAAGTAATAAACAATATTGGGAGGGAAACAGGATGGCAAGTACGCTTACCGTTAAGGATATGAACCAGGAAATTGTGAGGGACTGCATGAAAGGGCTGGGGCCCGTGAGCAAAAGCGTTCTCTCCCGGAAAACAGGCCTGAGCTTTCCCACAGTCAGTAAAACCGTGGATCTTCTCTGTGAAACCGGAGAGGTGGAGGAAGCCGGAACGGAGAAATCAGGCGGCGGCAGATGTGCCGCACTGTACAGACTGAATCCGGTATTTTCCCTTTATCTGCTCCTTACGGTGGAAAACGATACAATCCACTGGTCGTTGAAGGATCTGGAGGGAAACAGCCTGAAGGAGGAAACCTCCGAAGAAAATTTCCCCATTCTTACTGCCATGGAAGCAAAAGTAGAAAGCATCCGAACGCAGTTTCCCTGTCTGAAGGGGATTGTAATCGGAGCAGCGGGCATGGTTTCCGGAGGGAAAGTTGTTCTCACCGCGGGAGGAAGTGAACTGACAGGGGTAAACCTGCAGGAGCATTTTTCAAGGAAATTCGGAATTCCCGTAAGAGCGGTAAATGACATGAATGCTGTGGCGGCGGGCAGATGGAGCCTGGCCGGCCGCAGCGACGGCTGCTGTGTCTGTATTTATCTGGGCAAAAACGGCATGGGGGCCGGCATAGTAATTAATGGAAAGGTATGGCAGGGCGCCAGCGATTTTGCAGGGGAACTGGGCTTCCTGCCGGATATGCTCGGAAAGCTCAGGCCCGCAGACAAGAATTTTGCCCCGTCCCGCATGCTGGAAATATACTGTAAAATCATACAAATCTATGCCTCGGTGCTCAATCCGGAAAGAGTGGTGCTGTACAGAAACCCATTCCTGGACGGTGCGCTGGAGGAGCTGTACCGGGAATGTGAAAAAGTAATTCCCGAACACTCCATGCCCCTGCTGGAGATTTCAGACTCCTATGAAACAGACTACGAACAGGGCCTCTTGGTAATTGCCAATATGCTGAAAGAAAGGGATATATAGCCTATGAAAAAACATGTGATTTTTGATATCGACGGAACACTGCTCGACTCTGAGGAATCAGTGCTTCTTTCCCTGCAGGAAACAGTGCTGATGAAAAAAGGGAAACATATGGAAACGGAAGAACTGAAATTTGCGCTGGGGATTCCCAGTGAAGCCGCGCTTCGCAGACTGGGCTTCGCGGAGGAAGAGCTTGCGGAGACCGTACAGTTCTGGGGAACTCTGACACCGTCCTATCATAAATATATGCGTATATTCCCGGGAATCCGTGAAACACTTACGGCGCTTAAGGAAAAAGGAATCCACCTCGGAATCGTCACCTCCAGAAACCGGCCGGAATATGAAAAGGATTTTCTTCCGTTTGGGCTGGAGCCATTTTTTGATACCGTCATCTGTGCGGATGACACCATCCGCCACAAGCCGGACGGCGAACCTGTCAGGGAATATCTGCGCAGGCAGAAGGCACAGCCGGAAGAAGCGGTATATATTGGTGATACGGCCTATGATATGACATGCGCCGCCGACGCAGGCGTGGAAAGCGCGCTGGCGCTGTGGGGCTGCGCTTCTCCCGAGCATATCAGAGCAGATTTTTATCTTGCGCATCCCGGAGAAATCCCATCCGTATTTGTGCGGGAGGAAGATCCCCGAAAGAACCGCAGATGGCTGAAATGGGCCATGGAACTGCAGTTCATCGCCCAGGCCGGCCTTACCTATTCAAAGGATCGCTTTGATCTGGAACGTTTTGGAAGAATACGCGAAATAGCGGCGGAAATCGTAAGCTGTAACACGGATTTATCTTTTGAACAGGTACATGATCTTTTCTGCCTGGAAAGCGGATACCAGACGCCCAAGCTTGACAGCCGGGCAGCCATCATCAGGGATGGACAAATTCTTCTTGTCCAGGAAATGACTGGCCGCTGGTCTATGCCCGGAGGTTGGGTGGATATGGATCAGACCATCCGTGAAAATACGGTAAAGGAGGCCAGGGAAGAGGCGGGCATGCTTGTCGCACCGGTAAAAATCGTAGCGGTGCAGGACCGGAACCGGCATAATCTGCCGCCTCAAGCATATAATATCTGCAAGGTATTTATTCTTTGCGAACCCATAGAAGGAAAATTCGAAAGAAATATTGAAACCGTCCAAAGCGGCTGGTTCCCCCCTGACAGGCTTCCCCAAATGGATGCGGACAAAACAACGGAGGAACAGGTTGCCATGTGCTTTGCGGCGGCAGAAAATGAAAACTGGAAGGTGCTGTTTGATTAAAAGTATGCATAAACACTATTTTGAGATTATCGTAAAACCGTATTAGAATGGCAAAAGAAGCTTATATTTACGGGCATTTGGCTTTGACAAGACATTGCACCTATGGTAAACTTAAATGATAAAAAAGTGGGTAATTATGCCTAATCAGGATTACGGTAGAGGTGGCACCTTGGATAAATATGAGTACAAAATACGGGCAGAGGAAATTAAGACACTGATCTCGCAGAAGAAGTATGTGGAAGCTGCGAAGGTCGCGGATACCATTGACTGGACAAGAGTGAAGAGCGTGATGATGCTCTGCACAGTCAGTGATCTTTATAAGGTAAACAGAAGATTTGACGATGCGAAGCTGCTTCTGGAAATGGCGAACGAACGCCACCCCGCAGGGAGAATGATTATTTATTCTCTCTGTGATCTTTCTATTAAGATGGGAGAAGTGGTACAGGCTATTGAGTATTATAAGGATTTTGTCCAGATAGCCCCCAATGACAGCGGCAGATATGTGCTCCAGTACAAGCTGTACGAAGCGCAGGACGTGGGGCTGGAGGAGCGGATTGCAGTCCTTGAGGAACTCAAAAAGAGGGATTACAGGGAAAAATGGGCCTATGAGCTGGCATACCTTTATCACAGGGTAGGTCTGGCAACTAAATGTGTGGAGGAATGCGACGAACTTATTCTCTGGTTCGGCGAAGGGAAATATGTAATTAAGGCCATGGAGCTGAAAATGCTTCATCAGCCCCTTTCACCGGCGCAGCAGCAGAAATTCGAAGCCTACATGATGCGTAAGCAGGGGCTGCGCGTCCCGGAACCGGAGGAGAAGCAGAAGGGCCGGAACGCGGCTGCGAAGAACGGCGCGGCAGCTGAGGACGACATCCATGTAAAGCCCATGGACGTGGGGCAGTATAATACCATCAACCTTCAGAAAGAACTGGCCAAGAGCATGGAAGAACTCATGCTTAACGGAAAGCCCGCAGGTGAACCGGTTTCCCTTCAGGCATATAAGGAACAGCTGATCGCCCAGGAACAGGCCTACGCCGACCAGACCTTTGCGGATCAGTCCTATGATATCTCTTCCGATACAGGGGAGATGAATGAACAGAACTTCGCCGGACAGCAGTACGGCGGTGAACAGTATGAACAATATGAATATGAAGGGGGACGGCCGGAGGGAGAGCAGTATCCGGCCGAAGCGGCGCAGGGGTATCAGCAGGAGACTCCCGCGCAGGAATACCAGCCGGAAGCCAATCAGTATAGTTATCAGCCGGAGGCATCCGCACAGGGATACATGCCTCAGAACAGTGTGCAGGAGCAGCCTGCGCCCTATACGGCGGAGGCACAGCCTGTTTATACTCAGGTTCAGCAGCCGGAGGTTCCGGCTGAGGACCGTTATGTAAGCAGTGAACCAAAAATGAACAGTTATTTATCCCAGGAATATGACGGTCAGATCGGTCTGGTTATGCCGGAAGAGCAGCAAATCGAAAGACAAATCACCGGACAGATGAATATTGAAGACATCATGAAGGAATGGGAGAAAATGAAGCATGAGAACGAGGAGAAGCGCCGTAAGCAGCTGCAGCAGCGGGTTATGGAGCAGACCGGTTCTCTTTTCCGTGACTTTGATGAGACTGCCAGAAAGGGTGTGCTGGAACGTCTCCAGAAGGAAGAAAGAATTCCCGTGGAGCGCAAACGTCATGCCGATACGAGTGTAATATCCGCACATACCAAGATATGGGCGGCTGAAGAAGTGGAAAATGCCATAAAGCGTGCCGGGGAACCGGTTAGTGCGGCATTGCAGGGAAGTGTTCCCGTAAATGCAGTGCCTGCAGCAGGAGCCGGTGTACCATCAGCCGCAGTCACTGCGCCGGAGTCCGGCATGAAAGAGCTTTCGCCTGTTCAGGCTCCCATACAGCAGCAGCCTGGTGCAGGAGCCGCTGCAGTACCCCAGCCGGTGCAGCCGGCACCGGAAGCGCAGGCCGTTCCGGAAGTGCAGTCCGTTCCGGAAGCCCAGGCTATCCCGGAAACCCAGTATCATCCGGCGCCTCAATCCTTACCTGAGTCTCAGCCGGCACAGACCGGGTCCTCCGCAGAAGTACATACGCAGCCGGAGGTTCAGCCTGCAGTAATGCCGGAGGATCAGGCGCAGCCAGTCCGTACTGACTATAATACACAGCCTGCTCAGCCATATTCTCAGCCTCAGCAGGAGACTGCGCCGCAGGCTCCCGCATATCCCGAACCGGAAGCCTCATACGGGCAGGAGGAACGAAATGATTCCGCGGCATATGTACAGCAGCCCTATGAAGGAGCTGCAGCAGAGGAAGAGGCGGCTAACGAAGAGGAATATCCGGAGGAGGAAGTCAGCCAGGAAGAAGAAGAACGCCGGGAGGACGAACGTCTGGAACAGGAAATCCGTTCCATGAGCCGGGAAGAAAAACAGCTATTTGCCTCCTTTGTGCCCACGAAGGGTGCGATGAAGAGACTGGTCCGTGCGCTGGACAGGCTGAGCCTTGCCGCATATACGGGAAACCTGATTATTACCGGGGACCCGGGCTCAGACACGATGAGCCTGACGAAGAATATTGTCAGGGACTTCCGGGCAAAGGATCATAATTTCTCCGGAAAGCTTGCAAAAATAGACGGAGATGCCTTCAGCAAAAAGAATCCGGCAGAACTGATTGAAAAGCTGGCCGGAGGCGCCCTTGTCATAGACTCGGCAGGGGACATTGCCGATGAAAGCATGGGAAGCCTTCTGGATGCGCTGAACCAGGAGCGGACAGGCATCCTGGTAATTCTGGTAGATACGAAGAGAAATATAAAGAAACTGATTTCCGCCAATCCGGAAATGGAGTCCTTCTTTAATGCGAGATTTGACATCGAAGCGCTGGATAACGGTACGCTTGTAGCCTATGGCTGTCAGTACGCAAAAATGCATGAATACGCAATCGATGAGCTGGGAAGGCTGGCCCTTCATACCCGCATTGAAGATATGCAGACAAGCGATCATATCGTAACGGTAAACGACGTCAGGGATATTGTGGACGAAGCGATTGATCACGCAAACCGCAAGACGCCGAAGCATTTTATGGATGTACTGCTGGCAAAACGGTACGATGATGATGATATGATTATTCTGCATGAGGGGGATTTCATATAGAAAGAATCTAAGCCGCCTATGGCGGCGGAAGAGAGGTAGAGATGGCAGGTGTAGCAAAGACAAAAAAAGCACCGGAGGTTTTTATCTCCGAGGCCGATGAGTATCTGTTTGCACAGGGGACACATTATGACATCTACAAAAAACTGGGGGCCCACCCTTCCGTGGAGAACGGAAAGAAGGGAATGTTTTTTGCTGTCTGGGCGCCGCATGCGCTGCAGGTACATGTTTTCGGTACCTTCAACGGATGGGAGGAAACCCAATACCCAATGAAAAAAAAGGGGCCGGGAGGAATTTATGAGCTTTTTATTCCCGGAGTAGGCACGGGAGAGATGTATAAGTTTCTGATCACCGCGCCTGACGGCCGTAAGCTTTACAAAGCGGACCCGTTTGCCAACTATGCGGAAAAAAGGCCTGGCACAGCTTCCATTACCACGGATATTTCCCATTTTAAATGGACAGATTCCGTATGGATGGAGGAACGTGCGGGAAAGGATATGAACAGGGAACCGCTGGCTGTCTATGAATGTCATATCGGCTCCTGGATGAAGCATCCGGACGGGACGGAGGACGGTTTTTATAATTACAGGGAGTTTGCGGATCGTCTTGTCAGCTATCTTAAGGAAGTGAAATTTACCCATGTGGAGCTGATGGGTGTTGCAGAGCATCCCTTTGACGGTTCCTGGGGGTATCAGGTGACAGGATATTATGCGCCTACCTCCCGCTATGGGACTCCGGAAGATTTTGCATACCTGATTAATACCCTTCACCGCAATAAAATCGGTGTGATCCTTGACTGGGTGCCCGCGCATTTTCCCAAGGATGCCCACGGACTTGCGGAGTTTGACGGGGAACCGCTTTTTGAACATCCCGATCCAAGATTGGGAGAGCATCCTGACTGGGGCACCAAGATTTTCAACTATGGCAAAAACGAGGTAAAAAATTTCCTGATTGCCAATGCTCTTTTCTGGATTAAGGAATTCCATATTGACGGCCTGCGTGTGGATGCCGTGGCTTCCATGCTTTATCTGGACTATGGCAAAAAAGACGGCGAATGGGTGCCCAATAAATTCGGCGGCAACAAAAATCTGGAGGCCATAGAATTTTTCAAGCATTTTAACTCCGTCATCAGAGGGACCTTCCCCGGAGTTATGACAATTGCGGAGGAATCCACCGCATGGCCGCTCGTTACAGGGCCTATTGACAAAGGCGGCCTGGACTTCAGCTTTAAGTGGAATATGGGATGGATGCATGATTTCTGTGAGTACATGAAGCTGGATCCCTATTTCCGTAAAAATGATCATTACGCCATGACCTTTGCCATGAGCTACAACAGTTCGGAAAATTATATCCTTCCGCTGTCTCATGATGAGGTGGTGCATTTGAAATGCTCCATGGTAAATAAAATGCCTGGCCTGAGAGCTGATAAGTATGCGAACCTGAGAGCCGGATATGCATATATGTTCGGGCACGAGGGGAAGAAGCTTCTGTTCATGGGACAGGAATTTGCCCAGGAAAGAGAATGGAGCGAGGCCAGGGAGCTTGACTGGTATATGCTCCAGGATGAACTCAACAGCGGCATGCTGGAATATGTAAAAACACTTCTGAACCTTTATCGTAAATATCCGTGCCTGCATGAAATTGACAATGACTGGAACGGCTTCGAATGGGTGAATGCGGACGATGCGGAACGCAGTACATACAGCTTTATCCGCAGATCCTCAGATGGCAAAAACAGCCTCCTTTTCGTGCTGAACATGACTCCTGTGGAAAGAAAAGACTACAGTGTGGGCGTGCCCAAAAAGAAGAGCTACAAGCTTATTCTGAACAGCGATGATAAAGCATTCGGCGGAAATGGGGCACAGATACCTGCATCCATCCGGGCAACAGCGGAGCCATGCGACTATAAGCCCTACCGGATTACCTTTGACCTTCCCGCATCAAGCGCAGCAGTATTTATGTTCTGATAATTCAAAATAAAAGCACAGCCTTCCCAAAGGAGGCTGTGCTTTTAAATCAGGCAGAAGTCAAGGGGGAAAAACTCTGCCAGTATAAGCTTGCGGCGGCAGATCGAAAAGAGCCGGTGTTATCCGCTTACCGTCTGTTCTGAGGCCTTTAAGCTTGCCGCTTTCTGCAAAAGGTATTTGTATCTTTTCATGACTGCATTCTGTTCATAAATATAGCAGTCAATCAGATCGGGATCTGTAACATAATCAAAACCCGCGTAGGCATTTTCCAATTCACATCTTGTCTTCTGTATGTCCAGCATCAGACTTTCCTGATAGGTAAGGGGCCTGTCCGCTTTATTCACAGAGCCCTGGCTGAAATGGAATTTCATGAATCCTCCTCCTCTGCCTGATTTTGCCAATAAGTACTTTGTAAATAAGTATATACAGAAAAAAGGTAAAATATGCATGTTATATTTTCATATTTTTCACATATGGTGTAGAAAGGACAGACCGATCTGTTTTGGAGGGATGAAATGTGAATAACCCTGCCGAAATACGTCGGGACCGGAGGATAAATGGAAAATATGAACGGAGCCTTGATGATAGGCATCGCTTTTGCGCTTGTACTTCTGATTGCAGCCATGCGTAGCAAAACGGAGCTGTTGATTAATTTTATTATGCGCGCCGTACTGGGGACACTGGCAATTTATTTTATCAATATGTTTTTGCAGTCACAGGGCTTTGCCTGGCGTGTGGGAATCGGACCCTTCAGTATTATTGCGTCAGGACTGCTCGGGCTGCCGGGGGTGGCGCTGCTGTATGGGATCAATGTGGTTTCTATGCTGTAGAAGGTTTTTTTGACACCTGGAAACTCAGTGTTTTCCAGGTGTTTTCGGCTTTTTTATTCTTTTTATTGTGACACCTTTGGAACATTTTAACAAAAATGATTTAATTTACGTAACCCTATTTACAAAATGGAAACCATGTTTTATACTTCATTTTACCAATCGGAAATATCTAATTTTCTTTTGCGGTATCTGTTTTCAGGCAGAACCGTGTATCAAATTCTGGCTGTTGAATCAGCATTTTCATTTTTCCATCATTTTTATTTTATTCAGGGGAACAACGGAGAGTGGGATTTTACTGCGTATTTTATGAAAATACCCTTTCCATGTGAACCGGGAGGTGTTATTGAAAAAGAATATTTTGGCAGTATGTGACAGAGAGCAGGAATTCGCCTGTCATCTCACGGATTATCTCAGCCTGCTGATGGCAAAGGACGGATTTCCCTTTGAAGTGCAGGTCTTTACCAGCCCGGACAAGCTGAAGCAATTCTGTAAAGACAGCCGCGTTTCCTTTCTGCTGATTACAGAATCCGTATATCGCTTGGAAACGGACTGGGAGGCGGATCAGATTCTGATACTTGAGGAATGCGGGGAGGGGCCGCCTGGCCTGGACACCGTGAACAAGTATCAGTCCATGGACAATATTGTCCGCAGAATTATGGAAATAGCCGCAGACAGAGGAATTCTTCCTCCGGCTACACGTTCTCAGAGGCTGGGGAACGTACAGCTCATCGGAATCTACACACCGGTAAGACGGTGTCTCCAAACCACATTTTCTTTCACTCTTGGGCAGCTTCTCGCCCGCAGACACAAAGTGCTTTATCTGAATTTTGAAAGCTATTCCGGGCTGGCGCGTATGCTGCAGCGGGAGTTTCGAACCGATTTGTCGGATCTGATTTATTTCCTGCATAACGGTGACGGCAGATTTCCTTACAGGCTGGAAGGAATGGTACAGAAGGTGAACGGACTTGACTTCATCCCCCCTGTTTTTTCCTGCATGGACTTGCAGAGAGTGGAAAAAGAGGAGTGGCTGCAGCTTTTTGAAGAACTGGAATTGACAGGAAGATATGAATATATTCTTCTTGATTTATCGGAAGCCATACAGGGGCTTTTCGATATCCTGAAGCTGTGTACCAGGGTTTATACCATTACCAGGGATGATGGATTTGCCGCGGCAAAACAGGAGCAGTATGAAGAGCTGCTGCGCTGTCTTGACTGTGAGGAAATACTGGAAAAGACGAGGAAATGCAGACTGCCTCTTTTCCGTCAGCTGCCGGCGGGGTTGGAGAATATGACCCGGGGCGAACTGGCCGTACTGGTACAGGAACTGATAAGAGAGGACTGGAAGGAAGAATAGATGCGTCACAGCCATATGTATTTCAGACAGATGAATGACTGCAGGTTTGCACGGATAAGAGCAGGCAGAAGGGAGGGTACCGGCAGATGGAACAGGAAAAATATCTGGCAGTAAGGGATGGGATTAAGCGGGAGCTTCTTTCAGACATGGACTTTACCAGGGAGATGTCGGATGAAGAGATACAGGATGCCATAGCTGACCGGCTGCGGGCAAGAGAATTCGCCGGCAGGCTCAATGTATATGAACGGGCCAGGATGGGAAAGGAACTGTTTTTCACCATTCGGGGATTGGATGTGCTGCAGGAGCTGATTGAGGATGAACAGGTAACAGAGATAATGATCAACGGGATGGAAGGAATCTTTGTGGAGAGAGCAGGCAGGCTTTTTGCCTGGCCCTGCGGCTTTGAATCAGGAGAGAAGCTGCAGGATGTCATACAGCAGATCGTGGCAGGCTGCAACAGAGTGGTGAACGAAACCTCCCCAATTGTGGATGCCAGGCTGGAAAATGGTTCCCGGGTCAATGTGGTGCTGGGTCCCATTGCTCTTAACGGGCCGGTGGTAACCATAAGACGTTTCCCGGAACAGCCTATTGGTATGAGAGAGCTGCTGGCAATCGGATCCATCAGCGAGGAAGCATGCAGCTTTCTGGAGAAGTTGGTAAAGGCCAGATACAATATTTTTATCAGCGGGGGCACAGGAAGCGGCAAGACAACATTCCTGAATGCACTGGCAGGTTTTATTCCTGCAGATGAACGGCTGATAACCATTGAAGACAGTGCGGAGCTGCAAATCCGGGGGATTCCCAATCTGGTCCGGATGGAAACAAGGAATGCCAATGTGGAAGGCTGCCAGCCCATTACTATCAGAGATCTGATTAAAACCTCTTTGAGGATGCGGCCGGACAGAATTATTGTCGGTGAGGTCAGAGGGGGAGAAGCGGTGGATCTGATTGCCAGCGCCCTGAACTGCGGACATGACGGATCGATGTCAACCGGCCATGCCAACAGCGCCCAGGATATGCTGATGCGGCTGGAAACCATGATGCTGATGGGTATGGAAATTCCGCTTCCCGCAATACGCAGGCAGATAGCTTCCGGCGTGGATATTATTGTACACCTGGGAAGGCTGCGTGACAAAACAAGAAAAGTGCTGCAGATAGCAGAGGTTACAGGTATTGAAGACGGGGAAATCCGGCTGTCTTCCCTGTTTTCCTTTGAGGAAGAGGGAGAGACGTCCGGCAGGGTACAGGGAAGACTGGTAAGAAAGGAGAAGCTGCTGCATGAAGATAAACTTAAAATGGCGGGTTTTGGATCTGCATAACCGCAAAAAAGAAGAAAAGGAAAAGGAGCATGCGCCGGATTATCGGAAATATACCTTTTCAAGGAAGGAAATTCTTCTTTACGGCGCACAGGGAGTCGGTATCGCCGCATTGCTTGCATGGTTTTTCTATCATTCCTTCTGGGCTGTGCTGCCGCTGTCTCCTCTGATTCTGTTCACATTTAAAGAAACGGAAAAAACGCTCATTCGCAGACAGAGACAACGGCTGGCAGATCAATTCAAAGACACAATTTTGTCTGTCGCAGCAGGGCTGCAGGCCGGATACTCCATTGAAAATGCCTTCCTTGAAGCGGGAAAGGATATGGAACGTCTTTATGGTGATGACAGTCTGATGGCAAAAGAGCTTCGCTTTTTCAGAAAGGGACTCAGAAATCATGTGCCGCTGGAGCTTTTGCTGGCGGATTTGGGAATCAGAAGCGGGGAGCCAGATATTGAGGATTTTGCAGAGGTCTTTTCCATAGCAAAGAGGAGCGGAGGCAATCTGAATGATATTATACGCCGCAGCGCAGCCGTAACAGGGGAAAAGATTGAGGTTAAACAGGAAATTCAGACGCTGCTGTCATCCAGAAGATATGAACAGAAAATTATGAATATGGTACCGTTTTTAATCATGGCTTATCTGCAGCTGACTTCCAGAGGCTTCTTTGACTGTCTTTACTTTAACGCTGCCGGCATTCTTATTATGACCGGCTGTCTGGCGGTATATCTGGCCGCATTTTATTTATCCAGGAAAATAATAGAAATAGAGGTGTGACATATGTGGGTTATTTATGCAGGCATCATTGCAGGAATTATTGTGCTGCTTCTGATAAGCAGGAGTACTAAAGCGGATGCGGATGCCGATATGCCGGCGCCCTGCCGCCTGTTTCTGAAGCCCGCTGCATGGCTGGAGGAACGGCTGCTAAGGCTGAGGCAGCATCTGAAAATGGAAAAGGAACCGGCATCGAGGCTGCAGCTGAAGGAGGATATGGAAATCCTGTATCCCCGTGAAGCGAAGGAACGGCTGAAAAGCTACAATACGGGTAAGCTGAGTACCGTTCTGTTCCTCATATCCATAGGGGCTTTGCTGTCAATGGCATTTTACCTGTCCGCATTAATGAATAAGAAGCTGTCGGAGGATGGCTGGCTGCAGAGGAATTCCTATGGAAAAGGAAGTCTCCGGGTAGAATTGGAAGCGTGGGAGGGAAAAAAGAAGGAAGAACTTCAGCTGGAGGTCCAGGAGAGAGAATATACCAGTAAGCAGCTGGAAGAAATGCTTCCAGAGGTCAGGAAAGCTCTTGAAAATGAGATGAGAGGTGATAATTCCACACTGAATGAGGTATCAAAAGACCTTAATTTTCCTTCCTCACTTCCTGGATACCCTTTTCAGATTACCTGGGAGTGCGGTAATTATGAGCTGATTCACAGTGACGGAAAGGTAACAACAAAGCAGCTTGGCGAAAAGGGAGAAATTACGGAGCTTCGGGCGGTCCTTACCTGCGGGGAGGAACAATGGGAAGAGATATTTGCCGTCAGAGTATGTCCTCCTGCACTCACAGAGGAGGAGCGGTTCCGAAAGCTTCTTGAAGAAACTGTGGTTAAGAGGGAAAAGGCATCCAGGCAGGAGGAAGGCTTTCTGCTTCCTGAAAGGGTGGAAATGCGGCAGATTTCCTGGAAGGAAAAAATTACGGATAACAGCATTCTTCTTTTTGCATTGTTTGTCGCTGCCGGGTGCATATTATATCGCCTTCAGGATCGGGATTTAAAGAAAAAACTGGAACAAAGAGAGGAACAGCTTCTGCTTTCCTATCCTGAGTTCATAAGTAAGCTGGCGCTTCTGATGGGAGCGGGGCTTCCCATCCGCTCCGCTTTTCAGAGAATGGCCGCGGATTATCAAAACAGAAAAACAAGAAATCAGGAGCTTATATACGTATACGAAGAACTCACCCTGGCCTGCCGGGAAATGGAGAGCGGAATAACGGAAGCACAGGCTTACGAACATTTTGGGCAGAGATGCCGCCTGACTCAGTACAGAAAATGTGCCGCGCTGCTTTCCCAGAATCTTAAAAAGGGAGCTTCGGGATTGCTGCAGGCTTTGCAGCAGGAGGCAGAACACGCTTTTGAAGAACGCAAAAGAAATGCGAGGGAACTGGGAGAAAAGGCGGGAACCAGACTGCTTCTTCCCATGATGCTGATGCTTGTGGTGGTAATGGTACTGATTATGGTGCCGGCATGCTTTTCTTTTGCGGGTATGTAGGAAACAAGGAATTATGAAAGGAGCTGCCTAAAAGGCAGAATGGAGGAATAAATCTATGAAGAAAATTTATTTGCATGCTGTAAATGGTTTTGCGGAAATAAAATCACGAATCAGGAATGTCCTGAGCGGGGAAGAAGGTATGGGTACGGTTGAAGTAATTCTTATCATACTGGTTCTGATCGGACTTGTAATAATCTTTAAGAATCAGCTGACAAGCCTTGTGCAAACCATATTTTCGAAAATAACAAGTCAGGCCGGCAGTATATAGCCGGAAAGGGGAAAGCTGTGCGGAAAGGTTATATTACGGTTTATCTTTCCCTGGTTACGGGAATTCTTCTTTCCCTGCTGCTCACCGTCATAGAAGGTGTACGGATGCATACCATCCGTACACAAACGGAATGTGTGATGGATATGGCCATGGATTCGGCTCTGGCAGAATATCACCGGGAAATGCTGGAACAATATGAACTGTTTTTTATAGATATGTCCTATGGCGGCACTTCGCCGGCCTTTTCCAATACGGAGGAGCATATCAGGAATTATATGAACATGAATTTTCGCCCTTATGAGCTGTTTGATATTCCGGTCGGGAAGGATCTGACAGGACTTTCTGCAGACGGAGTTGATTTGCAGCAGGCGGCAATTGCATCAGATGAAAAGGGAGCGGTACTGAAAAAGCAGGCGATTACGTATATGAAGGATAAATGGGGGCTGGGATTCCTGGAACAGGCGGCCGTAAATGCGGGATTGATACAGACGGGAGGTTTTCTGGGAACAGATGTGGAGCTGCGCAGAAATGAAACCGAAAAACAGGTAAAAGAAGCTATTTTAAATAAAGAAGAACAGGAAGCCGAGGACTGGGAAGGAAAAAATGTGGAGCTGCCCTCAGATGTGGTAAATGAAGCAAGAGGTGAGGGAATCCTGAAGCTGGCTGTTGAAAACAGCGCTTCCCTGTCCAGGGAATCTATTCCGAAGGCGGCGCTTTATACCGGGCGAAGCAATAAAATGGAAGGTACCGGGCTGCCATCAGGAGTAGAACTGCCGTCAGGAGTCTCGGATACATGTCTGTTTCTGAAATATGTTATGGATAAATGCGGTTATTATAATCAGATAAAAGACGGCTCCTCATTTTCCTATCAGGTGGAGTATATCCTGCAGGGTAAGGGAAATGACCTGGATAATTTGCGCGGCATGGCGAATCAGATCCTGCTGGTTAGAGAAGCTGCCAATGTGGCTTATCTGTTCAGCGACGGACAGAAAAAATCAGAGGCCAGAGGAGCTGCATTGCTGATTACAGGGGTTTTGGGTATGCCTGAACTGGAGGAACCCGTTACCCAGCTGATCCTTTTTGCCTGGGGTTATGCGGAGAGCGTAAAGGACTTAAGAATGCTTTTTGATGGTGAAAAGGTGCCTGTTATCAAGGACTCAGGAAGCTGGAATACACCTTTCAGCCAGCTTCTGACCTTTCGGGGACATTTATCTGAATATCCGAGGGGGCAGAAGGGACTTGGCTATGGAGATTATCTGCAGGCATTCCTGTTTCTGGAATCCCAGGAGAAGGTAACGGAAAGGCTGATGGATGTTATGGAAGCGGATATCAGACAGACAAAGGGAAACAGCTGTTTTCGGATAGATGGCTGTATGGATGCGATGACGGCAGAGGCCTCCGTATCAAGCGGATATGGATATCAGTATAGTATAAAAAGAGCATATGGATACGATTAAGAAGGGAAGGAGGTGAACAGGGATGCCCCTTTTGCACGGACGCAAAGCAATAAGTAACTGTAAACTAAAAACAACAAAAGTCATGCACTTCCGAACACAGCTTCCTCACACATCAAAAGAACTTCACACATTGCCATATCCCCAGATAAGTCCGGCAAGAGGGGTGTCCCCGTTCACCTCCTTCCCGGACAGGCAGAAAATGAAGGGCTCCATGACAGTGGAGGCATCTCTTGCTGTACCGTTGTTTCTGTTTTTTATAATGAACATATTATCCATCACCTTATTTTTTCACACCTTTGCGACGAATCTGGAGACACTTCATCAACAGGGCAGGCAGCTGTCTATGCTGGCTTATACTGTGGGAGCTGAGGATGAGATGATAAAACTTATCCGTCCGGCACGGGTAAAGCCGGCGGTTCCCATTCTGGCTTATCCGGGAACCACGATAGTAAGCTGTTGCTATATGAGGGCATGGACCGGCTATGATGTGGAGCGGAACGCAGGGGGATCTGAATCAGAGGAGTATGTATATATAACGGAAACCGGAACCGTTTATCACCGGGAAAGGAATTGTACGCATCTTACGCTGTCCATCGAACTGGCGGGAAAGGATGAGGTGGAACAGCTGCGTAATGAATCAGGAGCAAAATATTATCCATGCGAGAAGTGCGGAGGTGATGGCAGCGGGCTGGTTTATCTTACCAGAGAAGGAAACAGATATCATAATACAATTGAGTGCAGCGGACTGAAGAGAACCGTCAGATGTATTCCGTTATCGGAAGCCGGCGGAAGGCCTCCCTGTTCCAGATGCGGATAAAAAGGAGGACAATATGGCAGAAAACCTGATATTATGCAGCTTTTTGGGAATCTGCAGCTGTTATGACTGTAAAAAAAGAACGATACCCGGATGGCTTTTATACACTGGCATTCTTCTGGGATTAATTTATGCGGCAATGCTGCTGATTTTGGGACAATACAGCTGGTCTGCTATTCTGACCGGGGTACTTCCGGGAACCCTTATGCTTCTTCTGTGCCATATAACGGAAGGGAAACTGGGAAGCGCTGATGGCATGATGGTAATTCCCATTGGTTTGATGCATCAGTGGCAGAGGTGTACCGCAGAAGTGATTGGAGCATGTCTGCTTACCTTTTTTCTGGCAGCAGTATTGATAATAAGCAGAAAAGGCAACCGGAATACGCAGATCCCTTTTGCACCATTTCTTTGTACAGCCGTGGTTTTGGTGTGGATAATTGAATTGTGTGCGGGAATAGGTGTGGATAACTGAAGTATCCGGAGGAACGGGGAAATTATATGACAAAAGGAAATTGGGAAAAAGATGGGTATATGACTCTGGAGGCCAGTTTTATCATGCCGATTACAGTAATTCTTATTACCGCGCTTATGTATCTTTCTTTCTACCTGTATACCGTAGCTTTTCTGAATCAGGCTGCTTATATTGCGGCATTCAGAGCCAGCTTGTGTGACGAGGGGAATGCGGAAGCCGAGGCGGCGGCAGCCAGGGAGCTGGATAAACTGCTTAAGGAAAGCGTACTTCCGATTAAAGGCCTGGAAAAACAAATCAATGTTTCTGCAGTTTCCGTCGGTGTTTCATTGCAGGCCAATCTTGCGCTTCCGGCGCCCGGGCTGCAGCTTATAAGCCAAAAGGAATGGGACATAACAGCAGAGAAGAAGGTGCTGATACGGGATGCCGCCGCTTTTATCCGGGCAGCCAGACGGATTGGTGATTTTATAGAATAATATGTAACAATTCAGGACAGCAGATATATTCAAGAAGATGTGCTGTCCGAATTGATACAATAATACAAAATGGCGGAAGGGAGAAGAAAAATGGTTAAGCCGGTTTACAAGAGAGAATTAAGTCACAGTTATCTGGTTATTGAAGGAATACCCAAAGAAAAGACGGACAGCTATCAGTATAGAATGATATTGAACAACAAAATATCGGGTCTGCTTGAAGCCACTGAACGATATGTGGATGGTAAGGTATGTCTGTATTATGACATCAGTTCACGTCAGTCTCTGGAACAGATGTATGAGTCAGGGAAAATGACCTGTCAGGAAATTTTGGATGTGGTGGACAGCATGTCAGGGTTATTGGGAGGTATGGCCGGATACCTTCTTGAAGAAAGGTTCCTTTTGCTTGAACCGGCATGTATATATATGGATTTGGAAACAGAACGGCTTTGTTTCCTTTATTATCCCTTTGCAGAGAAGGAGAAACCGATCGGCAGCATTTATATGCCGATAGCGGAATTTTTTCTGGAGCATGTGGATCACAGAGAGGAAAAAGCAGTAAGCACCGCTTATCAGTTTTATAAGATGTCGAAGGCAGAGAGTTTCACTATAGAAAGTTTCCGTGCGCTCCTGGAAAAAGGAGGCGTGGACAGACCGGATACAAAACTGGAAAACAGGTCGGAAAGCGGGCTGGAGATAGGACTGGGGTACAGTCCCGTACGGAGCAGAAGGGGCGAGGCGGCAGCAGAAAAAGGGTACCTTCAGTGGTCGGAGGATGGCTGGGAGAGCCAGATGAGTTTCTATGAAGAACCGGCAGTTTATGAATATGGCAGGACAGCGGGCCCTACAGCGTACGAGGGAACACTGTATAAAGAAAAAAGTATACACTGTACCAGTGATACAGAAACGGAAGCGGACAAAGGTAATACTGGTGAAGAGAGAACACAGGAAAAGAAGAATGGTAAAAGAAATCTGATTGGTTTGGTGGCAGCAGTTCTTATATTTGGGATTATCTGTGGGATTATCTGGTATTTGCAGCCAGAAGGCTCGCTTAAGGCGGTATTCTTTGGAGGCCTTGCCGCAGATGGCATAATTCTTCTTCTGTTTTTATGGAAACTGACTGCGGTAAAGGATGAAAAAAAGGGAAAGGCAGACGTAGAAAGAAAGCAGGAAAAAACGTGGGACAGTTATGCTTGCTGTGAGAAGGAGGTGTACTTTGATGACACTATATTTTCTGCAAACAGCATAGGAAGCGTTTATAGCATGAGCGATATACCCGGCAATAGGACCAGAAGTCCCAGACTAACGGGAAAACTGGGGGAACAGGATATCCGTTTTGCCCTGGACAGTCTTCCGGTAACTGCAGGCAAGATGAAAGGCAGGGTGCAGCTTCTGCTGCCGGATGCTTCTGTTAGCCGTATTCATGCCCGATTCGTAGAAAAGGAAGGCAGGACGGCGCTGATGGATCTGAATTCTACAAATGGCACATTTATCAACGGGATAGGCCTGGAACAAAATGAAACAATGGTTTTGGAAGCGGGAGATGAGGTCCGGCTGGGAAGCGTCATACTACATTACGAGGAATAATATATTCTGGGATTAGGAGTTGGAAATACAGGTGAAAACTATCAAAAACGGTTTATTGACAAGGCTGTACGGAAGTGTTACCCTTTTGGTATTGAGGAATATTTTGGTGAAGAATTAGCAGTATCTGCAGGTTTTATGTCCGTAAGGGACGCAGTAAATACCATAAAACTGGGGGTAACGGGGGTGTATATGGTAAAACGGCAGACTTATCGGTACCAGGATCAGAAATACAAGGATATTCCATGGTGCAGCGCAGTGCTTACAGCTATAAATGTCGTTATTTTTTTGATATGCGAATTTACGGGTGACTGGCTGTATGATGAAGGACAGTTCAGCGTTTTGTATCTGACTCACAGCAGGGAATATTACCGTCTTGTGACATCCATGTTTCTTCATGCTGATATTGGCCATCTGGTTAATAATATGATATTATTGTACTTTGGCGGAGAGATTGTGGAGAAGACGATTGGCAGTTTCAGATACCTTGCCCTGTTTTTTATATCTGGAATCTGCGGAAATCTTCTGTCAGCTGTATATGAGCTGACTACAGGCAACTTTTATTACTCCTTTGGGGCGAGCGGGGCTGTTTTCGGATTGATAGGCGGACTGCTTTACCTGGTCATTACAAAGAAGGGACGGGCGGCTCAGATTTCCATTCAGAGAATGCTTCTTATGATTATATTTTCTCTTTATTCCGGTTTCCGCAGTGTTATGGTGAATAATGCAGCTCATTTAGGCGGGCTGATCAGCGGTTTCCTGCTGACCTTTCTTCTGTGCCATATTGGGAGGAGCATAGGGCATGGCGGCGGAGGCTATGGATATTGAGAAATGTTATTAAGACGGACTGAGGAAACAGGCTTTTGCATAAAGAGCATAAAAACAGAGAGGATGCCTGCGGGCAGGAAGGAGAACTGTTATGAAGGATGATAACTGTATTTTTTGTAAATTAGCTAATGGAGATATTCCAACGAATACTATTTATGAGGATGAAAAGTACCGGGTAATTCTGGATTTGGGCCCTGCTACAAGAGGACATGCATTAATCCTGCCCAAGGATCATTATTGTGATCTTTATGAGCTTCCGGATGAGGTATGCGGGGAAGTTATGAAGCTGGCTAAAAGAATGGCGGCCAGGATGACCGAAAGGCTGCAGTGTAGCGGGTTTAATCTGGTTCAGAACAATGGAGAGTCCGCAGGACAGACGGTACGTCACTTTCATCTGCATTTGATTCCCAGATATGACGATGATAAGCAGAACATCAACTGGGTACCTCAAGAACCCTCACAGGAAGAGCTTGAAAATATCCGTAAGACAATTTGCGGTGAATAAAAGCGGTCCGCCGGGGAAGCTTCATTATCTTCCCCGGCAGGCCTCAATCCTATTTGCCTTTTCCTGCCTTATTTTCTTCTACAATTCCATCCAGCAATTCTGTAATTGTCTTGGTCGCATTCATCTGCTGGCTTTTTCCCATTGCATTAATATAGGTCTGACGGTTAAAGTAAAGTTCCTGTACTTTCTCAACCAGAAGATCAGGGCTTAAATAGTCTTCATCTATAACCATACTGTATCCCTGAGTTTCAAAGGAGCGGGCATTCAGTATCTGATCTCCACGGCTGCTTCCTGCGGAAAGCGGAATCAGAAGATTAGGCTTTTTCAGGGCGAGAAGTTCACAGATAGCATTTGCTCCGGCTCTGGATACCACTACATCAGCCATGGCAAACACATCCTTCAGCTCAGCTTTCAAATATTCAAATTGTGCATATCCGGATTGGTTGAGCAGCAAGTTGTCAATTTTCTCATGACCGCAGATGTGCACTATCTGAAAATCATTGAGCAGCTTTGGCAGAGCCTCACGAACAGCCTGATTAATGGAAGCAGCGCCAAGAGAACCGCCTATTACCATAAGTACAGGCTTATTGGCAGTAAAATGACACAGCTCCAGTGCGGCAAGCTTATTTCCTTTGGATAGTTCATCACGGATAGGAGAGCCTGTAAGTACAGCTTTTTCCGTGGGAAGACTGTGCAGCGTTTCGGGAAAATTGCAGCATACCTTTGCAGCAACCGGGATACAGAGCTTATTAGCGAGTCCCGGTGTCATATCTGATTCGTGGATAACACAGGGAATCTTCAGGGAGGATGCTGCGCGGACTACAGGGACGGATACAAAACCGCCTTTGGAAAATACAATGTCCGGGCGGATTTCCTTCAAATATTTTCTTGCCTCTCCATATCCCTTTATAACGCGAAAGGGATCCGTAAAGTTCTTTAAGTCAAAATAGCGCCGGAATTTTCCGGTGGATATTCCGTAGTAGGGGATGTCATAATCCTCTATCAGTTTTTTCTCCATTCCATTGTAGGAACCGATGTAGGAAATTTCATAACCGAGCTGTGACAGCCTTGGCAGCAGGGCAATATTTGGCGTAATATGACCGGCGGTGCCACCTCCGGTAAGAACGATTTTCTTTGACATGAATTAGCCCCCTAGCTGAATTATTAATTTGCGGTTCCCACAATGGATTCCAGTGCCACAGCCAGCTGATCAGGGCAGGATGTGGGCTTGAAGCCGCATTTGATTCCTTTCAGACGGGAAATTGCCTCTTTTGCGGGCATTCCTTCCACCAGGCGGGAAATACCCTGGAGATTACCATTGCAGCCTCCCGTAAAATGTACAGATTTGATGATTCCATTATCCAGTTCAATGTCTATTGCGCTGGAGCAAGTGCCTTTTGTTCTGTATTTCATAATATGCCTCCAAATTAAACAATATAAATTCAATATCCGAATTATATCAAAAATCCTCCTTTGTTACCAGTATTTTCACAATAAATCCCCAATTATGGCAGATTGAGGCGTAATTCTCCGATCGATTCCCGGCCTGTCCGTATTGTGGCAGGCGGTTCAATCTCCTATAATACTATTCACAAAGGAACCAAAAAAGGCTGGTCTCACAGCTGCAGAAGCAGAACAGGGGACGGGAGGCTGTCTGATACGGACAGCAGATTGGAGGAGAGTATGACTTCGTTTGTGGAAAATAAAGAACTGGTGGCTATGACAATTATATTGCTATTATTGAGCATATTATGCAAGTTTATAACAGGAATTTTTCTGAATACGCTGATAAGGGAGGCTGAAAACATGTCCTCAACGGAAAACAAGGTGCTTAAGCAGTGTAAGATTAAATTCCGTAACTGTTACAAGCTCAATGACGGAGTTCCCAATATACCGGTTTTTGTGGACAAGTTTTTAAATCGGATTCAAATATGGAAATTTTCCATGGACGGGCTGTCCCATTTTGCCGGGCAGCTTATGATGCTTTCGGTATTTTTTGCAGGGGCGGGGGCGTGTAAGGGGATTATTGACGGAAAAACACTGGGGGAAATCCTTCCATTCTATCTTATGAGCTTTCTGGGATTGTATTTGTATTTCAGCGTTTCAGGCCTGGTGGATGTACATGGGAAAAAGGCTGCGCTTAAGACCAGTCTGACAGACTATCTGGAAAATCATATGGCGGCCAGGCTTTCATTACTGGATGAGTCGGAATGGCTGGCCGGAGCCGAAGTCAGGAGCGTATCGGCCGGAGGTGTCATACTCCGGGAAATGGAGAGTATAGGGGAAGAACAGGATAAAATACAAGCGGAAGCAGAGCAGACGACAGTAAAACAATCGGCGGGAAAACTGATAGCTGCGGAGCTAAAGGAAAAAATACGGCCGGAAAGAGCAGAGACAATGGAAAAGAGCCCGGCGGAAACTCAGATGGAGGAACAGATTTTTACCAAGAATCAGGAAAAAGAACTGGAAGAGCTTCTGAAGGAGTTTTTTGCATAATACAGCACTGCTGGCAGAAGCAGAAAAAATGCAGAATTCAGAAAACCGTATTCTTAACAAAAAAGGAAAAAACGAGGAAAAACAAGGCTTCTTATAAAAACTCTTGAAAATAAAAACCAACTTTGCTACACTAAGAACGGAAATTGAGCGAAATTGCAGGTTTTCTGCGATGGCTGCGGTTATATCTATTTGTTTGCTGCCAAGTGCAGCAGAATTGGAGGATAAGCAGATGAGCAAAGTGACTTTTGATTATTCAAAAGCAGCACCTTTTATCGGTGCGCATGAAGTAGATTTTATGAAAAAACAGGTGATGGATGCCAGGGAACTTCTGGTTTCCAAGACCGGTGCGGGAAATGATTTTCTTGGCTGGATCGATCTGCCGGTTGATTATGATAAGGAAGAGTTTGACAGAATTAAAAAAGCAGCGGCTAAAATCCAGAGTGATTCAGAAGTGCTTCTGGTTATCGGAATTGGTGGTTCTTATCTGGGAGCAAGAGCTGCAATTGAATTTTTAAGACACAGCTTCTATAACAGTGTAAGCAAGGAGATTAGAAAAACTCCTGAAATTTATTTCGTTGGAAATTCCATCAGCTCTACATATATCAGGCATTTGATTGATGTGATTGGGGACAGAGACTTTTCTATTAATATGATCTCTAAGTCCGGTACTACCACAGAACCCGCAATTGCATTCCGTGTATTCAAGGAAATGATGGAAATGAAATACGGCAAGAAAGAAGCTGCCGGAAGAATTTATGCAACCACAGACCGTGCGAAGGGATCCCTGAAGGGACTGGCAACGGAAGAAGGTTACGAAAGCTTTGTTGTTCCGGATGATGTGGGAGGACGTTTTTCCGTTCTGACTGCAGTAGGTCTGCTTCCTATCGCAGTAAGCGGTGCGGACATTGACAAGTTAATGGAAGGTGCAGCTGATGGACGCAAGAAAGCGCTGGAGGCTGAATACGAAGATAATGATGCACTGAAGTATGCGGCTGTCCGCAATATCCTTCACAGAAAAGGAAAATCAGTGGAAATTCTGGCTAACTATGAGCCCAGTGTTCACTATGTATCCGAATGGTGGAAGCAGCTGTACGGTGAAAGCGAAGGAAAGGACCAGAAGGGTATTTTCCCGGCAAGCGTTGACCTGACGACAGATCTGCACTCTATGGGACAGTTTATTCAGGACGGTTCCCGTATTATGTTTGAGACGGTTATTAATGTAGAGACATCCAGAGAAGAAATCACCATCAATGAAGAGCCTGTGGATCTTGACGGATTGAATTATCTGGCAGGGAAGAGTGTTGATTTCGTTAACAAGAGCGCGATGAACGGAACCATCCTGGCTCATACGGATGGTCAGGTTCCCAACCTGATGATCGACGTGCCTGAGGTGAACGAGTTCTATCTGGGCCAGCTGTTCTACTTCTTTGAGTTTGCATGCGGAGTCAGCGGATATCTGCTTGGCGTAAACCCGTTTAACCAGCCTGGCGTAGAAAGCTATAAGAAAAATATGTTTGCGCTGCTTGGAAAACCGGGATATGAAGCGCAGAGAGAAGAGCTTCTGAAGAGACTGTAAAAAACAGCCCGTTTCGGAGCAGAAAAATAAATAAGAAGCCGTAAAAAGGTATTAAGCTGCGAAAGGGTGTGCAAATTATTCAAATCACGCCCTTTCGTTTTTTTAGCCATATTATTTTTTATTTTGTCGATATCATGTCTTTTAAATATCTTTATCTTCCTTTTATTGGTTGCTCTGTGGAAATAAATAAGCTACAATTACGTTAATGAGACGGTTATTTAGGAAAGGAGGCAGCTTCATGGGAGGGAAAATTCAGGATATATCGACAATGCAGGATGTTCTTCATGAATCTATGACGGGTTTATGGATAATAGAAATAGAGGAAGGCTGTAATTCCCGGATGTTTGCGGATGAGACGATGCTGGATCTTCTCGGCCTTACTGAAGAGGCCTCGCCAGAGGAATGCTATGAACACTGGTACCGGAATATCGATAAGGAATATTATCCGGTGGTAAATTCCTGTGTGGATAATATGATAAGGCAAGGCAGGGCTGAGGTGCAGTATCCATGGCAGCATCCGGTGTTTGGAAGGATTTATATCCGTTGCGGCGGTGTGGCAGAGCGTATCAGTGAGAAGATATTAAGACTCAGAGGGTATCACCAGAATGTGACGGACACTATAGTTATGCGGCGGGAAAAAGAAAAACTGGAGGAACTTAATGAAGAAATAGTAGGTTCTCTTCATAATCTTTTTTTTGCGGTGTATCGGATTGATATGGAGAGTAATTCTGTACGTGCCATTCGGGTTCCGGAGGACGTGGAGGAAATATCGGAGGAGGAATTTTCTTACGATTTGTTCTGGGATGATTTTGCAAGGAAGACATTGCATCCCAGCTGGTATGAGGATATGAAACGGGAACTTTCCCTGCAGCATTTCCGTGAGCTTATTGTTGAGGGGTATGACAGATATACAATTGAGGGCTACAGGAAGATAAACGGAGAGTATCATTACATATCCTGCAATGTTTACTTTGGGGGAAAGAAGAACTGGGCGATTCTTGCGCTCCAGGATACACACGAGCAGAAAAAGAGAGAAGAGGAAAGCCGGAGTGCGCTTAAGGAGGCATATGAGCTGGCGCAGAACGCCAATAAGGCTAAAAGTGATTTCCTTTCAAAAATGTCCCATGATATCAGGACTCCGCTGAATGCTGTCATCGGTATGACGGAGCTGGCCAGGCTGCATATGGATGATAAGGAAAGACTGCTGTATGATCTGGAACAAATCGGAGTATCCAGCCAACTGCTGCTGAGCCTGGTAAATGAAGTGCTGGATATGAGCAAAATTGAAAGCGGTAAGTTTGAACTTAATAATAGTGATTTTAATCTTCATGAGCTTCTGGAAGAAGTAATTTGCCTGATGAGGACTCAGGCAGAGGAGAAAAAACAGATATTCCATGTGTCCATGGATGAATTGAAGCATGAGCGTGTAATTGGCGATCGTGCCAGATTAAGTCAGATTTTTTTGAATATTATGAGCAATGCATGCAAGTATACTCCGGAAGGAGGAGAGATATTCATTTCAGTTTCTGAGCTTTCCTCCGGAAACAGCAGGCTGGGACGTTACCGTTTTGTTTTCAGAGATACCGGGATTGGAATGAGCGAGGAATATCTGCAGCATATTTTTGAACCCTTCAGCAGAGCTAACGACTCCCGGATCAGCAAAATCAGCGGTACCGGACTTGGGATGGGAATTACCAAGAACCTGGTTCAGATGATGGGAGGGGAAATCCGGGTAGAAAGCAGAATTGGGGAGGGCAGCTGTTTTACGGTAATATTGGAATTAAGGCTGCAGGAAGAAAAGGCGGAAGAAGTACCTGAACTTAGAATTCAGGATGTGGACTGCAGGGGCATACATATTCTGTTGGCAGAGGATAATGAGCTAAACAGAGAAATAGCGGCAAGTCTGCTGGAGGTAACCGGGGCCTGTGTGGAAACTGCTGAAAATGGAAAAGAAGCGCTGGAAATGTTCCGGGCCTCTCAGCCGGGGTATTATCAGATTATTTTTATGGATATCCAGATGCCGGTAATGAACGGCTATGAAGCTGTAGAGGCAATCCGCAGACTGGAACGCGCGGATGCCTCGGAGGTTGTCATTGTTGCAATGACGGCAAATGCATTTGCAGAAGATGTGATAAAGTCTCTGCAGGCCGGGATGAACGAGCATCTGGCAAAGCCGATTCAGCCGGGGCGTATGGCTGAGGTGCTGGCAAAGAGGGTGCTTCATAAAATGTAGTATTCTTCATTAGGGTGAATTGAATTAGGTGTGAATTGAATTAAGTATGAATTGAATTAGATGTGAATTGAGTTGGTGTGAATTGGACTGGATGTGTATCGGTTTGGAAGTATGCCAGCTTTTGGGTATAAAGGACTGCAAATCATAGGATCGTGTTATTTTGGAATAGTATTAAGCTAGATTTACCGGAGGGCTCCGGATATAATGAAGAAAAAAGTATTTTTATCCTGATTTATTAATGAGTAAGCGGAGGGCTGCAACATGAAAGAACTGTATAAGCTGCCGGCAAGACCGGAAGCAAACCGACAGAATATCCTGCAGGGGGATAAATACCGGATTACTATGCTGACTGAGGGGCTGGTACGTCTGGAATACAGCGAGGACGGAATTTTCGAGGACAGGGCGACACAGACTGTTATCAACCGAGATTTCCCGCCTGTGGAGTTTCAGGTGAAGGAGACGGAGGAAGAGCTGGAAATTCTGACCTGGAGATTTCGCCTGAATTACAATAAAAAAGAATTCAATCCCAGAGGACTCAAGGCTCAGGTGCTTGGAAATACAGGTTTCTGGAATAATGTATGGCATTATGGAGACGAGCTTCGGGATCTGAAGGGAACGGCAAGGACACTGGATACGGTAGACGGCGCCTGTGAACTGGGGCATGGTCTTGTCTCTACGGAAGGTTTTTCCGTATTGGATGATTCTGCTTCACTTATTCTTACCGAGGAAGGATGGGTTGCACCCCGCAAAAAAGGAATTCAGGATATTTATTTCTGGGGTTACGGGCTGGACTATCTGGAATGTCTGAAGGATTTTTATTATCTTTGTGGTAAAACCCCCATGCTGCCCAGGTTCGCATTGGGGAACTGGTGGAGCCGTTACTATGAATATACCGAAGCGAGTTATCTGGAGTTGATGAACCGTTTCGATGAAGAGGGAATCCCTTTTACAGTTGCAGTCATTGATATGGACTGGCATTTGGTAAATATCGATCCCAAATATGGAACCGGCTGGACAGGCTATACATGGAACAGGGAGTTTTTCCCGGATCCGAAGCGATTTATGGACAGCCTGCATGAGCGTGGTATGAGAATTACATTGAATGTGCATCCGGCAGACGGAATCCGCCCGCATGAGGAAATGTATGAGGCTATGGCAAAGGAACTGGGAAAGGATATATCCAGGGAAGAGCCTGTGGCCTTTGAAATTACGGATCCGGCATTCCTTTCCGCCTATTTTAAATATGCGCACCATCCCAATGAAGAAAAAGGGGTGGATTTCTGGTGGCTTGACTGGCAGCAGGGCGGTATTACGAAGATGGAAGGCCTGGATCCGCTGTGGATGCTCAACCACTTCCATTTCCTGGACAGCGCAAGAAATGGAAAGCGTCCCATGACTTTTTCAAGATATGCAGGTCCCGGTTCCCATAGATATCCGGTGGGATTTTCAGGTGATACGGTAGTTACGTGGGAATCTCTGAAGTTCCAGCCTTATTTTACCAGTACGGCATCCAATATCGGTTATGGCTGGTGGAGCCATGATATCGGCGGTCATATGAATGGATATAAGGATGATGAGCTGGAAGGACGCTGGTACCAGCTGGGTGTATTCTCTCCTGTTAACCGGCTTCACAGCACTAAAAACGAATTTAATGGAAAGGAGCCCTGGCGTTTTAATCCGGAAATTCACAGTATGATGAATGAATTTCTGCAGCTGCGCCATAAAATGGTTCCGTACCTGTATACTATGAATTACAGAGCATATGCGCAGGATACACCGCTGGTGCTGCCGATGTATTATTATAATCCCAGATGCCTTGAGTCCTACCGGGTACCAAATGAGTATTATTTTGGAACCGGGCTGATTGTTGCCCCGATTACTTCCCCTCGTCTGTCAGGATTGAACCGCGCAAAGGAAAGAGTATGGCTTCCGGAAGGAACCTTCATTGATTTCTTCAGCGGTACCATTTATGAAGGCGGCCGTATGATGGACATGTACAGGGATATCAATACCATGCCTGTTTTTGCGAAAGCAGGAGCTGTTATTCCCATGACAGAAGAAATCGATGCGGTGAGTACCTGCGGAAATCCTTCTTCTCTGACGCTTAAGGTTTATGCCGGAGCTGACGGCAGTTTTTCGCTGTATGAGGATGATAATGAAACCTGTGATTATGAAAAGGGCATCTGTGCGATTACGGAATTTGAATGGAAGTGGGATGGCGAGCAGCGTTTTGCAGTTCATCCGGTGCAGGGCGAGCTTTCTCTGGTACCTGAAAAGAGGGATTATACAATAGAGATTTGGGGATGTACGGAAAGCGAAGTGTTATGTACCTCCAATGGAAAAACGGCAGAGGCGGAAGCCTCCTATGATGCGGATAAGAACTGCCTGAAAATTACAGTAAGCCAGGCTGATGCGTGTGCTGAGACAGTGATTACCTTTGTAAGGAAGCTGGTTCTGGCTGAGAATCCTGTGAAGAAGACAGTTTATGCTTTCCTGGATCAGGCGGAAATGGAATTTGATATTAAGACCCGGATTTATCAGCTGGTATGCAGCGGAAAATCACCGCTTGTTATTATTGGAGAGCTGCAGGCCATGGATTTATCGGAAGATCTGGTGAAGTGTATTTCTGAAATGCTGACTGCACAGGGTAGTCTGGCATAACGTCTAACAAGTTCTGTTCCAGGCTCCCCGGGGAGCCTGGATTCGTTTTTTAAGGGATAAGAAGAAGGAAGCGGGACGGGTTGATAATAGCGGATAAATGGGAGGAACAGTTGTGGAGCGGGCTTTGCATATCGTGGTATTGGACAGAAGCAGCGTGGGAGAGGATGTGTCGGTGGAGCCTCTGAAAAAGTACGGAGAGGTTACCTTCCACATGACAACGAAGGATGAGGAAGCAGCTGAACGGGTTAAGGATGCAGATATTATTATTGTGAATAAAACGCCTATGAATGCTGATACCCTGGATGGCGCGAGCCATCTGAAGCTTATCTGTGAGTTTGCAACCGGCTTTGATAATGTGGATTTGGATTACTGCAGAAAAAGGGGAATCCCGGTAGTAAATGTGGTCAATTATTCCACGGCTGCTGTGGCACAGCATACAATAGCCTGTGTTCTCTATATTCTGGAAAAGCTTCGTTATTACGATGATTATGTAAAGTCCGGGGCTTATGGGTCACAGCCGAGATTTTCCCATTTCGGTCTGCCTTACTCAGAGCTTGATGGTAAGACCTGGGGAATCGTGGGCATGGGAAATATCGGACGTAAAGTAGCCGCTATTGCAGAGGCTTTCGGCTGCCGCGTTATCTGCTTTTCGGCATCCGGCCGAGGAGGCTGTACGGATTATGAGCAGGTGGATTTTGAAACCTTACTGCGGGAATCTGATGTGCTCACACTGCATTGTCCTCTGAGTGACAGAACGAGAAACCTGATTGATCTGGAAGCGTTAAAAAAGATGAAAAAAACGGCGATTCTGGTAAATGTGGCAAGAGGCGCCGTAGTGAATGAAGCTGATCTTTGTACCGCACTGCAGGAAAATTGGATTATGGGGGCAGGAATTGATGTATTAAGCAGGGAGCCGATTGATCCGGGGAATCCGCTTTTGCAGATTCAGGACAGCAGCAGACTTCTGATTACGCCACATATGGCCTGGGCAAGCGTGGAAGCGCGTACCCGGGTGGTTACGGAAACCTGCAGGAATATTGAGGCTTTTTTACGGGGAGAAGCCAGGAATGTGGTAAATCCGTAAGAAGGATTGGCAGTGAAAAGGATGGGCACTCAGAGGGTGGAATTGAAAGGGATAGGGATAAAAAGGAAGCTTTCAGGATGGCAGGAAAATAGAAACTGCAGATAATAAAGGAATACCGGAGCGGCAGGCCAGATGTTTCTAACAGATATCTGAAAACGGCTGGTATCAGCTGCGTGCATTGTGGCCGTATGCCGCCGGGGATTCCTTTTAATTTTTTTATACGGACTATATATTGTTTTTAGGAATAGGATTTACAGAAATTAAAAAGTCAGTATAATCATGCGGGCAGCAGTATATATGGCCTGTCGGCTACCTCTTTTTATTCCCTTTTTTTCTTGAGGCCCAGCTTTTATGAAGCTGCTGCCGTTCACGCAGGTAGCTGTTTTTGTTTTCTGTATATTTTGCCTCATTTTTTAATTTAAGATAGCTGTTCCAGCGTTCCCGGGAAAGTTCGCCGTTCTCAATGGCGGTATTTACAGCACAGCCGGGTTCGCTTTTATGCTGGCAGTCTGAGAAACGGCAAAGAGGAAAATACTGTTCAATATCGGAAAAAGCCTCGCCAAGCCCGGAGGAGACATCCCACATACCCAGCTCACGCATGCCGGGAGTATCAATTATCATGGCTCCGCAGGAAAGGCGGATAAGCTGCCGGTGTGTAGTGGTATGGCGTCCGCGGGAATCATCCTCTCGGATGGCGCCTGTGTCCATCATTTCCTGTCCGGCCAGAGCATTGAGCAGGCTGGATTTTCCGACCCCGGAGGAGCCTAGAAAGACAATAGTTTTGCCCGGAAGCAGATATTGTTTTACGCTGTCGAGGCCAAGTCCGGTTTTAGAGCTGACGGCATAGACGTCTACGCCAAGCGCTGCCGCGCGGACTTTATCGGCCGCTGCCTCCCAGTTTTCATTTAAATCTGCTTTGGTAAGAAGTACTACAGGCTGTGCCCCGCTTTGCCAGGCCAGCGTCAGATAACGATCCAGCCGCCGCAGGTTCAAATCATGATTCAGTGACTGCATGATAAATACATAGTCAAAGTTAGCAGCGACTGCCTGTTCCGCGTGACCTGCAGAAGATGGATCCAGGCGGGAAAAAAAGGTGCGGCGGTGAAGCGTTTTATAAATAATGCTGTCGCCATCGTTCTGCCAGGAAAGAAGGACAAAATCCCCTGTAGTGGGAAAAGGTTCATCTCCGGCATAATAGGATCCTTTTTTTAATCTGGCATAGCCATTGCCATGGGCGCTGACAATCTCAAACCTGTCTTTATACACAGCGGTAATTCTCGCGACAGTTCCATCAGTTCCCGCAGGCAGAAGGTCGCGGGTAAATCCATAGGTCTCTATATTTATATCTGTATTCATGCATTATTCCTCCGAAAATTATATTTAAAGTTTTAAAATAAGTTTTGTCTGACTGTGTTAAGTTGTTTATTTTTTCTCTCATAATAGAATCATCTCCTTTTCTTTTTGACGGCGGCAACCCTGAAAAAGGGCGCAAAAATCCCGCAGAAACAAGCCTTGGCTGCGGTTTCTGCGGGACATAATTAACCATATGCAATGGAATTACATACAAACAGGATGCATGAAAGGATTGTCGCTTTGTTTACATGTTCAATTAGCGGAAGGACACCTCGTTCTTTGCTGTCATTATTCATATCTCCTTTCATTTTTTCTTTGAAAAGCTAAAATACATATTCAGTATAAAGTATGATAAGGAAATATGCAACCGGAATTTTGATAAAGTTTTGGCGGAGGAATTTTTATTATTTCATAAATGAGTTTTATATGGATGAAGTGATGGAGCCAGATTTTATACGGGATTGGTAAAAATGCTTTTCAGAAGAGTATTTATGACCGACAGCTTGTTTTCATAGTTTTTCGGCGGTATAATATCCAGAAATGTATGGCCAGTAATTATTATTTTGGAGGATACAGTGAGTCAGAAGCATGGAGTAAGAGAGAAATATAATACGGCGTGTTGGGCGGCGGTTATTATAGGGCTGTTACTGACCGGTTGCATTGTGTGTGCAGCGGCGTTATGGAGCGCCGGAAATAAGAAGGAGGATGCACTGAGACTGGCAGAGGGGTATGCAGTTAGAACGGAAGCGCTTCTGGACAGCTTGTTTCATAAGACGGATGTGCTGGAATCTATTGTGATTACGGGCAGGGGAGAGATTTCGGAGGAGGCGTTCCGGGATTTGGCCAAATCTCTGGCAGATGGAGAGGGAATCCGGGCCATTCAGTATCTGCCGGGAGGCGCGGTTTTATATTGCTATCCGTTAGAGGGAAATGAGGCAGTTATTGGTAATAATGTTTTTGATAATCCACGTCGTCGGGATGATGCTTTGCTGGCTGTGGACACACGGGAAATTGCGCTGTCCGGCCCGTACAGTCTGACACAGGGCGGATTGGGGCTTGTAGCGCGGAATCCTATTTTTCTGACCGATGAAAACGGGAAAGAGAGTTTCTGGGGATTTTCCGTAATTATCCTGGATTTGCCGGAGGCTTTGAATCCGTTGATGCTGGAGGAACTGGAAACCGAGGGTTATGATTACCGGCTTCATGTTATTACGGAGACCGGAGAGGATATGACGATTGCCGGAGCAGAGCAGATTGATGAGAAAAGAAGTCTTAGCTATGAGGTAAGTGTGCCCAATCATACATGGGTGCTGAGTATGGCGCCGAAAAATGGATGGGTAAATCCGTTGGTGTTGGTGTATCTGCTGCTGGCCGGGTGGATTATTACAGCGTTGAGCGCTCTGCTTGTATACCAGCAGCAAAGGCGAGTGTCCGAGCTTCAGAGATTTGCATCCATAGATGAACTGACAGGACTTTATAACAGGAGGTATCTTGGAGAGCTTCTGGATAAATTGTGTAAAGGTGCAAATGCATTTGCTGTTTTTTATATGGATTTAAATCACTTTAAAGCGGTAAATGACGAATTGGGCCATGCGGCAGGGGATGCAATATTAAAGGAAGCTTCGGAGCGGATGCGCAGCTGCGCAGGCGGAGACAATCCAACAGCACGGATCGGCGGGGATGAATTCGTAGTGGTATGTCCCGGAAGCAGATTGGCGGAAATTAAAAATATGGAGTCCCGGCTGCGGGAGGTAATAGAGAAGCCTTTTTATGTGGATGGAGAATGCCGGCAGTTGTCATTAAGTATCGGTATTGCTGTATTTCCAGAGGATGGAAAGACTTATGACAGCCTGATGCAGAAGGCAGATCACAGGATGTACCAGGAAAAGAAAAAGGAAAATCACAAAAAGGAAAGTCGGAAAAAATAGAAATCAGAATAAAAAATGTAAAATTAAGAGGTAAAATGCCGGGCGCTGAAAAACAGGCTCGGCATTTTTGGCATTTTATAAACTGGGGGGCTTAATGTTTTCCGATTAACTGTATTTGGGGCTGGGCTGATATTATCGGGTATATTAAAAAAGCAGTCAGGATTCAATCAGAAAAGCATCCAGCATCTCCAATATACGTTCCTCGTTTCCGGAAGGAAACGCTGTGGGCAGCTTTTCCTTCTGTTCGGACAGGAAGGACAGGGAGACAGGAAGGTATTCTTCCAGTTTTTTCAGATATGCTTCATCGAACCATGAACCGCTGCCTGCAGCAGAGGTGAGTATGAGTTCATGGCAGTTTTGCAGGAGAAAATCACGAAAGGCAGGATTTCTGCAGGGGCAGAGGTCAAAAAGGCCGGCGGTGTAGGAAAAGAGACGGTTGACTCTGGCAGCTGTTTCTTTCGGGGTGAGGCAGGAGGAGAGCAGTGTCCGGCTTCCGTTTCCCTTATCTTCGCCGATATCCTGCAGATCATCACAGAGCTGAAGAAGAAAGCCAAAACCGAAATAAAATAAAATTTCCTCTTCCGTCATTTTGAGATTGATAAAAAACCGGTCTATGAGGACGGACAGGCCGCCTTTATATATGGAAATATCCATAATATTCCGTTCGGTAAGAAACAGGGATGCATCGGCCTGTTTTTGACTGATTTCCTGCGCCTCCAGCATGAGAAGAAGGCCCTGGCGGATATCTTTTCCCGAGGCTTCACCATAAGAGGCGACCGACTCCGGACTGGGGTAGACGGCGAAAATATCTGCCAGAAGCTGGGCGGTTTTTTCTTCATGGAGGGACAGCAGGGTGATGGGAAGGCCGCTTATTTTATGATGTATGAGGAGATTAAAATGCTTTTTCTCCTCGGAAGTATGTTTGGGATCATCAAGAAAGTTATCGGTAAAGGGATAGAGCATGCTATAGCCAAAGATGGAAGAGGGACAGTCCTGAGGCAGCCCGTTCTGCTCCCTGAAAATGGAATAGACCATGAAATTGCGCAGGGCCTGACCCATATCCTCCGGCTTCATTTCAGGTGCAAAGCTGCGGACCTGCCGGAGAAAGTCCTTCATGGAAGCCTGAAAGGCGGTCAGGCTGTCCTCAGACATGGCTTTGCAAATACCCAGGATCGGTTCGTCAAACAGGAGCCCGTGAAACAGCGATTCCATTTCCTGTGTCCATTTCTGCAGCTGGGGAGCAGGGGACTGGGAATAGGCGGCCTGTTCCGGCTGCTTCCTGGAGAAGGGCAGCCTGACCGCAATTCTGCTTCGGGATGGGAAGGCCTTCATATGCCGCTGAAGCCGTTCCATAGCAGCAGTTACCCAGGCCTCGTTGTTTCTTTTTTCCTCCAGGGATACAGGGGAGAGAAAATCGGGGAAGGTGTCCTGGGAAGAGAGCCATAGTCCGCGGATGCGTGGAAGAAGGGCAGAGGTTATATAATTTTTATCAAATATCATGGGGATTCTCCTGTCTGTCCGACGTGTTTGAAAAAACGTTGTGTTGTTAATTTTTGGTACTGTTATCATTATGCAGGGAATGAAGGGGAATTACAAGCAAATTGTGGTTGCAGGGTGATGCATTCTGAAAACATTCCGAACTCTTTCCCTTTATACAATACAATGATAGAATAAGGCAATAGGTAAGGGCAGGGAAGAAGATAAAAAGGATTGAGGGGGAGTATATGAACTGGAGAAAGAGTATTCTGGTGAGAGTAGCGGTGCTGTTTGTTCTTCTGGGAAGCGTTACTGCAGTTTCAATGGGAATTATAGCTTATTCTTTTGCAAAGCATGCCATAGCGAAAAATATGTACAACGCACATAAGGACGTTGTTTGGCAACTCAGCAAAAGTATTGATTTTGAAGTGCAGAAGAATCTGGCTATCATTACTTCTCTGTACTACGATGAAAATCTCAAAAAAATTTTTATGGAAAACAATGCGTCGGAGTATGAGATGATTCAAATGGAAGCTCGTGCCGTAGACATTGTCAGACAGACTAAAAATACACAGCCTTTGAATAACTGCAATATTATTTTATTTGATGCTTCAGGCGGTGTTTACGGAATGGTTACGGAGGGAACAGATTTTACCTGGCTGGAAGGAAAGCCTTATTTTTCCAAGTTGGCTTCGAGCCGCAGTATTATATGGGAGGGAGGAAGTACCGGAATTGGTAAAAACAATGAGGGACGGTTTATTATCAGTGCTATTAAGGCGGTTAAAGACAAGCATGGCAGGGTTTTGTATTACATAGTTGCCGAAACGGACGAAAAGGTTTTTTTTGATCTATATAAAGGCACTTTGAATTTAAATAATACCATATGTATTGTAGATGAGTATGGGACAATTGCTTCCAGTAGCATCCGGGAACAGAATGGAGAAAGCTTTTCGGAACAGTATGGAGTGACTGCAGAACAACTGGATAGCGGCCTTGACAGAAAAGTTCGTCTTAATTCCAGGGATTATATGGTGTTAAAGAAGCAAATTTCCGGAACTAATTGGTGGATTGTGGATATGGTGCCATTTAAGCAGATGTCAGAGGAGGTTTTCTGGCTTCGCATGGTACTGGGAATTTTTATACTGGTTATGATTGTGTTTACAGTAGTTCTGACTTTGATGTTGATGTTATATTTTGGAAGGCCGATAAACCAGTTAAAGCATTGTATGATGCAGGTTACAAAGGGAAAATTTTCAGAGCATATGGATTATCAGAGGGACGATGAGATTAAGGTGCTGGCCGAAGGGTTCAATATGATGGTGGAGGATCTGAAGATATATATGAAGGATCTGGTCTATCAGCAGCAGCTTTTGCGAAACGCTGAGTTAAAGGCAATGCAGGCTCAGATCAGGCCTCATTTTCTATACAATACTCTGGAATCAATTTCTTATCTTGCACAAATGGGGGAAAATTCAAAAATTAAAGTATTGGCTCAATCGCTTATCGGGCTGCTGCGTATGACTATTGGGGATATCAGGAGTACCATAACCCTGGAGGAGGAGCTGGAAGGGGTAAGACAGTATATAAATATTCAGAATATCCGTTACGGTAATACTCTGAGAGAAAGCATCTATGCGGAACCGGAAATCATGGAGTGTAAAATACTTAAGCTATTGCTTCAACCAATAGTGGAGAACGCTATTATACATGGTATTGCACCTCTTTCGGCATCGGGAATAGTAATGATATATGGAAAGCGGGATGAGGACGGAATCTGTATAGAAATCAGTGATAATGGAGTGGGCATGGAAGCCGGAGAGGTAGAAAGACTTTTGAGTGACAGAAAGAGAGAGGGGAATTTTTCAGAGATAGGTATTGCTAATGTGCAGGATCGGATTCAGACACTGTATGGGAAAAAATATGGGTTGGCAATATTCAGCCAGCCGGGTTGCGGGACTACGGTAGAAGTCCATTTGCCCTATATATTGAGTGAGGGAGATGAAATTAAAAATGAGGGAAAAGAGACAGAAGATACTGATTGTTGAGGATGAACCGATACTTCGACAGGGACTTGAGGTTCTGGGAGACTGGGGCAAAAACGGACTGATACTTATTGGCAGCGTACAAAACGGCAGAGAAGCGTTGGAACTGATGGCGACGGAACTGCCTGACATAATTATTACGGATATCATGATGCCTGTTATGGATGGAATTGAACTGATAAAAAGGGTGAAGATTCAGTATCCGGAGGTGGAAATTATTGTTTTGAGCAATTACAGTGATTTCCAGTATGTGAGGCAGGCTATGAAAGCGGGGGCTGCCGATTACCTGTTAAAAGTGCAGATTGACTTTGACAGCCTTCTTGATGTTGTAAATAAGGTTGGCGAGGATATTTTACATAGAAAGAGAATACAAGAGTTTAGAATTCCTGATGAATTGGAGATCGAAAGGAGCGCTTTTTTAAAGCGGTTGTTGTTCTGTACAGAAGTTGAAGATAAAGATGCGGAAAAGAGTGCAGAGAGTCTGGGGTTAATATGGAACAGCAGACGCCTGGCCGTATATACAGTGGAATTTTTTAAGGATAAACAGGAATTGAGAGGGGAAGAAAAAGCAGAACTTTTAAACAGGATACGTGAATGTCTGACGGAGTTTGAGGAAGGTATGGTCCGGATGCAGGAGAATATGGGACGTATATATTTCATTGCGGTATGGAATAAAGATACCTCGAAAATATTGTGTGAATTTCTGAAAAAAAGGATTGTTCCGGGCAACGGAATTTCATTCCGTATGGCAGCAGGTATTATGGTTAACAGCTTTTCACAAATTCCGAGGTCAAGAACCAGTTCGGAGAGAGGCCTATCCTATTGCTTTTATTTAGGGGAAAACACTTGCTTTGACTGTAGCCAGCGGCATATGGACAAAATAATATGGTCACTTGATGGTGAAAAACTGAGATACGCCTGTATTGTAAAAGATGTAAATGTAATTATGGAAATCGCAGATGACCTGTTGAAAACGGCTGTAAGTGATGATTTTATGGACCCTTATGATTTATTGAAGTCCGCAGAGGGAATACTGCATATCCTTATGGTGAATGTGCGGAAAAATGAAGACAATAGCAGTGAAAGAATGAAGCAGATGCAGTATTTCAGGCAGCTGGAGGAGTGCAGTTATTATGACAGCTTCTATAAGGTGTTCAGGCAGTTGCTGATAGAACTGACGAGTGCCGGGGAACAGGATTTGATAAAAAGCAGAAATCCTCTTTTTTTAGATATTTTCGAGTATGTGAACTCGCATATCGAGGAGGATATGACTTTAAAAAGTCTGGCGGAGGAATTTCATGTAAATTACAGTTATCTGTCACAAATGTTTAAGAACTATACGGGCACGAATTTCAGCAGCTATCTGAATCAGCAGAGAATACAAAGGGCGGTGGAGCTGTTGAAGGAAGGCAGATATTCGGTGGCAGATGTCGGGGATATGGTCGGGTATCATGAAGTAAGCTATTTCTGTAAGGTATTTCGTAAATATACGGGAAAGACACCTTCTGACATTCAAAAAATATAAAAAAAGTATTATTTTTTCCAAATATTTTTATATTCGGCTGTAATTATTTTTTTGAAACTATAATCTGTATTAAAAATGGAATATTTTTTACTAATGATTATCTGTACGCTTTGTTATGATAGGTGTACAGATAATTTTTTTAGATGCAGGGCAGCAAAGTAAAGCATCTGAAAAGGGAAGGCCGGCCTTTACAAATCTGTATCTATAAATAATAAGGATAAGGAGTGGGAGGTTTGCAAAAAAAAGGTTTAAATACTGGAAAGAAAAAAGGGAGTGACCGTTTAACGGGGTATGCTATGATTGCACCTTTTTTCATTCTGTTAATGCTTTTTGTTATCGTACCTATTGTGATTAATGTTATCCTCAGCTTTATGAACTATAATATGAGGGAAATTCACTTTGTTGGATTTACCAATTATATAGAATTGTTCAAGGATAAATTATTCGGGATTGCTTTCAAAAATACTTTGTTTTATACCGTGTTTAATGTTTTGTTTACAATGATTATCAGCTTTTTGCTGGCTGTATTTCTGAACCGTAATCAATGGATAACAAAATTTGCCAGATCATGTATGTACATTCCTTATGTAACATCTATGGTGGTGGCAGCTATGATTTGGCTGTGGATGTATGAACCTCATGGAGGTGTATTTAATGAAATATTGAAAGCCTTAGGATTACAGCCGGTCAACTGGCTGCTTCAGAAATCCACCGCACTTCCCTGTATCATTGCAATGAATGTGTGGAAAGGGATTGGCTATAATATGGTATTGTTTCTTGCGGCCCTTCAGGGAGTACCAACGGCTTTATATGAGGCGGCGTCAATGGATGGTGCAAAAGGATGGGCAAAAATCAGATATATTACAATACCGATGATACAGCCGATTATCTTTTTTATTTTTATTACAAATATTATCAATTCGTTTAATGTTTTTGAATCGGTAACTGTTATGACGAGCGGAGGGCCTTTAAATTCCACAACCACACTGGTTCATCAGATTTATACAAGAAGTTTTACAGAATATAAGCTTGGATATGGTTCTGCTATTGCAATGGTGCTTTCCATTTTTGTATTATTATTTACTTTCTTAAGTTTCAGATTTGGCAGCCAGAGTAATGATACGGGCAATTGAGGGGGATGAAAGACATGAAAAGGAGTACAGGCAGAAATATTCTAAGAAATATTGTACTGATAATTCTATGTTTAATTATGTGCTTTCCATTTTTTATGATGTTAAGCACTTCGCTGAAAAGCTATACGGAAATTAAATCTCCTGTCTTTCATTTGTTTCCGGAAAGAATCCGATGGGAGAATTATGTGGAGTTGTTTCAGTCTGGCAGATGGGGCAGGTACTTTTTAAACTCATTTACTATTACCGCAATCAGTACGGCTGCAGCGGTTATCATTAATTCCATGGCAGGATATGCCTTTGCGCGGCTGCATTTTAAAGGCAGAGATACATTATTTGGAATAGCGCTGCTGGGAATGATCGTGCCTGCGCAGGTTACTATGCTTCCAGCCTATGTCATTATGAAATATATACCTTTTGCAGGAGGCAATAATATTTTTGGCATGGGAGGATCCGGACTTTTAAATACAACGCAGGGACTAATACTGATTTATCTGTCTGGTGCATTCGGAGTTTTTCTGTTCAGGCAATTTATGCTAAATTTTCCGGATTCTCTGGATGATGCGTCCAGAATTGACGGATTATCCAGATTCGGTACTTATGTAAGAATATATATGCCGTTATCAAAGCCTGCAATTGCAACCATGGTGGTATTAAGAGCGACCGCAACCTGGAATGACTATATATGGCCGCTTCTGATGACACAAAAAGACAAGTTTTATACAGTGCAGCTGGCGCTTTCCAGGTTCAGAAGTGAATCCGGAAATGAATGGCAGTATACGATGGCGGCAACTGCCGTAATTATATTACCAATTATTATACTTTTTTTGTTCCTTCAGAAATATTTTATTGAGGGAATTGCAACAACTGGTTTGAAGGATTAATGGAGGAAATCAAATGAAAAAGGGAATTGCACTATTATTAACAGGCTGTATATTGATGTCCATGCTCACGGGATGTGGAAACAGTACGGATAATAAAACGGAAGAAGTCTCCGGACAGGGGAGACAGGAGGAGAATCAGGAACAGGTTCATCTGACATTTCTTACGAATGAAGCGGCAGGCGATGAGCAGCACCTTGAATACTATGAACAGCTTATTTCTAATTTTGAAAGCAAGAATCCGGGAATTACAGTGGAACTTCTGCAAGGAGGGGACTGGCAGGATATGGAGACAAAGCTGAATGCTGCAATGTTGAGCAATACCTATCCTGATGTAATTCTTTGTCCGTTGAATACCTTTGGACAAAGGGCAGCGCTGGGAGATTTTATGGATTTGTCAGAATATATTGAAGGCTGGGAGGATAAGGAGGATATATTTGACGCCAGTATTGATATTGGAAAATATCAGGGAATAAGTTATGGAATTGGAGGTTTTCCTGTTCCTGAGGTAGTTATGTACCGGAAAGATTACTTCAAAGAGGCCGGACTGGATCCGAATTCGCCGCCTGAAACATGGGAGGAGCTTTACGATTATGCGAAGAAACTGGTGGTTATGGATGACAGCGGAAATGTAGAAAGAGGCGGTTTTGACGTTCCCATATCGGATCCGAATGTTACTTTAATGGAAGTTTTTATGAGACAGGCAGGAAATAAAATTATCGATTCCGAAAAGGGAGAAATATGTATTGATCAGCCAAGTGCCATAAAAGCGATGGAATTTCTTAAGAAATTTATAGATGAAAAGCTAACGATTACATATCAGCGCGGGACAGATGATCCGGTATTATCCGGTAAAAGTGCAATAGGAATAGTTTATTTGGATTCCGCAAAAAAAATATTGGAGGAAGATCCTTCAATGAAAGATAAGCTGGGTTTCTTTCCTTATCTAAATGGAGGAGAGGAGGCTGCATTTACTGGATATCGTGTAATGGCAGTGAGCGAAACCTGTAAAAATAAAGAAGCAGCCTGGAAATTTGCTAAATATTTTTATAATTCAGATGAAATGTGGAACAGGTATGAGAAATTTGGAAATATTCCGGTGAGAGTATCTCTGTCAGATAAATATATTCAGGAAAATCCGGAATTGAATAAGGTGGTTATGGCAAGCGTGGAAAAGGGAACCGGAAGACCTGTAAGCGGATGGGTTTCTGTAGTGACAAAATATGAAGTGCAGGCATATGAGGAGATTATGAACGGGGTCAAAGAACCGGAACAGGCACTGAAGGATGCGGCAGAAGCTGCCAGGGCAGAAATTGATTCACAGCAATAATAACGGGAGTATAGCGTAAAATGGGAAAAAAACCAAATATAATTATTGTGCTGGCTGATGATATGGGATTTTCTGATATAGGCTGTTTTGGATCGGAAATACGAACCCCCTGTCTGGATGCTATGGCGGCTCAGGGAATCAGATACAATCATATGTATAACAATGCAAGATGCTGCCCTAGCAGAGCATCGCTGCTAACCGGATTATACCCTCATCAGGCCGGAGTTGGCCTGATGATGGAAAATCTGGGAATTAAAGAATATCAGGGTTATTTGAATGATTCATGTATTACTCTTGCCGAAGGCGTAAAAAGCGCGGGCTATCAGACCGGAATGATTGGGAAATGGCATGTGGGGGGAGGTTACCAGAAAACAAGAGAAGCATTGGAAAGGGCAGGAAAAAAGGGATATCCCACACCAATGCAAAGAGGCTTTGATTATTTTTATGGTACATTGGAGGGCGCGGGAAATTATTACAACCCGGTGACATTAATGGAAAATGGGGAATGGATTAATATCCGGCCTGAGGATAATTTTTATTATACGGAAAAAATAGGAGAGAAAGCATGTGAAGCTCTTGAAAGGTTCTCCGGAGATGATGTTCCTTTTTTCCTTTATGTATCATTTAATGCGCCGCACTGGCCTCTGCATGCGAGAGAAGAAGATATTGCAGCCTATGAGGGGACTTATCTTGTCGGATGGGACGAAATAAGAAAACGAAGATATCAAAAGCAGTTAGAGATGGGAATTGTAAAGGATATCTGGGATATGTCTCCCCGGGACACCGGTTCTCCTGATTGGGATGAAATTGAGGATAAGGACTGGGAGGATATTAAGATGGCCGTTTATGCGGCGCAAATAGAAGAAATGGACAGAGAAATAGGAAAAATCAGGGAAAAGCTTACCCAGTTGGAATTAGAAAAGGATACTTTTATCTTATTTACATCTGATAACGGGGCATGTGCGGAAGAGCTTCCGGAGGATGGGTGGATCTGTAATTTTGCTTCTGAGAGGACACTTAATGGGGAAAAAGTTGAGATTGGTAATTTATCAAAGAGACGTCCCGGAAAAGAGGATACCTATATGAGCTACGGGCTTCCCTGGGCTAACGCCAGTAATACACCGTTCCGGCTTTTCAAGCATTGGATCCATGAAGGCGGTATTTCTGCTCCCTGTGTGGTTTCCTGGGGGGATAATATTAAGAATCCCGGAAGGGTAGAGGAAACTCCAATTCATTTTATAGACATTATGCCCACGATTCTTGAGCTTGCAGAAGCTGAGTATCCAAGGGAATGGAAAGGAACCCCGATTCATCCGGTTGCAGGGGAAAGTTTCCTCTCCAGTGTACGGGAAAAGTGGGAAAGAAAACGTCCGATTTTCTGGGAACATGAGGGTAACTGCGGAGTTCGGCTGGGGAGGTATAAGCTGGTCCGTTGTTATCCTGAGGATTTTGCGTTATATGATATGGAGCTGGACAGAACGGAGCTGCATGATATTTCAGGAGAACATCCGGAAATAAAAAAAGAACTGCTTAAGGCTTATGAAGAGTGGGCACAGGAAACTGGTGTAAAAAGCAGAGAGAAAATTCTTGAAATCATAAAGAACTCAGAAGTATAGAAAATCCCCCTTCCTCTTTCCATAATACAATGTTAGAATAAACTATCATCATTACATTTACAGAAGGGTATGGGGAAAGGAAGGGACAGGAAATGGAGAAAGTCGGTCTGACGAATACGGAGCTTCAGGTATCACAGCTGTGCCTGGGAACTGCGGATTTCGGGACGAAGAGGAGCCGGGAGGAGGCCTTCCGGCAGATGGATGTTTTCCTGGACGGCGGCGGTAATTTTATTGATACTGCTCATGTTTACGGGGATTGGGCCTGTGAGGAAAAGGGCTGCAGCGAGAAAGTGATCGGGGAGTGGCTGGCTGGTAAGAGGGATAAGGTGATTCTTTCCACTAAGGGCTGCCATCCTCCAATTAATGATATGGAATGTTCCAGAGTGGATGTACATAGTCTGCGTGAGGATGTGGAGGAGAGCCTCCGCTGTCTGAAAACGGATTATATTGATCTGTATTTTCTGCATAGGGATAATCCGCAGGTGCCGGCAGGGGAACTGCTGGAGGCGCTGGAGGATGAGGTCCGCAGAGGAAATCTGCGTTATTATGGATGTTCCAACTGGAGCCTGGAACGTCTGAAGGAGGCCGACAGGTATGCAAAGGAGCACGGCCTGAGAGGGTTTGCATGCAATCAGATGATGTTTGTTCTGGCGGATGTGGTTCCGGAAACGCTTGTGAAGCCGCAGCTTACCATTCTTGACGGGGAGTATTACCGGTATGAAAAGGAAACGCAGCTGTCTTTTATGGCTTATATGTGTATGGCGGGAGGATATTTTTCCAAACGTATGGCGGGAAAGCCGGTGTCCGCACAGCAGAAGGAGCGGTATCACGGGGATGCCAATGAAGCTATCCTGCGGAAGCTGAAGCTGTATGTGAGCGAGGGTTACCAGGTGACGGATTTCCTTTTCAGCTATGTGAAAATGGCGGGGTTTCCATCCATCCCCATTGCGGGTTTTGGCAGCGAGGCGCAGCTGAGGCAGGGGCTTGACTGTATTGACAGGGAGGTCCCGGAGGAAATAATGAAGGACCTGATTTTTTTGAAAAGAACACAGTCCTATCAATGGTAGGAGATTTTACAACCGGCAGTTGATTTCTGCCGGTTTTTCTAATGTCCCGTTATTTTCCGGGGCTCCGGTTCGTGTTACAATAGGGCTGTAAAAATGGCAGTTAATAAAAATTGTATGCTCTTTCAGCATACGGATTGGAGCAGGATGGAACTACGGCTGGCAGAAAATATTGCAAGATTCAGGAAATCCAGGGGATATACCCAGGAGGAGCTGGCAAAGAGGCTGAGCATCTCTTCCCAGGCTGTTTCCAAGTGGGAAAATGCCCAGTCGCTGCCCGACATATCTCTTCTTCCCGCACTGGCGGGGCTTTTGGAGACGGATATCGACACGCTGATGGGATATATCCCGAAAAAGAAAGCGGTAACGCCTTATGAAGAGCGTTATAAAATTGAGGAATATTATTGGGGAACTATGCCCGGAGAAATGTGTCTGGAGCTTTTGCGCAGATGCTATCCCACCAGGCCGCTGCGGCTGCTTGAGGTGGGCTGCGGGGAAGGGAAAGACGCAGTCTTTTTTGCAAGAAACGGATATCAGGTAACAGCATTTGATGTGACGGAGTCCGGAATTGAGAAGGCGAAGCGGCTGGCAGATATCCATCAGGTGGAGGTTAATTTTTTCAGGGCGGATCTGCATGATTACCGGCTGGATGAGGAGTTTGACGTAATATACAGCTCCGGGGTTTTCCATCATATCCTGCCAGAGCTGCGCAGGGAAATCATGGAGAATTATATTGCTCATACTGCGCCTGGCGGCATGCATGCAATTAATGTGTTCGTGGAAAAACCGTTTATTCCCGTGCCGCCTGATTCGGACGGCGGGGAAAACTGGGTGTCCGGAGAGCTTTTTACCTATTACAGGGACTGGCTGCTTGAGGAATGCAGGGAGACAGTTTTTGACTGCCGAAGCGGCGGGATTGGGCATAAGCATTGTATGGATACTGTTTTTGCGAGGAAGCTGCCTGAGAACGGCGGGAAGGAGAACGGTGGTTTCTGAAATATACTTTGAAAAAGCTGAGAAAAAGTATTTGAGAATAACCGGGAAGGGATGAGATATGACTGATTTTATAAAGGAGACACAGAATGCGGTGCCGGGAGCGATCCGGCTGGAAACCGCGCGTATGATTCTCAGGGATCACAGGCTGGAGGATCTGGAAAGCCATCATGAAATGCTGTCTGATCCGGAGGTGATGTATTATCTGCCGGACATTATGACTCACAGCCTGGAAGAATCCCGACGGGATTTGGAAAACTCGGTCAGGGCGGTGACGGCACAGCCCAGGAGGGAGTATTTCCTGCGAATGGAGGAGAAGGGAACGGGAGAGCTGATAGGGGAGATCGGCTATACGGTTACGGAGGAGACACCGGTGGGAAAGCTGGTTCACGCCGGGTATTTCAGCAGGAAAAGGTTCTGGGGCAGGGGATATATGTCAGAGGCGTTTGCGGAGGTGCTGCGTTTCGCATTTGAGGAGAATAGGGTATTCCGGCTGACTACCGGCTGTGACCCAGAAAATAAAGGTTCCGAAAAGGTGATGAAAAAGTGCGGACTGGTAAAGGAAGCGGATATGAAGAAAAAAGTCTGGATGCATGGGAAAATGAGGGATCGGGTGGAATACCGTATGCTGCGTGAGGAATGGGAAGCGGGCGGAAAACGGAGGTGACGGCGTAAAAAGAGGGATAAAATCCGTGACATAACAAAACAAAATCCGGGACGAACAGGTCCCGGCCATAAGTGTAGCGTAAACCGTAACAATATAGGTCAAATCAGGAGGAAAAACCAGGGCACGGTCTTGCATTTTTACAGTATCTTTGCTACCATAAGAACGGAATACTCCAGTGATGACAGGACAGACGACCATCACTATAATAAAAATTCGGCTGGTGAATGTAATGTATGCCGTTCCCTGGGCGGGGACGGAAACTGCAAATTTTAGGAGGAACTAATATGAGTAGCGAAATCAGAGACATTAACCTGGCCGAATCCGGCGAGCAGAAGATCGAATGGGTCAGAAGAAACTGTGATCTGCTTCGGATGCTGGAAGAGGAATTCAGCCAGAGCAAACCGTTTGCCGGGAAAAAAGTGACCCTTTCCGTCCATCTTGAGGCGAAAACCGCATATTTGTGTAAGGTGCTGGCGGCAGGCGGCGCTGAAATGTATGTAACCGGATCAAATCCTCTTTCCACACAGGATGATGTGGCGGCGGCGCTGGTTAAGGCCGGGCTGGAGGTTCATGCCTGGTATGGAGCAACGGAAGAAGAATACAATGCACATATCCGTGCAGTACTGTCCGCAGGTCCCAATATCATCATTGATGACGGCGGGGATCTGGTGCATATGGTTCATACGGAAATGCAGGAGCTGATCCCCAATATCCTGGGCGGCTGCGAAGAAACCACCACAGGCATTATCCGCCTGGAGGCCATGAACAGGGCCGGGGACTTGAAGTTCCCTATGATCCGTGTCAACAATGCGCAGTGCAAGCACTTTTTTGATAACAGGTATGGTACGGGCCAGTCCGTATGGGATGGCGTGATGCGTACCACCAACCTGATTGTAGCCGGAAAGAATGTTGTTGTAGCCGGTTATGGCTGGTGCGGCAAGGGTGTTGCCATGAGGGCAAAGGGCCTGGGCGCCAAGGTGATTGTAACGGAAATCAATCCGGTGAGGGCTATCGAAGCGGTAATGGACGGCTTTGAGGTAATGCCCATGAAGGAAGCTGCCAAAATCGGCGATTTCTTTGTGACGGTAACTGGCTGTGACAAGGTAATTGATGAAGAGGATTTTGCTGTGATGAAGGAAGGCGCTATTCTGTGCAATGCCGGACATTTTGACTGCGAAATCGACATGGCGGGCCTTCGTAAAATCGCTGTGGAGACAAAGGAAATGCGTAAAAATATCATGGGCTATAAGCTGCCTACCGGCCAGTGGATTTTCGTTCTGGCTGAGGGCCGTCTTGTTAACCTGGCAGCAGGAGACGGACATCCGGCGGAAATCATGGATATGAGCTTTGCCATTCAGGCGCTTTCCGCGAAATATCTGGTGGAGCATGGCCGTGAAATGACAGAGATGCTCATCGATGTGCCGGTAGAAATTGATGAGGATGTTGCAGCGAGAAAGCTGCGTTTTATGGGCAAGGAAATCGATACGCTGACTGCGGAGCAGGAGGCTTATCTGAATAAATCCCTGGTATAAGCAAGAACACCGGGAAATCAGTAGCACCGGGAAATCATTATCGCCCGGGAAAGCAGTATGGGGAAAAAGTAACTGCGAAGGATTAGAGCAGCTGAGCGGAAATATATAACAGTGAAATGAATTAGCGATGACAGCGGCGGTAAAAAGCTGCTGTGGTAAAAAGAGCTGACGCACGGGCATGGTGCGCACAGCTCTTTTTTAGGCTGCTTGCGGAAGGATGGAGCGGAAAGGATATTATTCCCGGATGGTTTCAGCGGGAAAGGTATTTGTCCTGATGATGGAACACCTCCGCCATTTTCAGGATGTTCTCAGGCGGTACATCGAAGGATAAAGCGTGTGTGGGAGCCAGTATATAGCCGCCGCCCCTGCGCAGGATGCTGGAAACCCGGCGGATTTCATCGCAGACCCCGTCCGGTGTGGCATAAGGCAGGCATTGTTGGGTGGATATTCCGCCCCAGAAGGTAAGATCCTTGCCATAGAGCCGTTTCATTTCCGCAATATCATAGATTTCCGGCTGAAAGGTCTGATAACAGTCCAGTCCGATTTCGATTAAATCAGGGAAAATTTCATGGCAGTCGCCGCAGGAGTGCTGAATGACGTATTTTCCCTTTTCCTTTACCCTGGCATAAAGCCTTGCCATTCGGGGCTTCAGAAAATGACGCCAATGGTCAGGACCCATAATAAGCCCTCTCTGCTGTCCCCAGTCGTCTCCGAAATAGACGGCGTCAACACCGTATTCCAGTGCCAGATCGATCATGGGGAGGTAGTAGTCACAAATGCGGTCAAAAAGTGCATCCAGCTCATCCGGGCAAAGCAGCATGTTCATCAGTACATTTTCCATTCCCATCAGGCTCCAGGCACGCTCGAACATACAGAAGCCGAATCCGGCTACCGTAAAACGGTCACCGTTATTGGCAATGAGGGACTCATATTCACTGCGGAGCCTTTTCTCATCAAAGGCGGGGAATTCGTAGTGATAGTCCTCGAGGTCTTCTATTTGTGGCGATTCCACGATGCCGATGTCTTTGTCCGCGCCGTTGCGGTTCCAGACAACGCCGAATTCATCGCGGAAATAGCCCGGCTTGTCGGGCAGCTGCGTGGGCCATCCCCAATACTGGATAATATTGATATAGCCGCCGATTTTTTCTTCAATTTGCTCATCTCCGGTGTACGCTATCAACTGGTCCAGAGCCTGTTTTGTAAAATCCATGTGGAAGGGTATTGTATCATGCTCATGGTGCTGCAGCGCTTCGATTACGGCCTGCCTTCTGGTCATATAGAATCCTCCTTATCCGCTCCTGGCTGCAGCCCATAACAGATTCCCGGAAGAATGTGGGAATTCTTTTTAATTTATGCTGTGTGTTATAGTCCATACATCATCTGGGCTTTTGCCGCTGTTATTTTCTATTTATATTTTACCCGGAAACAGGCTTGGCTTATAGTATAAAACAGACTATAATTAGTAAAATTATTCGTATATGGATTAATATTACTAATTATTAGTCCTTTTGTATTATTACAGGGAGTGGAGTATCTATTGTAGGAAGAGGGGGAGATTGGGATGAAGGTTCAGTTTGATAAGGAGAAGCTGATGGTTCTGCTTCGTCATTACCATACCATTACCGGAATGCGTGTGGGAATTTATGATCTGCATTTTTCGGAGATTTGTGCTTATCCTGTGGGTCACAGCGGCTTTTGCCGTCTGATCCGATCCACGCAAGCCGGCCTGAATTCCTGCAGGCTATGTGACGCCGCCGCCTTTGCGCAGGCAAAGCAGCAGCGTAAGCTTCTGATTTACCGCTGCCATGCCGGGCTTACGGAGGTAATTGCCCCGGTTTTCGGTCAGGATCAGGTAATTGGCTATCTGATGCTTGGCCAAATGCGCACATATAATGATAGTGAAAAACAGTGGTGGCAGTTAAAGCAAAGTCTCCTGAAGGAGCAGATGGAAATTGATTACCTGAAAAGTGTATTCTTAAAAATGAAAAGTGTCTCAGATAAGGAAATTGAGTCTTATGCCTATATTCTGCAGGCGTGTGCCTCCTACATCTGGATGGATCAGACCATCCGTCTACAGCAGGAGGAGCTGTCCTCGCGGCTGGAGCAGTATATCGAGCGGCATCTGGACGGAGATTTGTGTCTGCCAAGTCTGGCTCAGGAGCTGGATGTGGGGAAAACCACACTGTATCACTGCAGTAAGGAGTACTTCGGCATTGCGCCGGGGAAGCTGGTACAGAAGAAACGGCTGGATAAGGCAAAACAGCTGCTGCTGCAGTCGGATTGCAGCATTGCGGAAATTGCGGCACAGGTGGGGATTCCTGATTATAATTATTTTGCGAAGTTGTTTCGCAGGCAGGAAGGGATGTCTCCAAGCAAATATCGAAGGAGGTCCTTTACAGAGCCGTAGCGGGCACTGGCATATGAGAGATTTGATGACAGTCCGGATGACTGAAATTTTATCTGTTTTTTAAGGAAATTTAATTTGACTTCCTTCCCTGGCAATTATACAATGATCCTGTGGCATGTTAATTTTATAACAAACTGCCGCCGGGGCAAACAAGCCTGGCTTTGGCAGCTGCCGCGGAAAAAATTACAGACAACCGACAGGAGGTAAGTATTATGGCAAACATTTTAAACAGCCCCAGCAAATATGTTCAGGGAGCGGGTGAACTCTCCAGGCTGGGAAAATATGCGGAGGGGTATGGAAAGAAGGCGCTGATCCTTATCAGTGCATCAGGCTATAAAAGAATCGGCAGCATGGTGGAGGAAAGCTTCTCCGGCACAGGCTGTAGCACGATATTCGATTATTTTAACGGCGAATGCTGTAAAACGGAAATCAACCGTTTGATCGAAGTGATGGAAAAGGAAGGCTGCGATATGGTCATCGGCATCGGCGGAGGAAAGATTCTGGATACCTCCAAGGCAGTGGCCTATTACAGGCGTACGCCGGTTATCATCTGCCCGACTATTGCTTCCACGGATGCGCCCTGCAGCGCGCTTTCCGTTATCTATACGGAAAACGGCGTTTTTGAGGAGTATCTGTTCCTTCCGGCCAATCCTAATATGGTTCTGATGGATACGGAGGTTATCGCGAAATCCCCGGCAAGACTGACCGTTGCCGGTATGGGCGACGCTCTTGCTACTTATTTTGAGGCGCGTGCCGTACAGGCGAAGGATGCGCTTACCTGTGCGGGCGGACGCGGAACCCTGGCAGCCCATGCGCTGGCAAAGCTGTGCTTCGATACGCTGATGGAGGAAGGAGTTAAGGCCAAGGTGGCTCTGGAGGCAGGCGCCTGCACGGTTGCAGTGGAAAAGGTAATCGAGGCCAATACCCTGCTTTCCGGAATCGGCTTTGAAAGCGGCGGACTGGCAGGAGCGCATGCCATACATAACGGCTTTACGGTTCTGGAGGAATGCCACCATATGTATCATGGTGAAAAGGTAGCCTTCGGAACAATTACCCAGCTGGTACTGGAGGATGTATCTGCGGATGAGCTGGAGGATATTATCGGCTTTTGCATCGAGGTAGGCCTTCCGGTAACCCTGAAGGAGCTGGGAATTGAAGAAGTGACGAAGGAAAAAATCATGGCAGTGGCGGAAGCGGCCTGCGCGGAAACAGATACGCTTCATAATATGCCCTTTGAAGTGACTCCGGAAAAGGTTTATGCGGCAATCATGGCGGCCGATGCCTACGGAAGATATTTCAAAGGCCTGTAAAGTTTTTTTTCTGGTACTCTGACGGCGTCATTCCCAGCCTGCGGACGAAAGCCTTATGAAAATGGGAGTGATCGTAGAAGGCCAGAGCGGCGGCGGTTTCCGTTATCGTATGACCCTTAAGGAGCAGCTCACAGCTCTTTTCAATCCTGGTATCCAATATCAGGGCGGAGAGAGTTGTGTGCAGCTCTTTTTTTATGAGCCGGTTGATGTACTGCGGGTTTAAGAAAAGCTCAGCGGAGATGGTGCGCAGCAGATCCCCTGTGGAAAGGGAAAGATTTTCCCGGATGAGCCGTAGAATACGGTAAATACGGGCGTCCCTGCGTACGAGACATTCCGGGCAGGCCCGGCCGAAGCTATCGCACAGAAGCAGCAGCACGTTCATAAGACAGTGATAGCGGAAGGCGTCGGAAAGCAGATCACAGCAGGGCGGCGTGTCGCAGGCCTCCAAAAGTGACCTGACAGCCGTCAGCTGATCCTGGGGCAGCCGGATTTCGGCTGTCTGGCGCAGGCCGGGATCGGTAAAGTAAAGAAGAAAATCCTGAAGCATGACAGGGGTGCTTTCCTCGGAGGCATCTGACAGGAATATTTTGGGGAGAAGATAGAGATTGCGTACAATAAGCCCGGGCTCAGGCTCCAGGGCATGGGAATGTCCGTCAGGTATGAAATATACACATCCCTCCGTAAGAAGCCTGTTTCCCCTCTCCGTTTTATGCATCATCCTCCCGGACAGAATAATGCCTACTTCCAGAAATTCATGGGAATGCGCGGCTTCCGATAAATGCGCGGTATAACGGTATTCTTCGGTATACAGCGGAAGGGAGGTACGGGCGGTTATGTAGCTGCTGTGAATTAAATATTCCTGTGTTTTCATACTCAGATTATAAACGGCGGGGAAAGGCATAGCAAGAGAAAAGTCCGTATTTTACACAAAAAGCACCGCTGTTTACAAGCGGTTTTGTCCTCCGCATGCTACAATGGACAAAACGCGGGAAGGCTGAGGGCGGCGCGTCCCTTTCCCTCTTGAATTTATTGTGCGCCGGAGTGCGCGGAGGTAGTGGAAATGACGGAATCGGAAAGACTTTTAATGACACTGGGCTTTGAAAAAAGGACGGAAAGAGGATCGGTACTGGAAACCTTTTTTCCATGGGACAAGACGGTGAATAACTGGTGTAAGCAGGGACTGCCTGAAAAATTTGCGGCCAGCCGGCTGTATCCGCAGGCCGGAAGCTACATGGAGAGATATCTGAGCGATGAAATGACGGAGCCGGTGTATGAATATGAAAAATACCTGGGGTTTGACGGAGTGAAGCGCATGGCCTTCCGTATCCCCTTTGCATGCTTTGATACGACGGTCCTGGACGAAACCTTAACTTATGTCGTCAGGCAGGATACCGATGGCTGGATAAGAAAGTACCATAAAAACAGCAATCTTGTGGAGGAACTGAAGGCGCCGGTGGAGGAGGAAAAGGACTGGTATACGCTGAAGGATAAGGTAAGGGAGCATCTGGAGCTGTATTGTACCGATGAAAATATCGGGAAGGTTTATGGGAAATATGCGCAGGCCCACAAAAGAGGCGATTTTTCACTGCGCTTCAGGGCGCAGGGCTTCTTCTGGCTGCCCCGTACGCTGCTGGGAATCGAGGGGCAGATGTATGCCTTTTACGACATGCCTGAGGTAATCCATGATATGAACCGGTTTGCGGTGGAGGTCTTCCGGGAAAAGCATGGGAAAATATTTGATATTATCCAGCCGGAGGTCATGCTTTTTGAGGAGGATTTGAGCGGCTGCAACGGGCCGATGATTTCGCCGGATACCTTTGAGGAATTTGTGGCGGACTATTACAGACAGCTGTTCCCTTTTCTGAAGGAAAAGGGTGTGAAAAATATTTTTGTGGATACGGATGGTGATTTTAACAGGCTGATTCCGCAGTTTATTGCTGCGGGCGTGGACGGCTTCCTTCCCATGGATGTGAATGCGGGAATGGATATTGTTAAGGTCAGGGAGCTTTATCCCGGGCTGAAATTTATCGGGGGCTTTAACAAGCTTGTGATTGAACAGGGGAAGGATGCAATAGACAGGGAATTCGAGCGGATTCTCCCTGTGATCCGCAGCGGCGGCTATGTGCCGGGCTGCGATCATCAGGCGACGCCGGATTCCACGCTGGAGAATTACAGATATTATATCCGGCGCCTGAAGGTGGTTATGGAAGAGAGCGGGGCTGCCTGCTCCTGATGAATTCAGGCTTGTTTTTTCATACGTTTCATTTACAATACAAAAAACTCAAGCAACGCGGAATGTGACAGGATATACCATATCACCATTTTTTAGGGGTGTAGGAAATCCGGTTGTTTGTGGTGAATGTAAGCAAGATTTCATTGCGCCGTGTTCGGTATAGGAAGCGCTACTGATGCCGTCCCGGAATCCTTTTTCTTTTTATTGGTGATTTTATTCACCAGGGCGGCGGGCACGGTGGCCTGAGTGATATTTTAGTCTTGGTCTCTTTTATTTATGAGATTTCCTATGAAAAAACATCCCGGATTCCATTGGAATCCGGGATGCCTTCTGTGTGAATTTATATAGATCTCTTGGAGGAGTTCCCAATATTATTTGCCGAAGTATCTCTCCAGTAAGCCCTGGAATGCCTTGCCGTGGCGAGCTTCGTCTCTTGCCATTTCATGAACAGTGTCATGGATAGCGTCAAGGTTGGCAGCCTTTGCGCGCTTAGCCAGGTCGAATTTACCAGCGGTTGCGCCGTTTTCTGCTTCTACTCTCATTTCCAGGTTCTTCTTTGTGGAATCAGTTACTACTTCGCCAAGCAGCTCTGCGAATTTTGCAGCATGCTCTGCTTCTTCATAAGCAGCTTTTTCCCAGTAAAGGCCGATTTCAGGATAGCCTTCTCTGTGGGCAACTCTTGCCATTGCAAGGTACATACCTACTTCAGAGCATTCTCCTGCGAAGTTAGCTCTCAGGTCTTCCATGATATCTTCGCTTGCACCCTGAGCAACACCTACAACGTGCTCAGCAGCCCATTCCATTGTTCCGCTCTGTGCGGTGAATTTCTCTGCGGGAGCTCCGCAAACGGGGCATTTCTCCGGTGCTTTTTCGCCTTCATAAACATAACCACATACCTGACATACGAATTTCATAATTTTTTTCTCCTTTTAATTTTAATATATTTTTTATTACAACTGCTCCGGAAACCGGGAGTTGCGGATGGCTGGTTTTTAAGAAAGGGCTTTCAGCTTCTTCTCTTTACAATGGGGACAAAGGCCGTAAAAATAAGTGATATGGCCGGCTATCTGTCCGTCAAAATTTCTGGCGGCCGTTTGATTGATGCTGTCAATGCTATCCATTTCCAAATCAATTACACTTCCGCAGTCGCTGCAGACAAAATGATAATGAGGACTGGTGTCTGCATCAAAATGATCCACACCGTCGCCGACGCGTAATCTTGCTATTTCTCCAAGATCTGCCAACAGCGTAAGATTTCTGTAAACAGTACCAAGACTGATGTTGGGAAATTCTGTTCTCACATTGCTGTAAACTACATCTGCCGTCGGATGGTCATTCCTTGTCATCAGGAAATCTTTGATGGCTTCCCGTTGACGGCTGTATTTCAGCGTCATTTTCTGCCTCCTTTCTGTTAAAAACGATAATCGTTACTGTTACTATAGCAAAGCTTTTCAATTCTGTCAACATGTTTATAATTTTTTTAGAAATTTATTTTTTCGTTTTTATAATTAGGTTTTCTTTTTATGGTAGAATAACAATGGATACTCAGGGAAGGATGTGAAATATGAAATGAAGTTCAGGACAAAGCTGGTGATAACCTTTTTAACGGTTATTCTGCTGCCCCTTGTGCTTTCTGCGATTGCCTTTGTGGCGATCGGCGCTGTGATGGTGCATAATTCCGATTTGAGATACGGTTTTGAGACGACGGACTACAGCACCATGTCCGATTCACTCGCATCCTTCAGCGGAATAACCGATGATATTTTTTACAGTCTGGAGGAAACGGCCGAAGAGGAGCCTGCAAGGCTTGAGGATAAGGATTTTCTGGCGGCTGTGAATGAGGATGCTTTCAAGAAGTCTTCCTATATTCTGGTGAGGAAGGACAATACGGTTTATTATTCCGGCAATGAGACTGCGACACAGAAAATTTTCAGCCGGCTTCCCGCTTATGGTTTTGAAAGCAGGGATTCCAATTCCGGTTTTTATTATAATGATATGCAAAAGCTGGTAAAGCAGATTGATTTCCGCTTTTCCGATGGCTCAGACGGCAGCGTATTCATTATAACCAGGGTAAACAGCGTTATTTCCAAGACACTGCTTATCTATATGTTCTTTGCGATTGTAATTATTCTGATTGTAACAAGCGTTGTTCTTACCCAGTGGATTTATAAGAGTGTTTTTGCCCCTATTAACAGGCTGAACGTGGCCATGCAGAATATTGCGGAAGGAAATTTCGAATATATCCTTACATCGGAGGATACCAATGAAATTGGCGAGCTGTACCGCAATTATGAGGACATGCGGCTTCGGCTGAAGGAATCCACCGAGGAAAAAATACAGAATGAGCGGCAGAACAGGGAGCTGGTGAGCAATATTTCCCATGATCTGAAAACGCCCATAACGGCCATTAAGGGGTATGTGGAAGGAATAATGGATGGCGTGGCGGATACGCCTGAGAAGATGGAACGTTACATTAAGACTATCTACAACAAGGCCAATGACATGAACCGCCTGATTAATGAGCTGACCTATTATTCGGGTATAGACAGCAACAGAATCCCTTATAATTTTCACCGCATCAATGTGGCGGAATTTTTCCAGGATTGTGTGGAGGATGTGGGGCTTGATCTGGAATCCAAGGATATAGAGCTGAATTATTCGAATCTGGTGGATCCCGACACCCGGATTATTGCGGATCCGGAGCAGCTGAAGAAGGTAATCAACAACATTATCGGAAACAGCATCAAGTATATCGACAAGCCAAAGGGAATCATCAACATACGGATACTGGATGAGGTGGACTCCATCCGGGTGGAAATAGATGATAATGGTAAAGGCATTGCTGCCAAGGATCTGGGAAGTATTTTTGAACGGTTTTACAGGACGGATGCTTCCAGGAATTCCGCCATGGGCGGCAGCGGTATCGGCCTTTCTATTGTAAAGAAAATTATTGAGGACCATGGCGGTTACATCTGGGCGACCAGTAAGGAAGGAGAAGGAACCTGTTTGCATTTTGTAATCAGAAAATACAGGGAGGCAGAGGAAAATGAATAAGATATTAATTATTGAAGACGAAGAAGCAATTGCAGATTTGGAGAAGGATTATCTGGAGCTGTCAGGCTTTCAGGTGGAGATAGAACATGAGGGAGACAAGGGGCTGGAACGTGCCATGACCTCAGAATATGATTTAATCATACTGGATTTGATGCTTCCGGGTATGGACGGCTTTGAAATCTGCCGCCGGATAAGAGATGAAAAAAACATACCGATTCTCATGGTATCCGCAAAGAAGGATGATATTGATAAAATCAGGGGCCTGGGCCTGGGAGCCGATGACTATATGACAAAGCCCTTCAGCCCCAGTGAGCTTGTTGCAAGAGTGAAGGCCCATCTTGCCCGCTACACAAGGCTGGTCAGCTCCCAGCAGAAGACCAATGATATCGTGGAAATCCGTGGAATACGCATAGATAAAACAGCAAGACGTGTATATATCAATGGGGAAGAGAAGGCATTTACCACAAAGGAATTCGATCTGCTTACCTTCCTGGCGGAAAACCCCAACCATGTATTTACCAAGGAGGAGCTGTTCCGGGAGATCTGGGACATGGATTCTATCGGGGATATCGCAACCGTGACGGTGCATATTAAGAAAATCCGGGAGAAAATTGAGGCGGATACTGCAAACCCGCAGTATATTGAAACAATTTGGGGTGTCGGGTATCGGTTTAAGGTGTAAGCCGTGGGACTGTCTCTGAGGCATATCCATTGCTACGAAAAAAATGAAAAGGAATTTTTTCAGCTGGTTGGCTTCAGGGATTATCTGAATGAACATGCGGAAGCTGCCAAACAGTATGAGGATTAAAAGAAAAAATTGGCGTCGGATTTCCCGGAAGACAGGGTTGCTTATACGAAAGGAAAGGAAGCGTTTATAAAGGGGATCTATCATATTTTGGATTCTCAGGGAGGATAATTAAAGAAACCTTTATTGTGGGTATTGAAACCTGCAATAAAGGTTTTTCTTCAATCATGATTAATAATTCTTTTGGCATATGTGTTTCTGTATTCCGAGGGAGTCATGGATGTTATATTTTTGTATGTTCGGATAAAATTGTGATAATTTGAAAAGCCAAGAGAATCAGCTATTGCACTAACAGTCATATTAGTATCACTTAAGAGAAAGTTGGCCCTCTCTATTTTCTGATTAAGTATATATTGCTTCAGGCTTATTCCGGATACCTCTTTAAAATAGCGTGACAGGTACTTTTCATTATAACCAAAATGAACAGCAATGTTTGTTACTTTCAGGTTATCGTTAATATAATAATTAATAAAATCAATAATGTCGTTGTATAGTTGCTTTTGAATCGGAATATTTTCAGAGGCAGCTTTTTCTTTTTCACTTAAGGAGATCGCATGCTGATTGGAAATCTCACTTATAATAAGTGTCGTCATATAATCTGTGTAATGGGTATCATAGCCGGAACGGACACAATTCTGTAACTGCCTCATAAGAAGAAGGACTCTTTCAGGATAAAGCAGTGATTTTTGAACTGGCAGGAGGATATCATTACGTCCTCCATCAATTTTATTGGGAACCAGTCCGGATACAGGAAAAGCACGTTGGCATGAAAAATGAAGCCAGTAAAAACTGCATTCCGACTCACGATAACCCCGCCTAATTCTTTTCTCATTACTGGGCTTGGGAGATGGCGGCTGAAGTAGCAGGTATTGTCCTGGGGTAACAGTATATTTGACATCCTGGTATTGCAGATAGAGATTTCCCTTTGTTTCGACAATAAGTTCGTAATCCTCTGTAGTCTGTACACTATGAGTCCACTTTGAAGAAAGTGCCTCAAATTTACCTGTTCTGTTAAACATTAGTGGATTAGTGATATTTATCATATATGCCAGACATGGCGCCATTTGTTTCCCTCCTCTTCTATACTTAATAATACAAAAAGTTACTAAAAGACACCTAAAAGGAAAAAGGAATTTTAAACTTATACATATTTTATAAGTGTACAATCCCATCTTTTTTTTCAATTATAGTCCAGAATTTACTACAATTCAATAGTATTACAGGAAATATAAAATGGAAATAATGCGTGAAGTAAGTAATTTATGCCTTTAAAAAGAAGTACCGTTTTGATACATATTAAAACGTTTGTGTATTTTGGAAAAGTATAACTAATTGTATAATAGTTATAAATAAATTGCTTGTGGAAGAAATAAAATGAGTATTTTGTACAAAAATAAACCTCATATAAACAATTGTAATTGTGTTTTACTATATATAAATTTCTGTCAGGGCAATTTATGAATGTACAATTTAATAAACTAACGGTACCCAAAAAAATGGGAGAGGAATTTTCCAAACTTAGGAAAGCAAGGAGGATAATTATGAGAGGTAAGAAGTTGTTGGCATTTATACTTGCAGCAGGAATGGCAGGAAGTGCTTTAGCAGGCTGTATGCCAGGGACTGGTGCAACCGGTTCGGAACCTGCAGCTGAAACTAAACAGGAATCTGCATCCGGAACTGAAAATGTCATATCTGAGGAAGCATCAGTATCAGAGGAAACACAAGGAGGATATTCACTGCCTTTATGTGAACCGGGGAGTGAAACACTTTCTATTTTAACTTATCAGAACTGGCATGCATCCGCATACTATGATTCTGACGATGGCCTTCCTGTAGAAAATGAAATCGAAAAAATAACAGGTGTTAAAGTAAACTGGGAATGTGTTGCCAGCGGTGACTATAATACTGTCGCACAGACTAGATTAGCTTCAGGCAGTGAACTTCCTGATATTATCAGAGTCCCTAACGGAACAACAGGACTTGCAGATTACAGCTCACAGGGCTTATTGGTAAATATAAAAGAATATATAAATGAAACAGATACACCTAATCTATGGAAGTTGTTTCAGCAACAGCCTATCTATGAAGCACAGATGACATCACCGGACGGAAATATCTATGGGCTGCCTCATGCGGAATTTGATATTAACAACTATGTACTTATGTGGAATATTATCAGGCAGGATTGGCTGGATAAATTAGGGCTGGCTATGCCTTCCACCATTGATGAATATCATGATGTGCTTGTTGCATTCCGTGATCAGGATCCCAATGGAAATGGTAAAAAGGATGAAGTGCCTCTTGGTTATCAGAATGATCAGATGTTTGGTTTGTATACCTTTAAGGAAGCCTTTGGGTTTAATAATACAGATATTTGGTCAGTGTCAGATGATGGAGTGGTGGCCTTTGATCTGATGGACGAAAAGTTTTTGGATTGTCTTACCACATTGAATCAGTGGTATGGGGAAGGGCTTTTAAGCACTACAACCGATGGCTCAGATTCCGATTCCCTGATTTCTCAGGACAGACTTGGCGGACAGACATTATCATCAACAGATAACGTAATTGGCAAGGATGATTTGGTAAGAGAAACAAATCCTGACGGACATTATGTATTCATACCTGCATTAACAAATGAAAAATATGCAGATAATCAGCCGACAATCAGTAAGAGACAGTCCTTCCATGACTATTATGCTGTTACTGTTGACTGCAAAAATCCGAAGCTGGCCGTACAATGGCTTGATTGGGTATATGCTTCTGAAGAATCCGCCGTATTGCGTTACTGGGGGTTTGAAGGGGATACCTTTACTGTAGAAAATGGACAGAAGGTATTTACAGATAAGGTTACTAACGGCGGCAGCAGCGCAATTGATGTAATGCGTGGAATAGGAGCGTGGCCTAACTTTGTGGGAAATGAAAGCGGAGAACCTTTCAAGGCCATGTATGTAGGTTCATATTTTGATGAAGCTTATAATGAATTCAAGGATATTATGTCGGACAGAGTCCCTATTGCAATCGGTACAGAAGAAGAAAATAAGATATATACAGAGAAATGGCCGGATATTGAAACCTTTGTAAAAGAAAATGTAGTTAAATTTATTACAGGAAACAGACCTTTAACTGAATGGAATTCTTATGTGGATACTTTGAAACAGATGGGAATCGAGGATGTTGTTGCTGTAAAGCAGGCATGGTACGACAGGACACAGGAAGTGATGCAGTAACTGACAGAAAGTAGATAATGCTGCGGCACCATTGTGTGCTGCACCACGGGGAATACCGCAAAATAACTAGAATTTAGCTATGGGTCGGTATTCCCTGTCTATGTCAATAGATAACAGGGTGAGGCGAAATGTATGACAAAAAATAAGACAGTAAAAAAAATTCCTGTGGGTAAGTTAATTAAAAGAGACAGATATCTTATTTTGATGGTAGCTCCTTGTGTCCTATATTTTTTGATATTCCATTATGCACCTATGGTATGGAATATAGTAGCATTCCAGGACTATAATGTTAGGCGGGGAATTCTTGGAAGCAGTTGGATTGGACTGGAAAACTTTAAAAGGTTTTTTGAAAGTCCATATGCTTTCCGCTTAATAAGGAACACATTTCTATTAAGTTTTATGGACTTGCTTATGGGATTTCCGGTTCCGATTCTTTTTGCGCTTCTCTTAAATGAAGTAAAGAAAAACTGGGTGAAGAGGACGGTACAGACCTTTTCTTATCTGCCACATTTTATTTCGGTAGTAGTAGTGGTTGGTATGATGAAAATTTTTCTATCTCCTACGGATGGGATTGTTAATCTAGCTATTCAGGCACTGGGCGGAAATCCTATCAATTTCTTTTCAGAAGCGAAAATTTTCAGGTGGCTGTATGTTTTCTCAAATATATGGCAGAATTTTGGATGGGATTCCATTATATATTTCGCGGCTATTTCAGGGGTAAATCCGGAACTTTACGAAGCGGCCATTGTTGACGGGGCAGGACGTTGGAAGAAGATGTTCTTCATTACTTTACCTTGTATTGCCCCCACTATTATTGTACTGCTAATTATGAGAATTGGTTGGCTTCTGAGTGTCGGTTTTGAAAAAATTATTCTTATGTATAATGAAGCTACCTATGAAACAGCGGATGTTATTTCCACCTATGTCTATCGTGTGGGCCTGCTGAATTCAGATTTTTCATATGGAACAGCAATTGGGCTGTTTAACTGTATCGTCAGTCTTGTATTGATTATTCTTGCAAATGGTTTGAGCAGGAGATTCAGTGATACATCTTTATTTTAGGAGGATTGGATATGAAACGTAAAAAAAGCCTTAAGGAAAGCGGTCTTATTGGTATTGTTCTTATTTATATTATCATAATCCTCGCAGCTTTTATCACGCTGTATCCATTCCTTTATGTTATAGCCAATTCTTTTAGTAATCCACTGAATGTAATAAGAAGAGATGTTATACTCTGGCCGGTAAATTTTTCATTAACGTCATATCAGACACTACTTCAGCAGAAAGATGTGTTTATGGCATATTACAATACCATATGGTATACGGTGGTAGGAACTCTTGTTAATATGATTTTGACTATAATGGCGGCATATGCACTTTCGATTAGGAAGTTTTTTCTGCGTAATCAAATTTCAATATTTATTGCGGTTACCATGTTTGTATCCGGGGGGATTATCCCATCATACATTGTGGTAAATAAACTGGGTTTATATGATACGCCTTGGGCATTAATTGTGCCAACAGCTATTAGTGCATATAATTTAATTGTGGCAAGAAGTTTTTTTGAGTCTCTTCCTGAAGAATTGACGGAGTCAGCACACTTGGATGGGGCAAATGATTTTACTATTCTTTGGAAGATTATTGTTCCCGTATCCAAGCCAATCATCTCAGTATTGATTATTTTTTATGCGGTCGGACACTGGAATGAATATTTTAATCCTATGATTTATTTAAAGAGCAGAGAATTAAAACCCATTCAGCTGTATCTGAGGGATATTCTTGTGGCAAACCAACAGGCGACCACAAGTACTGGCGGCAGTACAGGTGCTGAAAGGCAGTATCTTTTTGAAGCATTGAAATTTTCAACCATTGTAATTACAACATTGCCGATTACAGTTATTTATCCCTTTTTTCAAAAACATTTTGTACAAGGGGTAATGATAGGAGCAGTAAAAAGCTGATTTATAAATTATCGGCGGGAAAGCAGGTGAGATTATGGGAAGATATAAGTATATACCACGTGGTACTGCAGGTGGATGGATAAAATCACAGGATTCTCCGGTAATAGGAGGAGCATTAGGAACTGTCTTTGACTGCTGTGTACGTAAGGAGAATGAAGGATACCGAATGTGGTATTCCTGGAGACCGGCTAAAGGAATTGCTGTGGCGAATAGTCCGGATGGTTATGACTGGAGTCTTCCGCAGATGGTAATGCCAAGACAAATAAATCTCCCATGGGCTGTAGATGAAGTAAACAGGCCTTGTGTGCTTTACCGGGGCGGGAAGTACAGGATGTGGTTTATAGGAATGGTGCGTCCTTTAGATTTTTGTTATGGAACAAGTGCTGTGGGTTATGCGGAAAGTAATGATGGTATTCATTGGGATGTACGAAGAGAATCGGTTATGAATCCGGATGAACCGTGGGAAAAGAACAGCCTGTACTGTCCGCATGTGATATGGGATGAGGAAAAAAACAGTTATCGTATGTGGTATTCAGGTGGGGAACAATATGAATGCGATAGCATAGGCTATGCGGAAAGCGAAGATGGAATTCACTGGAACAAATATAATAAAAATCCTATTTTTACGGCTGACAAAAATAAATTCTGGGAGGCGCTGAAGACAGAAGCATGCTGTGTTGTTCGTGAGCAGGATTACTTTTATATGTTTTATCTTGGAATCAGTGCAGACAGAACGGCATCGATTGGTATTGCCAGATCCAGAGATGGCATAACGGGTTGGGAACGGCATCCAGACAATCCGGTAGTTGCTGGTACAGACGGCAGCTGGGACTATTTGGGAGTTTGTAAGCCATTTGTATTGAAAACGGATGATGGATTTCTTATGTGGTATAACGGCTGCAATCAATCCGAAGGAGAAGGACAGGTGAAGGAAGAGATAGGTGTAGCTTTACATAAAGGATATCAGCTGTGGCCGGAGGATGGAGCTGCCCGGGAAAGGGATATACCGGATGAAAAAATTGTGTGCCGGGACTTGTTTTTAGGGTGTCGGTAGGAAGAGAGGGAAAAATGGGGCAGAATGTTAAATGGGTTCCTCTTGGAACAACAGGCGGATGGGTAAAGGCAATAGAAAATCCTGTTTTAGGTCCGGAATATGGCACGACCTTTGATATTCATGTGATTAAAGAGGAGCACAAATACCGCATGTGGTTTTCCTGGAGGGATGTAAGGCTGATTGCACATACTATAAGCGATGATGGTATTCATTGGGATTTACCACGGGCGGTGCTTACTGCCATTCCAGGATCAGAATGGGAGGGAGATGAGGTAAACAGATCTACGATTGTTGTTAAGGATGGTCTTTATCATATGTGGTATACAGGACAGGTTTTTGCGCGCGAGAATCAGATGAGTAAAAGCTGTATTGGCTATGCGGTGTCTGAAGATGGAGTAAATTGGATGCGTCGGGAAGAACCTGTTTTAGTGCCAGAGGAACACTGGGAGCGTTACTGTGTTATGTGTCCTCATGTGCTCTGGGATGATGAGGATAATATATTTAAAATGTGGTATTCCGCGGGACATATGCATGAGTCGGATGCAATCGGTTATGCGGAAAGTCCAGATGGAATCAACTGGATACGGTATTCTGGAAATCCAGTTTTTATGCCTGATCCGAACAATTACTGGGATATGAGCAAGGTTGAGGCTTGCTTTGTGATGAAATGGGATGGGTGGTACTATATGTTCTATATGGGGGTCCATGGAGATTATAAATCTGCTGTAGGCCTAGCCAGATCAAAGGATGGGCTACTCTGGGAGAGGCATCCGGACAACCCGATAATTGCAGGAGATGATGACTTATGGGATTTTGGAGGAATATGTAAGGTAAGCGTTGTTGAGGAGGAGAATGGCTTCCGGTTATGGTACAATGCCTCTAACGGGGGTGGGGAACAGATCGGTACGGCATTTCATCGGGGATTTTCCCTGTTCCCTGATGTAGGAAATAAATATGTATCAGAGAGAGGCGAAAATCCTTGCAGAAAGGGAAAGTTCAACTATTATTATAACAGATTTGCATTGTTAAGAGATTAAACATGTGATCAGAGGAGGATGTAATGGATTATTGCGGATACAAATATAAGCCCCGGGGATGTACTGGTGGATGGGAGGTAATAGGCACGAAGCCTGTTCTCGGCCCGGGAATGGGAACTGTAAATGATCCTTTTGTTATTAAGGAAAATGGATTTTACCGTATGTGGTTTTCCTGGAGAAAGGGAAGAGTTATTGCATATACGGAAAGCAAGGATGGAGTACGTTGGGATAATGTTCAGGTAGTTCTCACTGCGGTTAAGGGATCGGTTTGGGAAGGACATGAGGTATGCAGACCTACGATTTTAAAAAAAGATGGAATGTATCATATGTGGTACACAGGTATGATGTATCCTACGGAAATTAATGCTCCAAAAAGCTGTATCGGTTATGCAATAAGTGAAGATGGTATCGTATGGAGACGAAGGAATAGCCCGGTGATGGAGCCTTCTTCTGCCTGGGAAAAAATCGCGGTTGCCCATCCACATGTCATGTGGGATGAAGAAAATAAAAAGTTCCGCATGTGGTACTGTGCAGGAAGACAGCATGAACCGGATGCAATAGGATATGCAGAAAGTTTGGATGGTGTAAAGTGGGAGAAATTTTCCAAGAATCCAATTTTCACACCGGATAGCACACATTATTGGGAAATGGGAAAGGTATCGGCACCTTATATAATAAAAGAGGATGGTTGGTATTATATGTTTTATCTGGGAATGGATGGGGATTTGATTGCGGGTGCAGGATTAGCCAGATCAAAGGATGGAATCCATGATTGGGAAAGACACCCAAGTAATCCGATTTCCGCCGGAAAGGATGGAAACTGGGATTGGCTTGGAACACGAAAGGTCAGCATTGTGAAAGAAAAGAATGGATATCAGATGTGGTATACTGGGGGAATGAGAGAAGGGCAGGCAATTGGAATTGCATGGCACGATGGTTTTGACCTGGGATTCCCGGAAGAAGGAGCACCCGGTAGAGATGAAAGGGGCTTTGGAGAAGGTTTGGGAAGTGTAAATTACTATTATCATGATAACATAGCAAAGTATTAATCGAGGTAAATTGGTACAAAAAGAATGGAGGAAGTTATGCATAATCCGAATCAGTATAAGCCTATTCCGTGTGGTGTAATGGCCGGTTGGGAAAGAGTGGGAAATGAACCGGTTTTTGGCGGAGCCATGGGTACGGTTTTTGACAATTATGTTATTTATGAAGATGGCATCTATAAAATGTGGTATTCCTGGAGACCGGTAACATGCATTGTATATGCGGAAAGCACAGATGGGAGAAATTGGACACTTCCCAAGGTGGTTCTGACCTATGATGAAGAATCTGAATGGGAATGCTCGGAGGTAAGCAGGCCGACCATAATACATAAGGACGGAATTTATCATATGTGGTATACAGGTCACAAATGGTGTGGCCGCCATTCCACGAGCGTAATAGGTTATGCTACCAGTGAAGATGGAATTCACTGGCATAAGTATGGAAAGCCGGTAATGGTATGTACGCAGCCATGGGAACGCGAAATGATATGGTGTCCGCATGTTATTTGGGAGGAAGAAGAAAATAAATATAAAATGTGGTATTCCGGTGGAGCAACACCTAAAGCGGAGGCAGATGCTATTGGGTATGCAGAAAGTGAGGATGGGATTAATTGGAATAAACATCCTAACAATCCTGTATTTAAGCCGGATCCAAATATCCATTGGGAAATGTATAAGGTATCTGCCTGCTATGTATGGAAACAGGATGACTGGTATTATATGACTTATCTTGGCAGTGATTCGGACATGCGCGCAGCAAATGGTATGGCGCGTTCCCGGGATGGGATCACTGGCTGGCAGCGCCACCCTGATAATCCTGTATTTGGGGAATGCGAAGGTGAATGGGATTGTGCTGGTGTTTGTAAGGTAAGCGTTCTTAAACAAGAAGATGGATATCTGGGATGGTATAATGGTTTTAACCATACCCTGGAGGAGATGGGATTTCTTGTACATAAAGGATTTGATTTTGATTTTCCTGATTATGGGGAAGAAAGAGAACCAAGAAGGGGTGATGGTACATGTTGTTCTGAAATAAATACTCTTTATTAAAGTACTATAAGTAAATAGAAAAAAGTAAAATCTCATGTCAAAGACAAAATTTGGCATGAGATTTTTTTATTCAGGTCTTTAAAACTAAAGAACAAACATTTTCTTTCAAAGATACGCTGCCATGTCCTTTTTTCCGTGCTATAATATTCCCCATAAACCAATCGGAAAGGAAATCTCACCAATTGAAATCAAAAATACTGGCAGAAGACCAACATATACTTGTATGCTTCAAGCCGCCGGGGCTTGCGGTGCAGAGCGGCAGGATCGGGGAACCGGACATGGTCAGCGAACTGAAAAATTATCTGGGAGGCAGGAATCCCTATCTGGGACTGGTTCACCGGCTGGATCAGCCGGTATCCGGCATCCTGGTTTTTGCGAAAACGCCCCAGGCTGCGGCTAAGCTCAGCCAGCAGGCGGCGGCTCATGGGGAAGCGCCGCAGGGCGGGAAAAACCAGACGGGTAAACAAAAAAAGAACGGAAATCAAAAGCCGGGAAAAGAAGCAATACCTTCTATGGAAAAGGGGTACATGGCCCTTGTTTATACCGGAACGAAAAGAGATGGAACAGCTACAGAGCAGATACATCAGATACAAGAATCAGTACAGGAACCGGGTCTGGATGAGGAACGGAATGAGATACGGAGGAAAGAAATAAAACTCGTTGATTATCTTCTCCGGGATGTCGGACAAAATACATCAAGAGTGGTGAAGGCAGATATAAAAGGCGCCAGGAGAGCGGAGCTATTGTATGAGGTGGTAGAGAAAAAGGACAGGCAGGCGCTTGTCAGGATACGGCTTCTCACCGGACGTCACCATCAGATACGTGTTCAGTTTGCCAACGCCGGGCTGCCGCTTTTGGGAGATGCCAGGTATGGGACGGAAGAAAGCAGGGAGTATTCCGCAGAAAAAGGGTATGGGAATATATGTCTCTGTGCCTTTTCTTTAAGTTTTTATCATCCGGCAACCGGAAAAAGGATGGATTTTCAGTTGGAGGAGCTTCCATGGATCAAAAACAATTGACGGGACAAAATATAAGCGATGGAGCAGAGTCCAAAGACCACATAGGGGCTGGCGGTGACGGCAGCGGCAGCGGGCGGGAAAGCAGGGATGCGGGCTGGGTGATAGCTAATATCAGGGATTTTGCGCAATTTCTTACCGGCTGCTGGATGTTTCTTATGCTGGCGGTATTTCCGTTGTACTTTGGGGATAAATACCATGAAATAGGCGCTTATAAGTATTCCTTTTTTTCAGGGGTATCAACAATGATTCTCGTTCCGGCAGCAGTGCTGGCGACGCTTGTACTATTGTGGAACCTGGGGAAAAGCAGGCTGCGTGTAGTAAAAGGGGAGATTTCTGCGTTGGATGCAGGAGTCTTGCTGTATATGGCGGCTTCGGCAGTTTCCTATTTACTGAGTGATTTTCCTTCGGAGGCATGGGAAGGCGTGGGAGGCTGGAATATGGGGCTGCGTACCCAGCTGCTTATGGGAACCTCCTATTTTCTGATTTCCCGTCTGTTTCCCTGGAAAAAAGGGGCACAAGGGCCGGGTTTTTCATGGACCACGGGGATAGGCGGGAAACTGATTTTCTGCGGCTTTTTTCTGGGATCAGGAATCACTTTTCTGTTGGGGATTCTGCACAGATTCCTCATTGATCCGTTGGGAATGTATAAAGGGATTGACAGCTCCTACCATATATGGTTTCTGTCCACGATTGGGCAGGCTACCTGGTATTCCAGTTATGTATGTACGGTTTTTGCAGTTGGGCTTTGTATCTTTTTTGCCGCAGAGAGCAGGAAAATCAGGGTGATTTCGGGGATTTACTGCGTATTGGGCTTCATGACCCTGGTAACGCAGAACAGTGACAGTGCATTTTCGTCCATGTTTTTGCTGTTTCTGGGGCTGTTTGCCGTGGCCTGCGGCAGTCCCCATAAGATGGAGAGGTTTCTTGAGGTAATTATTTTGGGCGCCGCGTCCTTTAAAGCGATTGGCTTACTGCAATGGGGGTTTGCGGATAAGGCGCTGGAGCTGGGGACATTATCCATGTCACTTTCCCAAGGATGGATTTCCTGGCTGGTTCTGTTGGTTGCTGCGGCCTGCTATATTGCGCTGCTGCAGCTGGAGGAAAAAAGGGGTGAAGCACGGTTAAAAGAAAGCTGGAAAAAATGGGGAAGCCGGCTGCGCCTGGTTTGTATTTTCATGGCCGCGGCGGGAATTGTGCTGGCGGTTATTTTGATTTATTTTAATACAAACGGATTTTTGCAGGAATGGTTTGGGATTACCCTGAATAACCAGTATCTTCTGTTTGATAATAAATGGGGAAGCGACAGAGGGTTCATATGGAAAACTGCGGCCGGGCTGTTTGCGGCCCTTCCCTTCGGGAAAAAGCTTTTCGGCGTGGGGCCGGACTGTTTTATGCCCTATAGCTACAGTATACCGGAGTATGCGGATAAATTGTATCAATACTGGAAACCCAATATCCTTACCAATGCGCATAATGAATTTTTAAATTTGCTCATTTGCATTGGAATTGCAGGGCTTCTGGCTTTTATTGCCATGCTTTGTATGGGAGTGGCGCGTTTTTACCGTGCATCACGGAAAAGTCCACTGATTCTTGCGGGAATGCTTTGTATCCTGGCCTATGCGGGATCTAATTTTTTCTGTTATCAGCAGGTATGCTGTACGCCGTTTCTTTTTATCATCATGGGACTGGCGGAAAGCGCCTTAAGGCGGCTGGAAAAGTAAAAAAATCCGGTGGTTGAAACTGGCAGCTTCAAATTGATTCTGAAGCAGGATAGATTTGAGTGAAATCCTTATACTAATCACGTGAAAATTTTGAGGAAAACAGGTGATATGGGTATGGGGAAATTGTTGGAAAAAGGTCCGAAAAAACTGATTTTTGCCGCGGGAGCCGGTTTGGGAGTATTTCTTGGCTTCCGTTATTTATTTCCGCTCATTACGCCCTTTCTGCTGTCTTTCTGTATTGTTTACCTCTGCAATCCATGGCTGAACAGGCTGCAGGGGAAGACACATATAAAAAAGGAAATTCTGCTTGCGGGAATTCTGGCTGCCGCTGCCGCATTGCTGGCTGTTATTGTCTGGGCGGCATTGCAGGGCGGCTTTGGGCAGGCAAAGGTACTGGCGGATAACTGGGACAGTATGTGTGTGCAGATAAGGTGTTTTTTCGGGGACTGCTGTCTGTTTGCCCAGGAGCATTTTGGTGTGGATGCAGTTAAGGTGGAGAAGGCGGTCCTGGAAAAAGTGGACATATTTATAGAGAACCTCCAGGTACAGTTTGTCCCGAACATGGTGAAGGAATCCTGGTGGTATCTGAAAAAAATAATTTCCTGCGCGGCATTTCTTGGAGTCAGCTTCATTGCTTCGATTCTGCTCTGCAAGGACTATGACGGGATGGTGGAAAGGCTGCAGGACGGAGGAGAAGGCGCGGAGGCGGTGGAAAAGGCTTTTGGCATTGCGGAGCGGATTATCCGCCTGGTGGGGGTGTACCTGAAAGCGCAGGCTGTCATTCTTCTGGTGATTATGGTGATATGCTGTCTGGGGCTTTGGCTGGGAAGGATCGGCCATGGGCTGACGCTTGGCATACTGGCCGGAATCCTGGATGCCCTGCCCTTTATCGGGACCGGAATCGTACTGATGCCTACGGCATTCTGGCAGTTGGTAAACGGCCGTATTGGCGCGGCAGTGCTGTGCGTGGTTGTTTATGTGGCATGCATGGGGGCGAGGGAATTCCTGGAGCCTAAGCTGATGGGCGAAAAAACAGGGATTTATCCGATCTTTATGCTTCTTTCCGTATATGCCGGCGTGAAGCTGTTCGGTGTTTCCGGAATTATCAAGGGGCCGCTTGCCATGGTAATCCTGCTGGAATTATGGCGGTATTTCATGGGCAGAGAGAAGGAGTGTCCTTGCGGAGGCGGAGAGGAAAAGCTATAATATTTTATGATGCTTTCATAACGGTTCGGAACCTATGTTGTTTTTTATTTTTAACGCTTTGGTTCTGCATGCAGAAATTTTCAGAAGAGGAAAAACTATGTATATAGGGGATTTGCATATTCATTCGCGCTATTCCAGGGCTACAAGCAGGGATTGTACGCCGGAATACCTGGATTTATGGGCCAGGAAAAAGGGAATCGATATTGTGGGGACCGGCGATTTCACCCATCCGGCATGGCGGGAGGAGCTGAAGGAAAAGCTGGAGCCGGCGGAGGATGGTCTGTACACGCTGAAGGATGAGTACCGGATCCATGACGCAGCGGCTCCGGATGATCGCAGGCCGCGTTTTGTGGTGACCGGGGAAATCAGTTCCATATATAAGAAAAAGGATAAGGTGAGGAAGGTTCACAGCCTTCTGCTTTTGCCCGGTCTGGAGGATGCGGACAGGCTTGCCCGCAGGTTGGAGCTGATCGGGAATATCCATTCCGACGGCCGGCCGATTCTGGGGCTGGATTGCAGGGATTTGCTGGAAATCATGCTGGAAACCTCTCCGGAGGCCTTATATGTTCCCGCCCATATCTGGACACCGCATTTTTCCATGTTCGGTGCGTTTTCCGGGTTTGATGCCATTGAGGATTGTTATGAGGATATGACGCCCTATATCCATGCGCTGGAAACCGGGCTTTCCTCTGATCCGCCCATGAACTGGAGGATTTCCGCCCTGGATTCCTATCAGCTCATATCCAATTCGGATGCACATTCCCCGGCAAAGCTTGGACGGGAAGCCAATCTTTTTGAGATTCCGCTGTCCTTCTCCGGGTTTGCGGATGCCATAACCACAGGAAACGGCCTTCAGGGAACCATTGAATTTTTCCCGGAGGAAGGGAAATACCACTTTGACGGCCACAGGAAATGCAGTCTCTGTATCAGCCCGGCGGAGGCGCTTTCCTATGGAAATATATGTCCGGTGTGCGGCAAGAAGCTGACCATTGGCGTGCTGCACAGGGTGGAACAGCTGGCAGACCGGGAGGAGGGATTTGTATTACCTCAGGCCAGGCCTTTTGAGAGCCTGGTTCCCCTGCCGGAGGTAATTGCCGCATCCACCGGAAAATCGGCTTCCTCTAAAAAGGTGCTGGAACAATATGAGAAGCTTTTGGGAAAGTTGGGGGCCGAATTCGACATCCTCCGTATCATTCCGGAGGAAGATATCAAGGCAGCTGCGGGGGCGCCGATTGCAGAGGGAATAAAACGGCTGAGGGAAGGCCGGGTTGACCGTACGCCGGGCTTTGACGGCGAATACGGCACTATCAGCCTTCTTACACCTTCGGAAATCAGCAGTCTGGAGGGACAGCTCAGTTTTTTTATCGAAGAGGGCATGGGAAACGAAGATTCTCCGGAAAAAATTCGTAGCCACAGACAGACGGAGGTGTTAAGAGCGGCCCGGCCTGAAGGGGGAACGTCTGTTACTGAAGAAAAAAATGATGAGGAACACGGCGCCGGAATAAGCAATTCCCGGGAAGGGAATGCAAAAGAAAATAGTTCCGGATTGTATGAGGAGGCGAAGCTAAATCTTGGTCAGGAAGAGGCGGTGCGCGCCCTGGATCGGGTAACTGCCGTTATTGCAGGTCCAGGTTCGGGTAAAACAAAGACATTGATCTCGCGGATATCCTATCTTCTGAAGGAAAGAGGGATTGCAGCTGCCTCCATTACGGCGGTGACTTTTACGAATAAGGCGGCGGAGGAAATGCGCAGCCGTCTGGAACGGCTGTCCGGCGGGAAAAGGGCGGCCTGCGAAATGAATATCGGTACCTTTCATGGAATCTGCAGCCGGTTCCTGACTTCGTCAGGTCTGGAATTTATGGTGGCGGACGAAGGACTGCAGGAGGAACTGGCGGAAAAAGCCATCGCCAGGTACGCTTTGAAGCTTTCCCCTTCCCGGTTCCTGCGGGAAATTTCCAACAGGAAATGCAGCGCGGCGCAGGGAGAGAGTCCGGCGGTGCAGGAAGAAAGCCGAGTGGTGCAGGAAGGGAGCCACGCATCCGGGGCGCAGGTCACTGCGGAGGCAGCCGCCTATTATCAGGAACTGCTTGCCGGGGAGAAGGTGTTGGATTACGATGACCTTTTACTGGAAACGCTGCAGCTATTCCGGGAAAATCCAGGCGCAGAGGCAGAGAAGCAGTTTCAGTATCTGCTGGTGGATGAATTCCAGGATATTAACCCGGTGCAGTATGAGCTGCTTAAGGCCTGGAATCGGAACGGCAGAGAGCTTTTTGTAATCGGGGATCCGGATCAGTCCATATATGGCTTCCGTGGATCGGATGCCGGCTGTTTTTCCAGGCTGGAGGCGGACTATCCGCAGATACATACGGTAAGGCTTGAGGAAAACTACCGATCCGCGCCGGCGGTTCTGGAGAGTGCGTTGTCCCTTATTTCTCATAATGACGGGGAAAAAAGAAGGATGCATGCTTTGGCAAAGGAGGACGCTCTGGTCCGTGTGGTGGAGGCCTCCGGGGAGATGGGAGAAGCTATTTTTACGGCAAAGGAAATTAACCGCCTGATTGGCGGAATAGATATGCTGGATGTGGAGGAAAATCATAGCGGTGAGCAAAGAAGGGTGCGCAGTTTTTCCGATATCGCAGTGCTTTACCGCACGCACAGACAGGCGCAGCTTCTGGAAAAATGCCTTCGGCAGGAGGGCATCCCTTACGTGGTTGCAGGCAGGGAGGATTTCCTGCTTGAAAAAAATGTCCGGGGTACGCTTTACTTTTTCCAATATGTCCTTCACCCGGAGGATGAGGCTGCGGGGCAGTTGTGTCTCAGGCTTCTCTGGCCGCCGGAGGAAAAGACGGCAGAGGAACAGCTGACGCTTCTTATTTCCAAATATAAAAGGAGAATACATAAGGACAGGACGGAAAAGCTTCTGGAAAACTGGATAAAGGACAGAAAGCTGGAGGAAAGCGGCGAAATGGAGAAGCTTGTGAACGCTGCGGTTCTATATCCTGAGATGGAGCATTTCCTGGAAACACTTTCCTTAGGCGCTGAGGGTGACATCAGGAGAAGCGGAAGCCGCAGGTTCCCGGCGGACGCCGTTACACTTATGACCCTGCATGGCTCAAAGGGGCTGGAATTTCCCGCCGTGTTTATTTATGGGATCCGAAAAGGGTTGTTACCGCTGGAGCTGGGGACGGCTTCGGGTGATGTGCAGGAGGAAAGAAGGCTTCTTTATGTTGGCATGACGCGGGCCAGGGAGGAATTAATACTCACCTTTTCCGGGGAACCTTCCATGTTTCTTGGGGAAATCCCCGAGAAGTTTTCGCAGAGGGAGCAGGCGAAGAAAGAGAAGCCTGTTGAGGAAGCGGTGCAATTAAGCTTGTTTGATTTTATGGTATAGATTATAGGATAAGTTGCCGTCCGGGTATGAATGAATGCCCGGACGGTTTTTTGTATAGCATATTTTTGTTTTGACTGCTGGTATTGTAATTTTTAAAAAAGTTACGAAACCAGCTATTTTTATTGCAATGTAACGCTTAGTGTAACACATATGGTTTTATAATCAGGTTAACACATGAAAAAAAGCAGCTGATGTAACGCTATTGAAGCGGACCATAAAACAGTATGTTTCGAATCCGGGAGGCAGTACGGTGCAGGATGAACAGAACTGCAAAAAAAAAATTAGTCAGGGAGCTTCCTTTATCATTCGTATCACCGACAGGAAAAATGATACCTGGCAGGGTTCAATTACCTGGACAGATAGAGGAGTTACAAAATATTTCCGAAGTTCTCTGGAGCTGATAAAGTTGATGGACAGCGCAGTTCAGGCGGCAGCGCCGGAAGCGGGGTACAAAGTGACTGATAAAGGTAAGGAAAATATTAGAAGGATCAAAACAGAGAGGAGATCGAGTATATGAAAAAGGCAAAGAGCACTCAGAGAATATGGGCATTTCTGCTTGCATTCGTTTTAACTGTAACGACGATTGGCAGTGATGGGCTGACAATTACAGCTGCAGAGGGAGAAAAGGCGGCAGTCGAAACCATAGAAGTATCAGAGGAAGACGAAGCTAATCTGAACAATACAGAGGATAATATATCTGAGGGGTCAGAGAAAAAAGAGGCAGATCCATCACAGCCTGAAGGTACGGAGGCAAAAGATGATTCTGTGCAGGAAGCAAATAAAAATACGGAAAGCCCTGCTGTTGAGACGGATGAAGATAATACCGAGGCAGTCTTTGAAGAAAGTACTGAGACTATATCTGAAGAAAGTACCGAAACAGTATCCGATGAAACTCAGGTAGAAAATGTTGAAAGTGAAAACAGTACATGGACCGTGAGTTTTCATAAAGAAGGCAATGTACTGATTCAAGATGCTTCCGGCAATGAAATAGACGAAACAGTAGCTGTGGAAAAAGGAAGTGAAATTTCTTTTTTCGTAGAAGCAGATGAGGGAGAGTCTTTTACAGTAAAAACAGAAGGAAATATAATTACTCCTGATAATGGCTGTTACACAGTAAAGCCGGAATCTGATATTACAATTGAAGTGATCGCTGTTGAGGAAGAGACAATACAGGAAGAGGTTAAAACGGCTATCATTACGTTTAGAATGCTGAAGGCTCCGACAAACGAAATGGTAAAGGTCACTTATAATTTTAATGGTGAGGAAGGGCCGGGATCTACAGTAAATCAGATTCCGTTAGGAACAATTGCCAATAATGCCCCTGATTATGAAGGTTATTCTTTTATTAATGCAACGATTGGCAATACGGAGATTGTTTTTGTTGGTATTTATGAAGGCATTTATTATTATAGTGTAGATGGGGAATCCGCGTTGGAATTAGGGGATTCCGAGATTCAGCTGAACTATGAGCTGGAAAAACAGAAATACAATATTTCCTTTGTATATGATGATAAAAAAGGCTACATTAAAGGGGAAAAGGTAATTACGGGGGATAAGGGAGCAAAGTTATCCTATACATTTACCCCTGTCCCAAATAAAGATTGTGAAATTAAAGAAGTAACCATTAATGGAGAAAAGGCTACGGCGCAAAAGGACGGAACCTATACAGTAGCTGAAGTAACAGAGGATTTAATTATAGCAGTATCTTTCATTGAAAAGAATGTTTTTACAATCACAAAAAGTTTATCGTCCAACAGTGAAAATGGAACGTTTATCGGAAATGACAATGCCGATTATAATGGAACCTGGACCGGCACGATCAGAACCCCGGATAAAAATTATGGTCTGACGTACCTTTTGGTTAACGGAGTCCATGTAAAAATTCCGGCTAATAATAATACGGCTAATACTGAAATTGATGGAATGGAGATTGCTGTTTCCAGAAGTAATGCTGGATATGCCTATCAGTATAAAATCAGCATCAGTAATATTAAGCAGGATTTGGATGTGGAAGGCCATTTAAGGAAAAACAGCGCATACGAAATTGCATTGGTTCAGGCTGAAGGTGTTGATGTTTATTATTGGAATGGAAATGGGTTGGAAAAAATATATCCCGGCTCCGTGGTAAAATTCAATTATAATTTATCTGAAAGAAAGGTTGCAGTTTTTTATGCGAAAACACAGCCGGGATATGAACCTCACTTCAGTTCTGAAGGAACAGGTTTTAAAATTATAGACAATATCAATAAAAATAATTATTCAGGGAAGCAGCAGGCCATTGATTTAGGGTGTACTCACGAATTCCATTACACAAATAATACAGATCAAAAGAACAGAACAGTGTATCTGAAGGCTGTACCGATTGAGTATCGTGTTTTTTACGATGCTAATGGCGGAAATTCCTCATTTTACGATAAGGATAATTATGCGTTGGTAAATGGTAGGAATAAAATTTTTGTCAGTACAGAAGTCCCTACCAAAAATAATTATGTTTTTGCAGGATGGAAATTGAAAGGCGACAGTACAGGAAAGATTTATTCTGCAAAAGAACTGGTTACACTGACGGCGGATAATATATCTAAACTGGCGGTAGACAAGGTGATTACCTTTACTGCCCAATGGCTGCCAAAAAATGAAGCAGCAAGCTATAATGTACGGCATTTTATTGAAACTGCAGAAGGCAAATACGAACTGAAGGAAGAAAAGACGCTGATTGGTAAACCGGGAGCCACCGCTTTCGCAATACCTAAAAATTATGAAGGCTATGAGGTGGATTATTCGGTTGAGGGTACGGTCAGGGCCGGAAAGGTTCTGAATGATGGTTCTTTAACACTTGCTTTATATTACAGGCTTAAGAACTATCAGCTGTCATATAATGGGAATGCATCGGGAGTATCTAATGTACCCTCCGGCAGTATGTACAAAGGTGGGAGTAAAGTTACTGTTTCTTCCAATATTCCGGTAAGGAATGGATATACTTTCCTTGGCTGGAGTGAAACTGCGGCTGGAAAAGTAAAGTATAAGGCAGAAGATGTGTTTTTTATGCCGTACAAGAATGTTGCTTTATTTGCGCAGTGGGAGAAGAATAAAAACGAAACAAAGAAGCTGAGCTATCAGGTAGTATACCAGGTAGAGGGCGGAGAAGTGCTTGATACAGTAAATAAGACCGTGGATATTTGGGTGAATGCTGATGAGTATAAAGTAGAATCAGTAGAAAGCAAGAGCTTCGCGGGCTATAAGCAGAAAGCGGATTCTCCGAAGCTGCCGCAGACAGTAAAAGAGAAAGATAAGATCTATGTTCTTTATGAAAAGGATGGGAGCAAAACGAAAGAACTGCACTACCAGGTAGTATACCAGGTAGAAGGTGGAAAGGTCCTTGATACAGTAAATAAGACTGTAGATATTTGGGTAAATGCTGATGAGTATAAAGTAGAATCAGTAGAAAGCAAGACCTTTGCGGGCTATAAACAGAAAACTGATTCTCCGAAGCTGCCACAGACAGTAAAAGAGAAAGATAAGATCTATGTTCTTTACGAAAAGAATGAAGAGGCAACGAAGAAGCTGAGCTATCAGGTAGTATACCAGGTAGAAGGCGGAGAAGTGCTTGATACAGTAAATAAGACCGTAGATATTTGGGTGAATGCTGATGAGTATAAAGTAGAAACAGTAGAAAACAAAACCTTTACGGGCTATAAACAGAAAACTGATTCTCCGAAGCTGCCGCAGACAGTAAAAGAAAATGACAAGATCTATGTCCTTTATGAAAAGGATGAAAGCAAAACGAAGAACCTGACCTATCAGGTAGTATACCAGGTAGAAGGCGGAAAGATACTTGATACTGTAAATAAGACCGTAGATATTTGGGTGAATGCTGATGACTATGAAGTAAAAACAGTAGAAAGCAAGAACTTCACGGGCTATAAACAGAAAACTGATTCTCCGAAGCTGCCGCAGACAGTAAAAGAAAATGACAAGATCTATGTCCTTTACGAAAAGAATGAAGAGGCAACAAAGAAGCTGAGCTATCAGGTAGTATACCAGGTAGAAGGCGGAGAAGTGCTTGATACAGTAAATAAGACCGTAGATATTTGGGTGAATGCTGATGACTATGAAGTAGAAACAGTAGAAAGCAAGACCTTTACGGGCTATAAGCAGAAAACTGATTCTCCGAAGTTGCCGCAGACAGTAAAAGATAATGATAAGATCTATGTTCTTTATGAAAAGAATGAGGAAGAAACGAAGGAACTGCACTACCAGGTGGTGTATCAGGTAGAAGGTGGAAAGGTTCTGGATACTGTAGATAAGACCGTAAATATTTGGGTGAATGCTGACGACTATGAAGTAGAAACAGTAGAAAGCAAGGCCTTTACGGGCTATAAGCAGAAATCAGATTCTCCGAAGCTGCCGCAGACAGTAAAAGACAATGATAAGATCTATGTCCTTTACGAAAAGAATGAAGAAGCAACAAAGAACCTGAGCTATCAGGTAGTATACCAGGTAGAAGGCGGAGAAGTACTTGATACTGTAGATAAAACCGTAAGCATCTGGATAAACGCTGATGACTACAAAGTAACATCAGTAGAAAGCAAGAGTTTCACAGGCTATACACAGAAATCAGATTCCCCGAAGCTGCCGCAGACAGTAAAAACAGGTGATATTGTATACGTTTATTATACTGAAAACACAATCACAATCACCTATAATGCTGATGCAAATGGTACTGTAAGCAATGCCGGTGAAACCTTAAATGCAGTGACCGGCGTGGCTAAGGGTTCTGAAGCGGCTGCGGATAATGGATACCATTTTGTAAACTGGACCAATGAAGCTGGAGAAGTGGTAAGTACGGATGCAGCATTTGTGCCGGCTAAAATAGACGGAATGAATGTAGAAGCGGCTTATACTGCACACTTTGCAGCCAACCCTGTTACCCCTCCGGATAACCCGACTCCTGACAATCCGACACCTGGAGATCAGACCACCGGTGATCAGACACCCGGAACGACTCCGGAACCTACAACTTCCGTGCTGGGAGAAGCATATGCTCCTGTTCAGCCTGAAATATCGGTTCTTGGTGAAGCTGCGGCGCCTGACAGCGGGGCAGAAGTAGGTGTTCTCGGTGAGAGTAAGGGTCCCGGGACTGGTGATACAGCTCCGATCGCAGGATGGGCGTTTGTAATTGCAGGAGCGATTCTGACGTTGGCACTGTCAGCAAAAAAACGTAGAAATGAAGATAAATAACGGATTGTTATTGACAGAAACAACTAATTCAAAGGGGGCCATTGCCGGAAGGCAATGGCCCCTGATGTTACTTGTCCGGTGGGCATACGCTCCGCATATTTTTCCGGATTCCGGACGGACTCCAGAGGTGGAAGGAGAGTCTGTTATGCTCAAATAAACTTTATCTGCGCATCCTTAGGCAGAGCCAGCTTGCATTCCACTTCTGCACATTTGATGATCCCTGCAATTACAGGACAGGCGGCATGAATCGGGAAATGCTCTCCTGCAAATTCAAACAACGGACCTTGTCCCGGTCTTGTAAGGCAAAGTTCGAAGGCATCAAAGGTATCTCCCAGTTCCTCCATCATTTTACGGACGCTCTCACATCCTGTTTTCACGGTTATTTTTACTTCTTCCTGATCTTCGGATACTGCCTCTACATTGGTTGTAAATCCGCAGACACCCGGATCAACCTGTACTGTTGTCATATCCTTTCCCCCTTATAATAGAATTTATGAGATATCTATCCTGCAATTATATTGTTTTTGTACAGATTTTTCAAGATACTTTTATTCGTGTATACATGACAGATACTTTTATTTGTATTGATATATGACATTGAGGAATTGTAACAGTTCAGGTCTGTGCATTTGCAGCGTTTAATGTAAAATACACGGCAGCAGCCCGAAGCCGTTCAACGGAAACTCCTGCGATAATCTCTGGGGCTAAACCCGGAAATCCCCTTAAACTGTCTGGTGAAATAATTACTGTCCTGAAAGCCGCAGGCATATGCCACCTGGGAAACAGTAAGAGAGGAATTCTGAAGGAGTTCACATGCATGGTCAATACGCAGTTTAATAATATAATTCACCGGAGATAAACCGCAGGTTTTGTGAAAAATTCTTGAAAAATTACGGGGAGACATATTCATTTGCTCTGCCAGTTCTTTAATAGAAATGGTTTCCTGATAGTGTTCCTGGATATAGCCTATAATCTCTGTCAGCTCCAATTCTTCTCTGGAAATGTCGTTACCAGACTGATAGACCCGCATCAAAAGCACTACCAGACTCCAGAATAGTGAATTGACTAATGTATTTCTTCCCACATCGCTTTGCTCATACGCATCGGTCATTTCGTTAATCAGATGCTTTGCACATTTAAAAGTCTGAAAAGATAACTGCAGTTTTACCATACTGTCTTTTTTGATATTTTTTAGTATGGTAACCCCTTCCGTCTGTCTGATATCCGGGGGCGCCATTGACAGCATTCCATGTTTGTATATGATTTTACATAGGTTCAGCTGTTTGCAATTCCTGAAATGATAAAGAGTGCTTTTACCAATGATACAAACCGTTCCCGGCTTTACGTCATGGGTCTCTGAGTCTGAACAATATTCTGCCGTACCGCCCATTACAAAAATCAACTGATTAAAATCATCTGATTTATACGGCATAAGATCCCGGTTATAAATTCCATACTGTACCAGAATAGGAAACCGTTCATCCATATCCGCCAAATTCAAATCAAAACCCAGCAAATCCATGTTTTTCTTTCCCTTTCGTTTTTCCGTCAGTCAACATGCCTCCCTGACAGAATGTCCGGGAGCACTCATTTTATAAATACAAATGATAATAAATCAAAAAGATTCCGCTGATCAAAGCATTCCTTAAACCAGCCTTCATAATTGTGCCTGATCACAAGATAGACTGCATGTCTGCCGGTAACCTTTTCAACCGGCGCCTGATATACACCGTCATGTCTGTCAATTTCACAACAGCCTATTTCTTTTCCCTTCTGGTCATCGTCCAGCAGAATATGGATACTGCACATGCATCCGGCGCCCTTTACCTTTACGGAAAAGGTCATATTTCCGCTGGTGTAATCCTCTCCAAAATCAAAATATTTGTATCCGATAACTGAATTCACATAGATATTGGTTACCATTCTGGTGAAATAATCCTGATCAGTAATCATGCATCCACCTTTTAAGACACATGCGATATCAGCGGGGACAATATCATACGGATTCAGGGATTCTTCAAATCCAAGAGAAGTCATTTCTACCTGTGGAATCGTTCCGTCAGGCAAAATATTGATTTTCTCCACACAGGCTCTTCTGGACGTAAGCGTCCCGTTTGTCATCCTGTGATAGAAGACATACCATTGCCCATTAATCTGGCATATGGATCCATGATTATTTCCGGCAGGATAATCGATCCCGTTGTCAATAATTGTCCCTTTCCGCACAAAAGGCCCTCTTGGGCTTTCGGATACGGCATAAGCTAATCGGTTTCCCTTTCTTGGGGAATAAATCAGATAATACAGGCCATTTACCTTCCGGATTGAACTTGCTTCAAAGAAATCTGTTTCTCCATCTCCTGCAGGAATCAGGTTTTCCCGGTAAGACCCAGGCAGAATTTCCGTCATGTTTTCCGGGTTGATTTCTCCCATATGTGACTTTTCGTATCCGTAATAGATATAAACCCTTCCGTCATCATCCACTAACACACCGGGATCATTAAAAATACCTTCATCGCCGCCTGTTGACTCATCGTATTGATATCTGGAGACCAATTTAAACGGTCCTTCCGGGTGATCACTTACTCCTACACAGCCTTTGGCCCAAAGTATGTATGCAAATAAATAGTATTTAGCCCCCTTTTTCACCACATCCGGTGCATACAGTTCGTGATCTGTCCAGTCAGTATCAGCCTGGTGCAGCTGATCGGGGCGGGTATGAAAGCTGTCCCCATGACACTTCCAATGGTTTAAGTCGTTCACGGAAGCTGACCAGACCTTTAGTCTGTAATCGCAGAACATATCTGCTCCGACCCGATCATGCGAACCGTATAAGTAAACACGGTCGCCAAATACTCTGGGCTCCCCATCAGGTATGTACTCCCATAAAGGTAATATTGGATTTGGCATTTTTATTCCTCACTCTCTTTTTTTACTGTTTCGACAGCCATACATCAAGCTGCCTTTGTTTTTCATTAATAATTGTGTTTATTCCGGCTTTCTCCAGCTCATCATTAAACTTGGGTATTGCTTCATCCGGATTCAGACAGCCCAGAATAAGGCCATTATAGTATTTATCAACGATATCCCTGCAGGCGGCAGCTTCACGCTGTACGTTCTCTGGTTTCCATATAAAACCCTTGGCCGGCGATGCTTTTGCATTTTTATTAAACCTGTCCAGCTTATCCCAGTAATCAGCGTCCTGTCCGCTCCAGATCGACGTGATCTGTTCATTGGGCCATATCCAGCCGTACACCGAGTAATCTGTATTGGATTGGCCTACTCCTTCCGGAAAACGAATGATATCTCTGGTTTTATCTTCATAGCTCCAGTTTTCATTTTCTGTCCCATTCACCAGTAAATTGGCAACCTCAGGATTGGTGTACATCAGGTTTAACACCTGCATTGCTTTCTGAGGTTCTTTGCTTTTTGACGAAATCACCCAGCAGGAACTTACCATGTCCGTTGTTGAATGTGGTTGGGCCAACTCAATGGCAGCTATCTGCTTTCCTTTATTTCTGCTTTCTTCATATTCTATTCCTTCTTTATAAGGGGCAAAGGTTCCGAAACCAATGCCATTTCTGATCAGGTCATTGCTGCTTTCAATGGTATTTATGGCATCCGGCATCATATATCCCAGTTGTACCCAACGATACATATAAGAACAATATTTCTTAAAAGAAGCACAATTATATAAATTCACAACCTCAGTGCTGTCTGTCAGACAGTTTTCCAGTACCCCCAGACCGTCTCCCAGCATGTCCACATCCCACACCGGATTGATAATAGAACCATCACTTGGGACAATCGGATACATATCAGGATACGCTGCTTTTACCTTCTGAAATACCAATTCCAAATCCTGGTAGTCCATTGGCCTGGAATAATCGATCTGAAGTTCATCGGCGATGTCTTTTACCATTAAAAAGCACCGCCCCTGCGCTTTATCCTTATTCATTGGAACACCATATATATGGCCATCTACAATAGTACATTCCCAATCCTCTTCTGAGATACTGTTTTTCATCTCAACTCCATAGTTGGAAAGCAAATCGTCCATTTGGATGATTTTATTCCTGGCCACAAACTCCGCCAGGGAAAATTCCCATGTAAAGCATGGAAAAAGATCCATTGTTTCCTCGGAAGCCATTGCCTGATTCAATTGGTATGCCGACATATTGCGCTTCAATTTCACCTGGCATCCAATTTCCTTCATTGTAATTTCACTGATTTTGGCACTTACTCTGTTACAGGCTTCTTCTGATGCATATAAAGGCGCATAAATCAAAACCGTATAGGGTTCGGTATTTTCATCCGCATCCTTACTGGCATTTTCTCTCGGAAGTGAATTTTTACACCCGGAAAAGATAATTGCTGCAAAAAGGCTGATAACTAATATACTGACACGGACTTTTTTTCTCTTCATCTGTGCTGTCCTTTCTTAAATTATTATAGGTACGCTTCGTTTTTCTTTCTATCATATTTGTAACTCATAACCGCAAAAAACATCCATCTTTCATTTATACATAATAAAAATGTGACATTTTATATAAAAAATGTAACTGTTCAGCCAATTTCCTGGCTGAATAGTTACAAAATATGTTATATTTCTTCTGTTTCATATTGCTTTCGTTCTTCCATCGGCGTAAATCCGCCATTCATCTTTTTATAAGTCTGTGTAAACAGTGAAAAATTAGTGTAGCCTACTTTCATGGCAATCACACTGATTGGCAAGTTGGTCTCCCGGACAAAATGTGCGGCGAGTTTCATTTTTTCCTGAAGTATATATTCCTTGAGTGAAATTCCTACGATACTTTTAAACAGCCTTGAAATATAATTGGGGTTTAAATGAACCGCTTCTGCGATATCCGTCCTTCTGATATCCTGATCCAAATGCATGCGGATATACTGGAAAATAGAATCAATCTGTGTTTTAGCATGTTCGGGGGAAACCTCGGTTTCGTTAAAATAGGCATGTACATACTCAATCAGCCATTCCATTTTTTTTACCGATGTATATGCACTGCATGCATTTTCCAAATCCTGTGCATTCTGGAACAGATCGTTCACACTTACATTTAAAGCATTTATATGAAGATATATGATACGCATAAATTCCTGATAGAACCGATTCAGAATTTCCGCATTTATATTCTCATTTCTGCACAGGTGGTACAGCTGTTCCTTTGCATCCGATGCAAAACTGTCATAAAGTTTATTTTTCAGCAGGGATTCCCATTGTTCCCCAATTTTTGTAAGCTGGATATTTTCCAGTTTATATCTGGTCTGCTGATCTGACCAGAAAATTTCTGCCTGCGCACCGACATTATTCCGTCTCATATTTACCAAAAACTCATATTCTTCCGGCAGCTTTTGCGGAGAATCACATACCTTAATATAACAACTGAGTTCCTGGCTGTAATAGCTTATAAAGCATTTTCTGAATTTTTCAAGCTGATTATTCAAGGATTCTTCCGGTATTATGCCATCTTCACCGGCATAGATATAGACTGCATAATCCCCCTCTTTTGCAATCCAGCAAAGACAGTGGTAACCATAAGGATAGAACAGCTCCTGAAGTATATTGGAAATGGCATACGCAATCAAACTGTCTTCCCAATCCTGAAGCATATGGCTCTTTTCAAAAAAATGGATAAGGCACAGCCAGGAGGTTTTATCTTCAAACAGCACAATTCCCAGATCCTTCAGTTTACTTCGCATACGCTCCCAGTCAGTCCCTTTGTCAAAACACCATTCTCTGCAGAGACCTTCAATCAATGAATCCCTCTGTTTTATGAATAAATGACGGCTTTTCTCCATTTGGGCAACTTTTTTGCTTAGCAAAACCTGATCTTTTGCACGTAAAATGACTTTCTCAATCTCTTCATAGCTGGCCGGCTGGAGAACATAATCAAATCCGCCTAACTGAATCGCCTCTTTTGCATACATAAAATCTGCATGTGCTGTCAGGAAGATGAATTTTGAAGAATATCCCTGTTCCCTGCAGTATGTGCACAGGCTGAGTCCATTTTCAACCGGCATTTCTATGTCACACAATACAATGTCTGCTTCTGTTTTTTTCAGCTGCTCCTTTGCCTCATATGCATTATAAGCCTTTAATACTTTTGTAATGCCAATCTTGTCCCAGTGTATCCCAAGTACCAGACCGCTGACTACATTAATTTGATCATCAACAATAAGTACTGTCATCAATATTTCCCTCCTGTACAGGCAAAATCATTTCCACACAGGCGCCGTCCGAATTACTGAAAAGAATGGTCGCTTTGGAATGATAGAGCATCTGTATCCGCTGTTTCACATTGTCAATACCAATATGTTCCCTCTGTAGTTTACCATCTGTTTGATTCAGTATCGGCAGAATGTCCTCTGAAAATCCAGGCCCGCTGTCCAAAACAGTAATACACACATAGCTTTCCTGATCACAGCTGAGTAAAGATACCCGTACAGAAATTACAAGTTTTTTCTGCTCCTGCATTCCATGCTTGACGGAATTTTCCACAAAGGTCAGAATGGCCATTGGCGGTATCTTTTGATATTTCAGCGAAGGATCAACATCAATACGATAGGCAGGCGGATTGGATAAACTCATCTGCTGAAGCTCAAGATAATTTTTTATGCTCTTTATTTCATCTTCAACATTTACAAGGTTTTCGTTTTTCCTGATAATACCTCTCATATATTCCGATAATACCAGAATCATTTTTTGCAGCTTTATATTTTCCCCGCTTACTGACAGTGCATACAGGTTTTTCAAACAGTTCAAATAAAAGTGGGGCCGTATCTGAATCTGCAGATATTGAAGCTTTGCCTCCTGAGCCTGTAGCTGTTGCTCATATGCGCTTACTTTTAAATTGCGGATGCTTTCAAGCATTGAATTGAAAGTTTCTTTCATCTCACTGAATTCTTCTACATGGTATTCCTCTGTCAGATATTTTTCCGAATCGCCATCCTTGATTTCAACCATAGTCTTAACAAGATTTTCTACCGGTAAAATATAGTTTTTTCTCATATTCTGATAACCAAGGGGAAGCAGAACAGCAACCGCTATTGTCAGCAGGAAAAGAAATGCCTGGGTAAAATCAATGGCGTAGAACGGCGCTGTATATGGCTGCAGATAAAGTTGGATTAAATTTCCATACGGCAGCTCCTTCTGAACGACAATAAACCGGTTCTGTCGGTCTCCCGTAAAATAATACGGCTTATTCTGCAGTTTGATCTGAATATTATTCTTCTCAATAAAGTCTTTTGAAGTAATGGGATTTCCATTTTTATCTGCATACACCAAATATCCCTGTTGGGAATCTGATTCATACTTTTGCGGGCTTTTCGCTTTTTCCAGATCTACTACCACAGCAAAATGAACATTTTCATTATGCATCGTACTAATCAATAATTCTTTGGATCCCGCCTGGAATTCATGCCATTCATAGGGACCATTCTGTTTTATTTCCCATAATAGCTCCTGTTTCAACCTGCTGTTATCTTCATAAGTAACCGAGGCATCATAATTATGATAACAAATTCGGAACATATCCTGATTTTCTGCATAAACCGCCATTGCGTAAACACTGTCAAAGCCAGCTTGCATAAACTGTTCAAAATCCGATAAAATATTTTCTCCGATTAAATAGGAATCCAGATAATTGTCTGTATAATTTAAGGATAACGTATCACTGTCATTAGATAATTTGTTTGTCAGATAATCCTGTGCAAGTTGTAAATCCTGTTCCAGTATTCTGCCATAGGTTTCCAATATGCTCTGACCGGCAGACGCCACATGGGTATTTATCATGGACAGTCCATAGAAATTATAGCTTAACAGCGCCACTACAAGAGGCGCGATCAAAACGATTAGATTAATGATAAGTTGATTTTTAATTTTCCTCATTCTTTATGATACCTGCGGATTGCCGCGCATCCTGCGCTCATTAAATTTAAGTAACAGTCCGGACTGTTACAATTTTATCATATTTCTGTTCAAAAACAATACAGGCAGAATACAAATTCCTGTATCTGCCTGTATGTTTGTAACGTCTGGAATCGAATTATTTATTTGCTGCCAATGCTTCATCTTCCGCAGCTTTGCGCAATTTTGCTTCATTTATCTGGTATGCATTACATTCATCCAAACCGTAATTTTTCGCATCCTGAATCATATCTGTAATAATAGTATTAAACTCTTCATCTGAAGAAGCGCTGATAGCCTTCCATGAATATGTCTTTACACATTCTGATACCTGGTTCCAGGTAACCACCAATTCATCTGACATGGGGGTAGCTGCATACATGGTGCCCACGGAAAGCTTATATTTTCTGGAGGCCAGATAGTTATCTGCACTGTCGCTGCCGGTATGCGTTCTCCAGTCCTTCTCAATTTCGGTGACATCATTGGATTTCATGCTTTCCCAGTTTTTACAATTATAGGTCTCTCCATTGGAATCAAGATTCCTGGCATCCACCTGCCAGGTAACATGGAGATTTGAAATACCATCCTTGAACATTCCGCTGTAGCCATCTGTCATTTCAGTACTTCCGTCTGCGGCACAGGCCTTTCCCAAATCAGTAAAATGTGTTTTCCCATTTTCATCATAATACCAGCATACATCCTTTGGTCCATATAACTGGGTCATTCTTCCTTCGGGGGTTGCAAGCCAGTTGATAATTGCCATACATAATTCCGGATATTCCGTATTGCTGCCGATACTCCATACATAATCTCCGCCATAGATGTTCTGTCCATAGTTTATCGGTGTTGCTTCCTCCGGGATAAGTGTCAGCATCGCCCTTCCTGCATTCAGATTGTCAGTGGTATTGTATACAGCGGAACCAAGATAATTAAACGGTGTAAAAAATGAAACGCCATTCTGATAATCTTCCAGACAATTGGAAAATCCCTGGGTCTCAGAATCCGGGTCAAGCGCTCCCGCCTGATAAAGTTTATTATAGAATTTCAGCATTTCAATATAGGGACTGTTTTCCTCAATTGCCGGGATATATTTCTGATTCTCTGTATCATAGAATCCAAAACCAAAATCGTCATAGCCATAGTAGGCGGTAACCATTGCCTTAGGGAACATTACCATTGCGCCGTCCCAGTCACTGAAAAGAGATACGGCATAAGTCCTCTTTCCGCTTTCATTTTCCGGTTCCAGCTTCTGCATATCAATCAATACATTTGCAAAGTCATCTATAGTCTTGATTTCCGGGTAGCCCAGTTCTTTATATAAATCCCATCTGGTACTCCAGTCATACATAAAACCTGAAATATCTGTTGCATTTACACCGATGTCATGTCCCATACCATAGACAGTTCCACCGGATATTTTTTTGTTTTTTTCCAGGGGGCTCTGCATATGGGACGCAATATAAGGACCATAGTCCGCCAGCAGATCATCTTCATTCCAATCAAGAAGGAGTTCTTTTTCTATTGCCCTCTGGTAATCGTCTGTATTGCTAATCCAGAGAACCAAATCCCCAAGATCACCGGATTCCATTCTTGCAGTATAATTTGATCCATCCGGATCCGGAACCAGATTCAATACAACATTAAACTTTTCTTTCATAAGCTGTGCAAACCAGCCCACCAATTCTCCTGAGGTGTTGGCTCCGGGTGAAAAAACCGTCAATGTTACCGTTTCTTCCGGGATAATGTCCTCCAGATCGCCTTCATACGCTGCATTTGTTCCTGTTTCTGATGCAGCTGTGGCTGATTCCTGCGCATCTCCTGTCTGTACATCCCTGTCTGCTGTTTCGCTTTCTTCTGCTGTCTCTGCAATGGTCTGCTGCGCAGTGTTGCCGCAGCCGGTCAGTACCATAGCGGAAACCATGGTTAAGGCCAGCAGGCTGCTGACAATTTTTTTGAATAGCTTTTTCTTTCTCATAATTTACTTCTCTCTCCTTTATTAGTTTTTAAATGAATAATACTCAGCCTTTTACAGCACCAAGCATAATTCCTTTTTCAAAGTACTTCTGCATAAATGGATAAACCAACAGTATTGGTATCACCGTAACCATGGCGACCGTATATTTCACAACCTTAATATTCATCAGATTCTGCACCTGTCCCTGGCTTAATGTCCCGCCCGACTGCATGGTGGCTGCCAGATTTGAGGCCTGATTCAAATAGATATACAGCTTATGCTGTAAGGTAAACAATTCCGGTTTTGACTGCATCAATATTAAGGAGTCCTGAAAAGAATTCCAATGGCCTACCGCGCCAAAGATAGCAATGGTAGCAAGAATCGGTTTGCTGAGCGGAAAAATAATTTTCGTAAACCGTGTCCAGTAACCTGCGCCATCCAGCTGCGCACTTTCTTCCAATTCAGCCGGAATGGATTCCATGTATGTTTTGACAAGGATTAAATTGTAGGGAGCAACAATACCGGGGAGTATATAAGCAAGGAAATTGTTGGTCAGTCCCAGCATTGCCATATTCAAATACCATGGAATCAAACCGGCATTCAGATACATCATGATTACAATCAATCGAAACCACAGTTTTCTGTGCCACATCTCCTGTTTTGTGAACACATAGCCGCAAAGCGCAGAGGCAAATACCATCAGGACCGTGCCGATTAACGTCCTGCTGATTGTTACTCCAATCGCTGTAACAAGATCGCCCAGTTGCAGAATGGCCAGATAATTATCAAAATGGATTCCTATCGGGTAGAAACTGATTTTTCCTGCGGTAACCAATGCATTATCACTGATTGTATTGATAAACAGATAATAAAACGGGAAAATACACAAAAGTGTAAATATTCCAAATATTCCATGATTAAGTATGTCAAAGAATAAATCACCAAATCTCATTGGCTTTTTTGCTTTCCGAGTCATTATTCCAAATTCCTTTCCTAAATAATATTTTCTCCACGGACTGCTTTTGCAATCTTGTTGGCGGCCAGAACAAGTATGATACTCACAACAGATTTCAGCATTCCGATTGCAGTTGTTAATGGTATCAATCCTTTTGCCACACCAAGCTTATATACATATAAATCCAATACCTGGATCGCGGATGAATTCACCGAATTTTCAAATACCAGATATTGATCCAGTCCGTTCGACAGAATATTACCTATAGAAAGTAAAAGTAATACACAATATGTAGGAAGCAGTTCCGGTATTGTAATATTCCACATTTTCTGGAACCGTCCCGCGCCGTCTACCTCGGCTGCCTCATACAGCTGCTGATCTATTCCTGATATGGCGGCTATATATATGATGGCGCCCCATCCCACACCTTTCCATGTGCCCCAAAGAAGCATTTGCAGCCAGACATGGTTATTGCTCATCAAAAGATTTTTTCCGCTTTCCCACTGACCCGTTTGAGTCATAAGGTTGCTCACAAAACCATCCGCAGAGAAAATGGATAATGCCACTGCAAATATAAGAACCCAGCTGATAAAGTTGGGGACCGTAGTAAAAGTCTGGACAAACCGCCGATATTTACTGTTTTTTATTTCATTCAGGAAAACAGCGAACGCCATACTTACCCAGCTTGTAGCAATTCCAAGTCCACTCATGCCAAGCGTGTTTTTCATAACCCTGAAGGTATCATTTCTTGTTGCTTCATTTTTTACCAGATACGCAAACCATTTAAAGCCTACGAAATTATCCATGGAGAGTATATCTCCTGCCTTATAATCGAAAAAAGCATATCTCCATCCCAGTAACGGCAGGTATCCAAACAGGATTGCCAACGCAATAAAAGGGAGCGCAATCAAAAACAACTTGTACTTCGGTTCTATCTCCAGCGGCTCCGCAGGATCTGCTTTTTCATCCAATATAAGAATTGCAGCCGCAGTTATTATAATTGCCAGGGTCAAAAATGAAATGAGATAGAAAGTAATCGGCAAAGATGGATTTACCTTTTCAGGTTTTGAGGTCGTCAGCAGCTTTTGATAGGAGCAAAAAATTCCTATAATTCCAAACAGGGAAAACAGTGAACCGCTTAAAATGCCTTTGTTTCCAATTCTCTGCAGGCGGTGTTTTCCAAGGGTTGCACAGGCCGCTATCCCCTGGATTGTAATGCCCAGACAGCACAGCAGTCCGCTGATCATGCAAATATGCATGGTACTCTCTTCAATCCAGCCTTTCCGAAAAGCTTTGCCTAATCCGGTGGTAAGCTGGCCATAGGATACACCGGTGGTAAAAAGGGAAAGATTTCTGTTAATCAGAGTGGTAATCCTGGCTGGATTTAACCCAGGCAGAAAAAGGATTATTATCCCTGCTATCACAGCAATCCGCAAGAAACAATACAGTATGTTACAGGTCTGTTTTTTTTTCTGCATCTTGTTGGAAGTTATAAAAAAGTTATTTTGTGCATACATTTCCCGACTCCTTCACAATTTCTTATATATTTGATGTTATCAGTATAAAAGATGATCAAGTGATAATCCTTTACTTTTCGGACAAAAGATAGCACAATCGGGACATGTGTAACAGTTCAGCCTTCGGCCGAACTGTTACTGCATCCGACCATGATAAGTCGCCTTGGGCGAGGGGCGGATGCCTGCTGGCATTACGTTTTCTCACGGTTTGCGCAGTGAATGCGCAAACCTGCCTGAACTGTTACGGACATGTAACAATTTTCAAATAATTATCTTGACAACAGCCATTCTCCAAACTATCATGAGAATGTAATTACATTTTCAGGTACTTACAATCAAATATTCAGAAAAACAGAGGTCAGAGAGATTGATTATTAGAATAAGATTCAGATAGTTATTCCCGAATAAAATATATGGCACAGTAGCCTTCCGCAATCCGGCCGGGAACAGATATCGCCGGTGCGGAAAGAAGTCTGTAGCTGTCAGGAATCCGGACAGCTGCGGGATTTTTTTGTATGCTGCCATATATATGGGGAATAATATTTGTTTCTTACAGGCAGGAGTCCGGGCATATTGCCGTTTTCCGGATACTGCGGGGAGCAATCTCTTTTTTTGTACCTGAAAATGAGAAAAAGGAGGTAAGGGACTGCCAAATGTATTTTACAGTTCCGACAGATATGTTTAGCATGTGGATTAAAAAATTTATCAGATTAAGGAAGAATAATAAAAGCAGCATATAGATAACAGGTTTGTGTCTGCGCTGCTGCCGCAAGCCTGGGGCTTTGTTCGAGCCTGTAGCAAATTACAAAGCGGCGCGGAAAAGAGGATAGAATGAACGAAATAAATAATATGGATCAGATGGAAATCTCCCGTGTCCTTCTGGTGGGAGTAAATATTGATGATAACCCGGATTTTGAAACAGCCATGTGGGAGCTTGAAAGCCTTGCAGAGGCCTGTGGGATGGAGGTTGCGGCTATTATAGAACAGAATCTGTCAACGCCGAATCCCGCATTTTATATTGGAAGCGGAAAGGTACGTGAGGTACAGGAAGCTGTTGACCAGATGGATTTGGATTATGTGATTTTTGATGAAACGCTTTCCCCCTCCCAGCTGAAAAACCTGCAGAAGGAGGTGGGGGTGCCCATTATGGACAGAACCAACCTGATCCTGGAGATTTTTTCCCGCAGGGCGAAGACAAGGGAAGCCAGGCTTCAGGTGGAATCGGCCAACCTGCAGTATATGCTGCCCCGTCTGGTAGGGATGAGGGAAGCGCTGGGCAGGCAGGCCGGCGCCAGCGGCAGCCTCAGCAATAAGGGTACCGGTGAAAAGCAGATTGAGCTGGACAGAAGAAAAATAGAAAAGCGGATCAGCGAGCTTCGCAGGGAGCTGGAAGCCATAGAGCATGACAGGAATACGCAGCGTAAGCGCCGGAATCAGTCCGCGCTGCCGCAGGTGGCGCTGGTAGGCTACACCAATGCGGGGAAATCGACCCTGATGAATAAGATGGTGGAGACCTATGTGGGGAAAGAGGAAAAAATGGTAATGGCAAAGGATATGCTTTTTGCCACCCTGGACACCACAGTGCGTAAAATCACGCAGAATGATAAAAAGGATTTTCTTCTGTCGGATACGGTCGGGTTTATCAGCAAGCTGCCCCATGGCCTGGTAAAGGCTTTCCGTTCCACCCTGGATGAGGTCCGGTATGCGGATTTGCTGCTTGAGGTGGTGGATGCTTCTGATGAGCATTACAGGGAGCACATGCAGGTGACCGCGGAAACGCTGCGGGAGCTGGGAGCTGAAAAAATACCTTGTATTTATGTGATGAACAAGGCGGATCTGGTTATGCAGAAAGATGAGCTGCCCAAGGTTGATGGGGATAAAATTTTCATGTCGGCCCTGGATGGCTGCGGGCTGCAGGAGCTTCTGCGGATGATTAAGGAAAGGGTATTTTCAGGAAACAGGGAAGGCTCCTTCCTCATTCCCTATGAAAAAGGGGAGATAGTGGGCTATTTTAATGATCATGCGACGGTTATCAGCCAGGAGTACCTGGCCGAGGGAGTAAGGCTGTTCGTAAGCTGCCGGGAAAGTGATTACGCCAAATACAAGGAGTATCTGATCCTGGAGGATTAAAGCAGTAACAGTTCTGCCGAAAGCTGGACTGTTATTTAAAGCATTTCATATAACTGGTTAAGGCGTCTCTTTCATATAAGAAAGCGGCGCCTTACAAGACAGGGAACAGGAGCAAAAAGATGTTGCTGAAGGCAGCCATATGTGATGATGAACCGCAGCAGGCGGGTATGCTTGAAAAATATGTGGCAGAATGGGCCGCCAATTCCGGCCTGCCGGTACAGATTAAGATTTTTTCCAGCGCGGAGGCCTTCCGCTTTGCCTGGGAGGAGGAAAAGGACTGGTGGCTGATCCTCCTGGATATTCAGATGCAGGGGGAAAACGGTGTTTCACTGGCTAAGTATCTGCGGGAAATGGATGAAAAACTGGAAATACTTTTCATCACCGCGCTTCCTGATTACATAGAGGAGGGCTATGATGTGGCGGCCCTTCATTATCTGCTGAAGCCGGTAAAAAAGGACAAGCTTTTTCAGTGTCTGGACAAGGCTGTGAAAAAGGATGTGAAGGAAAGCTATCTGCTTCTTACCACAGTGGAAGGGGAACGGGTACGTGTTTTCCAGAAGGATATTTCCTATATTGAAGCCTTTGCCCATACCGTGCAGATACATTTCAAGGGTGAGACTGCAGAGGTGCGGTGTGGAATCCGCGCCCTGGAGGAGCAGCTGGAGGGTGGGCGTTTTGTCAGGTGCCACCGCTCCTATATTGCGGGACTTGGATTTGCGGCCCGGCTGAAAAAAACGGAGCTTCTGCTGGATGACGGGACAGCCATACCCATCAGCCGGCGGCTGTTCCCGGAGGTAAACCGGGCCTTTGTTTCTTATTATTTAAGGGAAGAGCAGGAGGTATGAGATGAAACTTTGGTTGGCAGCCGCAGGCGGATTGGGAATTATTCTGGCGGGGATCGGGCTGTTCTTTCTTTTCAGATGGTATCTGACCCGTCTGGTGGACCGAAGGATTGAAGGCTTCCAGAATAATCTGATCGGCAGGCAGGTGGATGAAGTGGAAAATATGTACCGCCAGATGCGGGGGTGGAGGCATGACTTTAAGAATCATATCCAGACCATGCTGGTTTTCGTACAAAATGGGGAGACGGAGCGCCTGGAGGGGTATCTGCAGAACCTGAACGAGGATCTGAACAGCGTGGATCAGGTATTAAAGACGGGAAATGTAATGGCGGATGCTATTTTAAACAGTAAGCTGTCGCTTGCCGGGGCGAGGAAAATAGCGGTCAATGCCAAGGCCAGGGTGCCTGAGCACATGGCTGTTTCCGATGTGAATCTTTGCTCCATTTTGGGAAATCTGCTGGACAATGCCATCGAATCCTGCATGAGGATAGAGGAGCCGGAAAAGAGATTCCTGCGGGTTTACATAGGGGTTATGAAGCAACAGCTGTATATTTCCGTCACCAACTCCGCAGGAGATAACCTGAAAAAAACGGGAGGCCGTTTCCTTTCTTCCAAAAGCGGCCGGGATGAACAGGCCCGTTTTGGCTTTGGCCTGATGAGGATTGACGGTATTGTAAAACAGAACGGAGGATATGTAAACCGCCAGACGGAAGAGGGCGTGTTTGCAACCGAGGTTATGCTGCCGCTGTAAAAACCAGGAGCTGTTTATAAAAATCAGGGGCTGTTTATAAAAACCATTCGTGCATGAGGGAATACCGCTTGTGCACGATTTTTATTTTTACCGGGAGAAAATGCTATTCTTATCCCAGACATAAAAAGGAAACAGGATGGTGAAAAGGATATGGAAGAGAAGAAGAAAAAGCTCAGGTATACTACGCTGCAAAACCTGCGCTATGCACTTTCCAAATGGTGGGGATGGGACAGCAGGGGGCTGGTACAGGCATTTTCCAGAATACCGTGCGTAGTACTGATTCCGCTGATGGGAATATTGCTTCCAAGAGAAGTAATCAACTGCGTAACGGAAGGGGCGGCCTATGGGAGGCTGGCGGTAACTCTTGTGATTTTTACAGCATTATTGTGCGCCCTGCACATGTATGACAAATACATTGCACAGGGAAAGCTTTTTGCCATCGGGCTGAAAAACCGGATGAATTATATGTATCTGTGGGCGGAAAAGATTTTTACCACGGATTTTCCAAATATTGAAAGCAGCAGCGGTCAGAGGAAAAAGGAAAAGGCGCTGCAGTTTCTATATCAGAGCTCGGCGGGCGGGGAAGCGGTAGTGGACTGTGTTGTGGGAATCTGCGGAGATGCCCTGGGCCTGATTATCTATGCAGGAATTGTATCATCCATTCATCCTGCAGTGCTTCCGGCGCTTGTGCTTATGTCCGCGCTCATATATATTGCGGGCCGGATTATTAAGAAGCTGGAGCTTGGAATCCGGGATGAATCGGCGGATCTGGAGCGGAAGCTGAATTATCTGTTTGCTGCCCCCACAGACTTTGCCGCGGGGAAGGATCTGCGGATATATAAAATCAGCCGGTGGTTCGGCGGACTGTTTTCCATATATTTTCCGGCCATGATAAAGTTGTGTGCAAGAAATGAGCTGTGGTGGTTCGCGGATGATGTACTGCAAGGGATTCTGAATCTTCTGCGTGACGGCGCATGCTATCTGCTGCTGATACGTATGGTGCTGGAGGGCAGCATTACCCCGGGGGATTTTACCATGTATTTCGGCGCGGTGGCAGGAGTTTCCCAGTGGCTTAACAATATCACTAAGCAGGTGGAAAAAATCAACCGGTTCAGCGTACAGTGCTGTGAATTCCGGGATTTCCTGGAGATGCCGGACGGATTTGTCAATGACGGGAAGGAATGCCTGGATACGGAGGGAAACAGGCCCGTGGATATTACGTTTGAGCATGTTTTTTTCCGTTATCCGGACGCGGAGGCGGATACGCTTCGTGATCTGAATTTCCATATCAGGGCCGGTGAAAAGCTGGCGCTGGTGGGTTTGAACGGCGCAGGGAAAACAACCTGTGTCAAGCTTATGTGCGGGCTGTATCATCCTACCGGAGGAAGAATTCTGATTAACGGTAAGGATATGTCGAAGCTGAGCAGGGATGAGTACTATCGGCTTTTTTCCGTGGTGTTCCAGGAAGCAAATTTCATGCCCTTTACCATAGCCCAGAATGTTTCGGGCGCCATGGAGGATATGGACAGGGAGCGGGTTAAAAGCTGCCTGGAGCTGGCAGGCCTGTGGGACAGGGTACAAAAGCTGCCTTATGGAATGGATTCCCTGCTGAACCGGGAGCTGAATGAGGATGGGGTAGAGCTGTCCGGAGGGGAAAGGCAGAAGCTTCTGCTGGCAAAGGCACTGTATAAAAAGGCGTTTGTTGTTATCCTGGATGAACCTACGGCTGCACTGGATCCCATCGCTGAAAATGAACTTTATCAAAGCTATGGGGAGTTGACAGAAGGAAGGACTTCACTCTATATTTCCCACAGGCTTTCCAGCACCCGGTTCTGCGACCGTATTTTGTTTCTTGAGAACGGAAGAGTTACGGAGACGGGGAATCACGAAGCGCTTATGGCGGCCAAAGGCGCTTATGCCCATATGTATGAGGTTCAGAGCCATTATTATAAGAAAAAAGCGGAAGGGAGGCCTGTGGTATGAAAACGGAAAAAAGGGAACGCTACAAATATCAGATGCATCTGCTGCTGCGCCTGATCAAAATTTACCACGGCTTTGCGCCTGAGCTTTGGTGGTGCGTAACAGCGCAGGCCATGCTGCAGGTTGCAGGTCCTTTTGTGAATCTGTATTTCAGTGCCAGAATCCTGAGTGAGCTGATAGGAGGCAGGGATGCGCAGAGACTGGGAAGCTATGTACTGCTTACGCTTATATGCAACCTGACCATTTTTTTATTCTCACAGGGAATCGGGAAAATAAACAGCGTCGCCCAGAGTAAGGTGATGTGGAAGGAACTGCGTAGTGTGGGAGATACATTCCTGAAGACCGACTTTGAAAACCTGGGAGATGCGGGATATCAGAATAAGAAAAGGTACTATCTGGAAAGAAGGACGATGGATGGAGCCCTGTGCTGGGGGACAATCTACAATGTGCAGAGGATGGTGAAAGGGATTTGCACCATTGCGGCTTCGGTTGTTTTCGCTGTACCGGCTTTTCTGGGTTATGGAGGGGGGACCTCGTTTTTCACCTCTGGTTTGGCTTCCCTGCTGATGCTGCTTCTTCTGGCTGGAGCATTGGTGTGTACTGTGTGCCTGAATCGCAGGCAGACGGAAAGGGAGATGCAGTTTTATAAGGAATTCATGGAGGGAAACCGGAGTTTTGCTTACTATTCTGGAGAATGCACGCAATATAAACATGGGAAGGAGATTCGTCTTTATGGAGAAGAAAAGCTTCTTCTGGAAGGATTGAAAAAGTCCCTGGATATTGACAGGCTGGGAAAAAAGGGTCTTCTTACCGGTTTTTATGAAATGATGAAGGCGGGCCTGGGCATGCTTCTGAGCGGCTGTGTTTATTTTTTCATAGGGGCGAGAGCCATTGCAGGCGCCTTCGGCGCCGGAATGATAGTACAGTATGTGGGGGCTGTGACACAGTTTACCGGAGGCTTTTCCGAGATGGCCGGCGGCCTGGCAGAACTGCGGGGAGAGACTCCTTTTATTGAAAATTATCTTGGGATTCTTGATTCCAGGCCTGTGAAATATCAGGGCAGCATTCCTGTGGAAAAAAGGGATGACAATGAATTTGAAATAGAATTCAGGGATGTGAGCTTCAGGTATCCTGGTTCCTCAGATTGGGCGCTGCGGCATCTTTCCCTGAAGCTGCGGATTGGTGAGCATCTTGCCGTAGTCGGGAGAAACGGCAGCGGCAAAACAACTTTTATCAAGCTTCTCTGCCGTCTGTATGATCCCACGGAGGGAGAAATCCTTCTGAACGGAATCGATATCCGTAAATATAATTATGAGGAATATCTGGAACTGTTTTCCGTGGTATTCCAGGATTTCCGGCTGTTTTCTTTTTCACTGGGACAGAATGTGGCTGCGGCTGTGGACATAGACCGGGAAAGGGCGGCGTCCAGCCTGGGGCAGATCGGCTTCGGGGACAGGCTGAAGGAAATGGCCAGAGGGCTTGATACGCCTTTATACCGGGATTTTGATAAGGATGGTGTGGAGATATCGGGCGGGGAGGCGCAGAAGATTGCGCTGGCCAGGGCCTTATATAAGGATGCGCCCTTTATTATCCTGGATGAGCCGACGGCTGCGCTTGATCCTATTGCAGAATATGAGATTTATTCGGGTTTTGAAAAGCTGGTGGGCGGCAAGAGCGCCGTTTATATTTCCCACCGCCTTTCCTCCTGCCGGTTCTGCGATGATATTGCAGTCTTTGAGGAAGGACGATTGGTCCAGAGGGGCGGACATGAGGAGCTACTGGCCGGGGAAGACAGTCTGTATGCACGTTTGTGGAACGCGCAGGCGCAGTACTACGCAGAGCATACGGAGGAAGAGGATACGCTTGGAATGGAACCGGTATATGTCTCATAAGGAAGAAGGTGGAAAACAGAAATCCGGCTGTCCTGAAATTTGAATTTCAGATAGCCGGATTGTTTTTTTCCGGACTGTTACAGTTTTTAACAACATTTTTTGGACGGTTTTAAAAAATACTTCTTAAACAACCAGCTTGTATAGGAAGGGGATTTCTGTTATAGTAACTTCATCGGGAAAAGTCACTTTCCCTAATTATTCTTATATCATATTTTTTAACGGCATTTCGCCAAAAGTTTCATTAACCAGCTGAAAAAAGATTGAGAGATACGGAAAGAATGCGTATAATAATATCAGAAGATCACTCTTTCCATCCTTTCCGTATTGGAAAGGAGTGCAGAGAGTGAAGATAATATCACCCAAATACGATTATTGCGCAAAGGAGCTTTTCCGGAATGAGGTAGTGCGCAACCATTTTTTAAGCGATATACTGGAAATACCAGTGGAGGAAATACGCTCCTCCCGGCTGCTGAATACGTTTTTGTGGAAGCGGTACCGCGGCCAGAAGCAGGGGATTCTGGATGTGCTGATTGAGCTTAACAATAATATCAAAATTAATATTGAAATCCAGGTAAAGGCCAGCGCCGACTGGGACAAACGGCAGATGTTTTATCTTGCAAAGATCTTTACGGCGGAGGCGAATAAGGGGGAAGATTATTCCCGGCTCAGGCGCTGCGTGGCCATCAGTATCCTGGATTTCAACCTGAGTGACGGCCCGGAATACCACACCGTATATCTTTTCAGGGACAAAAACGGAATCCCATACTCCGATATGATGGAGATACATACGCTGGAATTAAGGAAGAACCTGGTGGGACAGAATCGGATGAATGACTGGATTCGTCTGTTTAATGCGGAAAGCGAGGAGGATTTGGATATGATAAAGACAGAAAATGCAGGGATTCTTGAAGCAATTCGTGAGGTGAAGGTTATGAGTCTGAGCAAGCGGCTGCGCGCCCATTATGAAGCGCATATGAAGGATGTACGGGACCGGAAGGCGAGGGAGAAGTATGTGCGCCAGGAGGGCGAAAAAGAAGGGTTCGAAAAGGGGCTGCAGAAAGGGATAAATGAGGGGATAGAAAAAGGGATAGAGATTTTTATCTCAGATAATCTGGAAGAAGGAAAAAGCAGACAGCAGATTATTGAAAAGCTGGTAAAAAGATTTGGGCTGTCGGAAAATGACGCCATAATGCTTGTAGAAAAACATATGGAAGGATTGAAAATGTAAGGTAACAGTTCAGGCAGGTTTGCGCATTCACTGCGCAAACCGTGAGAAAACATAATGCCAGCAGGCATCCGCCCCTCGCCAAAGGCGACTTATCATGGGCGGATGCAGTAACAGTTCGGCCGAAGGCTGAACTGTTGTTACTGTTCACTCCGTGACCAGCAACTGTATAAATCCATTAAAAATTGCCTGCGGCAATGGGATTTATACACTCTTGAATCACTTTCTTACGTACTGTGCAGTAAATGCACAGTACTGAGTGAACAGTAACCTGAACTGTTACAATGCAAGATTGAAAATACCCTAAATGCTTGACAAAACCCAGCATTTCGCCTAATATCAATACGTATACAGATTTGGCAAAGAAGAGGAAAAGTAAGCTGTAAGCTTTTCAGCAGAGAGAAAACCACAGGTGGAAGGTTTTTGTAAAGCGGCGGCCCAACCGGCCTCGGAGCCTTATGCGAAAGAAAGACATGCCGTGAAGAGTTGTTTTTAAGTGACTGTGTGGGAAACGGACAGTTACATTTTGGGCATATGCTTTCCCCAAGCATAACGTAAATCCGGCGTTAACGGAGCAGTTGAGAGAATACGCGAAGGCGTATTAAACAGGGTGGTACCGCCGGTTTTCCGGTCCCTTTGTCCAGGTTTTGGGAATCTGGGCGGGGATGGAAAACGGCGGTTTTTTTGACGGCAGAATCCGGACAGGCGCCGGAATGCATGCTGTGAAGGAACTGAACCGTAAAAGCAAATACAATTGTAAGAAAAGGAGAAGAAGAAATGGCTGACAAGAAACTGGTGGAAGCAATAACTTCCATGGATGAAGATTTTGCCCAATGGTACACCGACGTAGTAAAGAAAGCGGAGCTGATCGATTATACCAGCGTAAAGGGCTGCATGGTTATCAAACCGGCAGGCTACGCTATCTGGGAGCTGATCCAGAAACAGCTGGACGAGAGATTTAAGGCAACCGGCGTGGAGAACGTATATCTTCCCATGTTCATACCGGAAAGCCTGCTGCAGAAGGAAAAGGATCATGTGGAGGGCTTTGCGCCCGAGGTAGCATGGGTAACCCACGGAGGGCTTCAGCCGTTGCAGGAGCGCCTGTGCGTGCGTCCTACCTCAGAAACCCTTTTCTGTGATTTTTATAAAAATGACATTCATTCCTACAGAGATCTCCCGAAGGTATATAACCAGTGGTGCTCCGTTGTCCGCTGGGAGAAGGAAACCAGGCCGTTCCTGCGTTCCCGCGAATTCCTCTGGCAGGAGGGACATACCGCCCATGCCACTATGGAGGAAGCGGAGGAGCGCACGATTCAGATGCTGAACATTTATGCGGACTTCTGCGAGCAGGTTCTGGCCATGCCCGTAATTAAGGGACGTAAGACGGATAAGGAAAAATTCGCAGGTGCGGAATCCACCTACACTATCGAAGCGCTGATGCATGACGGAAAAGCGCTGCAGTCAGGGACAAGCCATAATTTCGGAGACGGCTTTGCGAAAGCGTTCGGCATCCAGTTTACGGACAGAGACAATACATTGAAATACGTTTACCAGACCTCCTGGGGAATGACCACCCGTCTGATTGGTGCAATCATCATGGTACACGGTGACAATTCCGGGCTGGTACTGCCGCCCAAAGTAGCGCCCACCCAGATCATGATCATCCCTATCCAGCAGAAGAAGGAAGGCGTTCTGGATACCGCTTACCAGCTCAGGGACAGACTGAGCAACTTCCGCGTAAAGGTGGATGATTCCGATAAGAGCCCCGGATGGAAATTCTCCGAGCAGGAAATGCGCGGCATCCCGATCCGTGTGGAAATCGGTCCTAAGGATATCGAGGCAGGAAAGTGCGTCATCTGCCGCAGGGATACCAGGGAAAAGATTGAAGTTGCCCTGGACGAGCTGGAAGCAAAAGCAGGGGAGCTTCTGGAGCAGATCCAGAAGGACATGCTGGAACGCGCCCGCGCCCACAGGGATTCCCATACCTATACGGCACGGAATATGGAGGAGCTGGAGGAAATACTGAACAGCAAGCCCGGCTTCGTAAAGGCTATGTGGTGCGGCGATCAGGCCTGCGAGGATACCATTAAGGAAAAATTTGCAGCAACCAGCCGCTGTATGCCCTTTGAACAGGAGCAGATTTCCGATACATGTGTCTGCTGCGGAAAACCGGCCAAAAAGATGGTTTACTGGGGAAGAGCATATTAATTTTAAAATTTTATAAATAGGCAGCTGCAGACTGCCTCCTATGATAAAAGCTGGAGGAGGGAATAATATATTTCCATTCTCCGGCTTTTTCAGTCTGAAATTTGCAGCAGACAGGGAGCATGGCGGCAGCAGATAATTAATATATTAATTGCATCATATACGGTATATTTGATTTCTATCGATTATGCGATAATCTTTTGTCGTTGTTTACTTTGGTGAAGTGCTGAAGTATAATGAAATGGAAGAAGGAAAGAATTCTTACTTCCGAGGAATATATAACATATATTAGTACCCATTGTGAACATATCACTTTGGAAGAGCCTTATAAGTCAGCCTTTTACGCGGGAATTAAGAAAGCAATTATGGAAAATGATGATAAGATTGTAATTATTGATACAATACCTCTGTATTTAGTACAGAAGCCGCAATAACCAAGTCAGGAAACGGTAACAGGAGAATGCAACAGCTGTAAGGAGGTGTTTTACATAATTCCCATCCTGAAAAAAGTATGATAGAATACTCTCATAGGCTCTGGGGCAAAGGCAGGCTTAAAGGCCCGCGGAAATAAACTGTAGGAGGACATTGGAAGATGAAGGTTTTGGTTATTAACTGCGGCAGTTCATCCCTGAAATATCAGCTGATTGACAGCGAAAGGGAAGAGGTGCTTGCAAAAGGACTCTGTGAAAGAATCGGCATTGACGGCAGCAACATCGCCCATCAGCCGGCCGGCGGGGAAAAGGTGAAGGAAGAGGCGGCAATGCCTGATCATACAGCGGCAGTCAAGCTGGTTATCAGTAAGCTTACGGACGAAAAGGTGGGAGTCATCCGTTCCCTGACGGAAATTGACGCCGTAGGGCACCGTATGGTGCATGGAGGAGAGAATTTCTCCGGTTCCGTAATCATCAATGAAGAGGTAATTAAGGCCATTGAGGACTGCAATGATCTGGCGCCGTTACATAATCCGGCCAATCTTATCGGCGTGAGATCCTGCCAGGCAATTATGCCGGGTGTTCCGATGGTGGCGGTATTCGACACAGCCTTCCATCAGACCATGCCGGAAAAAGCATACCTGTACGGCCTTCCCTACGATTATTATAAGAAATATAAAATCAGACGCTACGGCTTCCATGGGACCAGCCACGATTTTGTATCAAAAAGAGCGGCTGAGATCCTGGGAAAAGACAGAAAGGATCTGAAAATCATTGTTTGCCACTTAGGCAACGGCGCATCCGTATCCGCTGTAAAATACGGGGAATCCGTGGACACCTCCATGGGCCTGACACCGCTGGAGGGCCTGATTATGGGAACCCGCAGCGGCGACCTGGATCCCGCCATCATTTCCTTCCTGGCAGAAAAAGAAGGCATGACAGCCTCCCAGGTGATCGATGTATGCAATAAGAAATCGGGCGTGCTGGGACTTTCCGATGGATATTCCAGCGACTTCCGTGATCTGGTCCAGGCCTCTGAAACGGGAAATGAGCAGGCAAAGCATGCGCTGGAGGCTTATGCTTACCGTGTGGGCAAATATATCGGCGCCTATGCGGCGGCTATGAACGGCGTAGATGTGATTGCATTTACCGCCGGCGTAGGCGAGAACAATGCAGAGGTGCGCGCCATGATCGGGGAATATATCGGTTACCTTGGCACCAACATCGATGCGGAAAGAAATAAAGTGCGCGGCGAGGAAATCATCCTTTCTGACGAGGGCAGCAAAGTAGTTACCATGGTGGTTCCCACCAACGAAGAGCTGGCCATCGCCCGTGAAACAGTCAGACTTGTAAAATGAGCATCATGATCTGATGAGAATGAGGGGTGCCATACCGGCGCCCCTTTTCTCTGAAAAAAGAGCAGCGCCGGTAACGCAGCCTGCTCCCTACAAGGAGAACGTATTTATGAACAACGAATATATAGCAAGTGTAAATTCCGGATTCTTTTACCTGCTGGTTGCCGGCGTCCTTCTTTTTATTACGATAATGTGTTTTGTTTATCTGATAAAGAGCTACCGTGCGGGCCTGGCGATCGGAATGGATAAAAAAGTGCTGAAGAGAGCCATTATCTCCAGCGCCACCTTTACGATTCTGCCCAGTATCAGCATCCTGCTGGGCGTCATTGCCCTGAGCGGAACGCTGGGAGTGCCCTTTTCCTGGCTGCGTCTGTCCGTTATCGGAGCGCTCCAGTATGAGCTTAACGTGGCTGAAATAGCAGCGCAGAGCATCGGCCTGTCCGGCCTGAAGCTTTCTGAAATGAGCATGTCGGCCTTTGCAACCATTTCTCTTGTAATGACAATTGGGATTCTGGGAGGCGTAATCTGCTGCATCCTTTTCCTGAAAAAATATCTGGGCAAAATCCAGAAGGCCCCCAAGGCAAAGGCGGAAGGAAAGCCTGGTTTTGGCGACCATGCGACTACCTGCATGTTTGTGGGACTGTGCGGCGCCTATATCGGTTCCTATGTGGGCACGCTGACCAGCAGCGGAAACTATGTGCCTCTGGCTGTGGCCGCCGTATCGGCTGCTTTTATGGCGGTATTCGAATATTTTACCAACAAAAAGGGCATTGCTGTGCTGGATAACTTCAGCATGGCGGTGAGTATGCTGGCGGGTATGGCGGCGGCTGTCATCATGAGCCTGGTATGAGGGAGGAGTGGAAATAATGGAAGAAAAAAAGAAGCAGCAGCTGCAGGATAACGAGGCGCAGAAGCAGGCCTTTCTGGAGGATTTTAACAACGGACTTCACCGCATCGGCAGATGCATGCTGATCGTGAGCATTATCCTGCTGGTAGGCGTCCCTTTTGTCATAGGAGCGATAAATGGTGTGACACCCAGCCCGAAGGGCTTTCTGGTAGGCTTTGCCAAGGTGGGAATCATCTATATCCCGGTAGCCATTGTTGAATTTCTGGTGTATACGCCCATGCTGGGCGTTGGCGGCAGCTACCTGGCTTTTATCACGGGAAATGTTACCAATATGAAAATCCCCTGCGCAATGAATGCCAGGGATATTGCCAAAACAAAGGTGGGAACACCGGAAAATGAAATCATTTCCACCATCAGCGTGGCAACCAGCGCTATTGTTACCACCCTGGTTATTGTAGCGGGAGTCATTCTGATGATTCCGCTTCGCCCGGTGCTGGAAAATCCCGTGCTTGTGCCGGCCTTTGACAATGTGGTGCCCGCCCTGTTCGGCGCGCTGGGATTGAAATATTTTATGAAGAGTCCGAAAATCGCGGCCATTCCGGTACTGTCCATGACGCTGCTGTGCGTTCTGGTGCCTGCGGCCATATCCCAGACCAGCCTTCTGATGATTCCGGCAGGCGGGATGGCGCTGCTGATTGGCTGGGTTCTGTTCAAAAAAGGGAAGCTGTAAAAATAAGGAGGGAGTAGTGAGATGACAGGAAGCATATTGCTGGGGATTTTTATTATTATTTTGGTACTTGCGGCCGTTCTTGTTGTGAGGACGTGCAGCAGGCAGCCTACACCGGCCATGACTGCCAGCGTGGAGCTGGATAAGGGACCCAGGGCCAGGGAGTATGGGGAACAGCTTTCGAAAATGATTCAGAAGGAAACCGTTTCCAGCCGTTTTGATTCGGATAAAACAAAATATTATGAGTTCCACAAAATTCTGGAGGAGCTTTTCCCTCTGGTGCATAAAACCTGTGAAAAACATGTTTTCAATGGCAATCTTCTTTTTAAATGGAGCGGGAAGGGAAAGGCGGAGCCGATCCTTCTTATGAGCCATCAGGACGTGGTGGAGGCGAACGGCAGCTGGGAGCATGAACCCTTTGGCGGCTATATTGACGGGGAAGGAAAACTCTGGGGGCGCGGCACCGTGGACACCAAGGGCAGCCTGTACTGTATTTTCCGTTCGGTGGAGGAGCTGATTGCGGAGGGCTTCCAGCCGGAGGGAGACGTGTATATCGCAAGCAGCTGTACGGAGGAGTTCAGCGGCGAGGGAGCGCCACTTACAGTGGAATACCTGCAGTCCCAGGGCGTAAAGCTTTCCCTTTTGATCGATGAGGGCGGCATGATCATGGAGGAGCCGATCGGCGGCGTGAAGGGAACCTATGCGATGGTGGGCGTCCTGGAAAAGGGTTATGGTGATCTGAAATTTATCGCAAAGGGCAAAGGCGGCCATGCCAGCGCCCCCGGAAAGAACACGCCCCTGGTGCGGCTTGGGAAATTCATGGCGGATGTGGAGAAGCAGGATCCCTTTACCAGTGAGTTCAATCCTACCGTACTGGAGATGTTCCGCCGCGTTACGCCCAATATGAACTTCGGGATGAAGTTCGTATTTTCCAACCTGTGGCTGTTCAAACCGCTTCTGAAGAAGCTGATGCCTGTTATCAGCCCTCCGGGCGCGGCCATGCTGCATACCACCATTGCCTTCACCATGGCAAAGGGGGCTGACGGGCTGAACGTGCTGCCGCAGGAGGCTTATGTTACGGCTAACCTGCGTTTTATCCCGCACCAGTCCACGGATGAAAGTATCGAATTGATCACTGAAAAGGCAAAGGGGTATGATCTGGAAACCGAGGTTATTTACAAGGACTATCCCTGCCCTGTGGTAAATTATGAAGGCGATGCCTTTAAGAAGGTGGAACAGGCCATAAACGAAATCTATCCGGGAGTCGGCGTCAGCCCATACGTGATGACCGGCGGGACCGATGCCAAATATTACAAAAATATATGCGACAACTGCATCCGTTTTGCGCCGCTTTATATTAATAAGCAGCAGTATGAAAGCATTCATGGCGTGAATGAAAATATTTATATTGGGGCACTTCCCATGGGAGTTGATTTCTATAAGAAGATTATTCGGGGGAATTGAGGATACTGTTTAGCAGTACAGCGATGAGTGGTAAATATAAAAAGTAAGGAGGGTCGGATGGAAAATCAGGAGAAAAAGCATAAACGCCGCGTCCGCTATGCAGGCGCGTATCCTAAAAACTATAAAGAGAAATACAAGGAGCTCAACCCGGAAAAATATGCGGATACCGTATCAAGGGTAATTGAAAAAGGAAGCACTCCTGCGGGAATGCATATTTCTATCTGTGTGAAGGAAATTCTGGATTTCCTGCAGATCCAGCCGGGGCAGAAGGGGCTGGATGCCACGCTGGGCTACGGAGGCCATACACAGGAGATGCTGAAATGCCTGCAGTCCCAGGGGCATCTTTACGCGTTGGACGTGGATCCAATCGAGTCGGCAAAAACAAAGGAACGGCTGGAAAAGCTGGGTTATGGAGAGGATATCCTTACCATCCGGCTGCAGAACTTTGCAGATATCGATCTGGTGGCCAGGGATGCGGGGAAATTTGATTTTGTACTGGCGGATTTGGGTGTTTCATCCATGCAGATTGATAATCCTGACAGGGGTTTTTCGTATAAAACAGAAGGGCCGCTGGATCTGCGCATGAATCCTCAGAAGGGCATCAGCGCGGCGCAGCGCCTGAAAAGCATTTCCCGGGATGAACTGCAGGGTATGCTTCAGGAAAATTCCGATGAGCCTTATGCAAAGGAGATTTCCCAGGAGGTGGTTTCCCGGCTGAAAAAGGGCGGGCATATCGAAACGACCGGGGAACTGCGCCAGACAATCGAGGACGCTCTTTCCTTTCTTCCGGCTTCGGAGAGAAAAGAGGCGGTGAAAAAATCCTGTCAGAGAACCTTCCAGGCGCTCAGGATTGATGTAAACAGTGAGTTTGAGGCTCTCTATGCCTTGATGGAAAAGCTTCCACAGGTATTGGCACCCGGTGGAAAAGTGGCAATACTGACCTTCCATTCCGGGGAGGATCGCATCGTGAAGAAATCCTTTAAGCAGTTCTATAAGGCGGGGATTTACAGTGCGATTTCCGAAGAGGTGATTCGGCCTTCAGCGGAGGAATGCGCCAGAAACAGCAGGGCGCGTTCTACGAAGATGAGATGGGCAATCCGGGCGCAGGAGGATTGACAGGCGGCTTAATAAAATGCATGAAAGCAGGTCTTTTTGTGATTCCTTTTGAAAAAGGGAGGATGCAAAGGACCTGTTTTTTTGTCCATAACTGTGAGGGGGCTTAAACGTTATGAAAATGTAATCGTCCGGTTATCTGAAAATTTATGAGAAAATAACCGATTGGGAACATATCATACAAGAAATCCGGGCTGAGAAATGGTATAGTCAGCTTCAAACAGGAAAAGGAGAGCAGAAGCTGATGAATGAACCGGCAGTAAAGATGGAAGAACAGATTATTAATCTGTTTCAGGAAGTGGAAACAGAGGTTTATGAAGGATGGGTGCTGAAAACCCTGGGCAGCCGTCTGATAGTGTTTCCCTTATATAATGTGTATCCTGATAATATGGATGAACGTATCCGGGCCTGTGAAAGGCTGGGTAATGAAAAATCGGCGGAATGTATGTTCCGGATTGCTGAGAATACAAATTTCTACCTGCATTCGCGTCTGGAAAAAAATCGATATATACTCAGGGAACGTACTATTGTGGGAGATTTGTCCATTACGGAGGAAACAGCGGATCGGTTCAGTTTGTATGGCAGAATTGAAAGTGAAAATGAGGACAGAACGGAAAGTATTATAGAAAGCAGAACTGCCGGAAGGGTGGAAAAAGCCCCGGCTATTGATATAAAGCCGAAGCCCCGGACATCGTCGGATGGAAGGCTGGTTCTGGAAAAGGCGAAGGATGGATTGCGGACAGAGCCTGTTTATATGCTGCAAGAAGGGGAAAACAGGAGCTGGGAAAAGGCCGGCCGCCGGAGAATTGGTACCAAACGGGGGGATCATTTATTCATAACGGATGCAAACAAAAGTTCCAGGCTTAAGGCGGCTGATATCCTGCATTTTTCATTAAGGAATAATATTACAAGGGTATTGGTTGACGTTCCGGAAACGACATTCCTTTGTGAGAATTTCGAGGAGTATGGATTCCGTAAGGCATATTCCTGTTCCTGTTATAGGAAACAGCTTTAACAGTACGGATACAAAGACAGCATAATAATAGTTTCAATTTGATTCAGGCGGCAGGAAAGATTTTTCCCTGCCGCCTGATGAATTATTGTGGATAAATGGGTAAGAATTTGTTCTCTGTGGTGGATAAAGGTAATGCTGGATGGCTATAAAAGTATATGTTAGTTAACGGATACCAAACCTTTTTTCTTTTGATGCCCTTCCGTAAATTTTTGTCTTGATGTTGCTGACAAGCTTAATATTATATAGCCTGTTTGGGAAAGTAAAAGGATCATTGTCTTAAAACCTGATTTAAGGTATCATAAAAGCAGGATAAAATGGAATTTTTAAACACCGGGGAAGGCCGGGCCAGAGGTACGAATTATGAAATCACTGCGTAGGAGACCCTTTCTGGGAATTCGGGAAAAAATGATCTTATGCTGTATTCTCTCCACTATTATCACGATTGTTTTTTCCGATCTGGTAGTCTATTGGATTTACCAAAAGGATATTACAGAAAAAGAATTTTTTTATATGGAAGATGGAAATCAGATTCTTTCAGATAATATTGATAATCTTATTTCAACCATTGAAGAGAAACTTGTGGCAGAGCTTGAATACTGTGCTGTCTTTTCCTATCAGGATGATTTGAGTAATCTTTATGTGGCGGACGTTATGAGAAGTCTGAAAAGGTTGGTTACGCTGATGAAAATGCGCGGTACCAATGTGAAGAGCATTTACATTCTGGATCAGTACACCTGCAGCTATTTTTACGATACCAAAGAAGAACTGCAATTAGAGGACTTTAAAGAAAAAACTGTTTACCAGGAAATCCGGGATAATTATAAGACTATGTTTCCACGTCAGGGCAGTACTCTGTGGCGCAGTTTTCCTGATAATCCTGATGAAATTTACCTGATTAAACACTATATTCATTCTGAAACTACGGACTATAAAGGAGTCGTCTGTCTGACTTTTGATAAAGACTATTTTCATACGCTGCTTGGAGAACATGACTTTTCCAGTATTATATATGATGAAAATGGTTATTTGCTATATTGCAGTGAAGATCTGAGAAGTTCCCTGCACGGAGAAGATGATTCTGTCAGAGACCAGTATTTGATTTCATCTACATCGGTTGGCAAGCGAGGCTGGACATTGGAAGCTTTGGTAAACAGAAGTACCATCCTGGCGCGCACCAAATCTTTGGCCGGGATTCTTCTGATTGTGGAGCTGGTGGTATTAATCGGCGTAATTTTTGTGATTGCCTATCTGTTTCGGGGCATGCTGGGGAACATTCTGGCGCTTGATAAAAGTTTTAGGGATATTAATGCTGGAAAGCCTGTAGATCATATTATTCCTCGCACTGGGGATGAAACCGCTTATTTGTGCCATCAATTTAATACTATGTATGAGGAACTGACTCAGAGTGTGGAAAAAATGGCTCAGGACAGTACACTCCGTGAACGGGCCGAATATAATGCGCTTCTGGCTCAGATGAATCCCCATTTTCTCTATAATACGCTGGAATCTATAAGCTCCATGGCAAAACTTTCCGGTCAGGAGGAAATTGTACGAGCCATTCATATGCTGGGCTATCTGCTGCGGGCCTCCATTAATGGAAGCACCCAGAAAATTCCTCTGCAGGAGGAACTTTTGTATATCCGCTATTATCTGGAATTGCAGAAACTTGTGACCGGGGGAAGCCGTTTAGAATGGGATATATCCATTGAACCAGGTACAGAACAGTATCTGGTTCCCAAGCTTATTCTGCAGCCGGTGGTGGAAAATTCAATTATTCATGGGCTTCATCTTATTGAGGACGATGGTATTATTGTAATTACCTCCGGGAAGAAAAATAAATGTCTGATACTGGAGGTATATGACAACGGAGAAGGAACCCGGCAGGAGGAAATAGATCGCATTCTGTCGGAGGAAGGACAGGAGGATTCCAGACATGACCGGGCGCATATAGGAATCCGCAGCATACAGAAGAGGATCCATATCCTGTATGGACCTGAATATGGCATGCAGATGGAAAGTTCACCTGGAAACGGCATGATAGTCAGAATTATACTGCCTTTAGAAAAATGTGAGGAAGAAAATGCATAAAATAATTGTTGCGGATGATAACCATTTGACTATACAAGCGCTGAAGGTTACGGTTCCTTGGGAAGAATGGGGATTTCAGCTGGTGGGATGTGCGGAGAATGGTGTAGATGCTTTGAGACAGATCTCTTTGTACCACCCGGATATTGCTATTCTGGACATCAATATGCCGGGGATGACTGGCCTTGAGGTAGCAAAACAACTTCTGGAGAAAAAAGAAAACATAATCTTTATCTTTCTCACGGCGTATGATGAGTTTTCCTATGCCCAGACTGCACTGAAAATAGGAGCTTTTGATTATCTGCTTAAGCCCCTGGATAACGAGGCTCTGAAAACAGTTTTAAAGCGTGCCGGAGAAGAACTGAACCGGAAAAGACAGACAGCCGTTATGCGCAGCAAACTTCGTTCTGATTATGAGAATTGGGCTGGACATCTGTTACAGGATAGCATTAATGGAATAACACGGTCAGTAACCGAACTGGAAGAAATGCTGCAGCAGGAATGGCGGCCGGCAGGCTATGAACTGATGCTGGTCAGCTCAGCAGATTTTCTATCTCCGGAAAGAATCGAGCAGCTGACTGATCAAATTCGTCAATGTCTCTCCGGACAGGAGGCTTTGTATCAGTTTAAATATGTCCATACCCGTATAAAAGAAGGTTTTCTTATTCTGCTTGTTTTCCAGAAAATTCAGATCGTGCGGGACTATGATTTAGCTGCTCTTAAAATTGCAAACCGGATTGTGGATACCGGAGGCGCCTTGGAAGCGGATCTGTTTGTTGGAATCAGTGATTTTTCTGAAAGAAGTCTGGCTGCCCTGCCAAAGCTGTATGAGGAGGCGATATTTTCCGCAGAAAGCAGATTTTTCCTGGAGAATAAAACCGTAATCCACTATAAAAGTATTACAAGCAAAAGTTTCCGGAATGAATATATGCTCAGTAGAAAAATGCAGGATATGTTTCGGATATTATATACGGAACCTTGGGATTTTACTAATTATCTGGAAGAATTTATTGAATTGATTTTGCAGGAGACTTGCTATGATGTGAAATATGTTAAAAATATTTTTATGCAGATAGCCTTTACCATTACCTGCAGTATGCAGGAACGCAATACCGGAGACTGCTCTCTAAAATCCATGGAAACCATTCTGGAGGATATGCATAAAATTGACAGCATGCAAAGTATTATCTCCTACATCAGAACCTATACAGCACAGACCATAGGCCGGATTCAAAAGGAAAACAGCCAGATGTCCTGTCAGGGGAGAAAGGTTCTGGATTTTATAAATACACATTATATGGAGAATATTACTTTATATGATGTGGCAGAAGATGCCGGTATTTCAGAGAGCCATCTTTGTAGAGTTTTAAAGAAGGAAACCGGCGAATCCTTTGTAAACATTCTGAATAAAATCAGAATCCAAAAAGCGCAGAAACTTCTTCAAAAGGGCGATTTAAAGGTTTATGAAATTGCAGAAATCGTCGGATTTTCCAATTATGCATACTTTTATCAGGTATTTAAAAAAATCACCGGTTATTCTCCGAAGGAATACCATTAGAACACCGCTACAGTACAGGTCTGTGCATTTACTGCACAGGCCTGCTTTATTTAACAGATTGTGACGGATGATAAAATTTTGTTATAAAAAGGCAAAATTTTATATTATTCTTTCTTGGAAAATGATAGAATTCTGAAATTTTTATTTTCTCTAAGTACTGCTAAAATATATATATCAAGAAAACAAAAGAAAAAACATTACGGTTTTTGAAAAGCGATCGTAGTTTTTTCAAACAATTATGTTAAATAAACTAGGAGGATTTATTATGAAGCGTAAAGTTGTCAGTATGTTGCTATCCGCAGTTATGATGCTGTCTCTGCTTACAGGATGTGGTTCGAGTACAGGTGCCACTACATCGGAACCTGCTGCAGAGCCAGCAAAGGCCGCTACAGAGTCCACTGCTACTGCGGAGACAACCGCAGAGGCTTCCACAGAGTCTGCGGATATTTCAGGTGAACTTAATATTATTCATTATTTGACAGAAACTGCCAAGCTGGCTGCCTTGGATGGGCTTGTAGAGGGCTTTAAAGAGGAATATCCCAACATAACGGTAAATGTAGAAGCCATGGCAATGGATAATTATTCAGATGTAATCAAGCTTAGATTTTCTACAGATGAGGCTCCTGATGTTATTTTCGGACAGCCCAAATCGTATACGGATTTGATTGATAACGGTCTGATCAAAGATCTGAGCGGAGAGGATTTTATCAGCAGACTGTCTGAAAGCTCCCGTAACTGCGTTACCTATAATGATGGTGTATATGGCGTGGCTCTGGATCAGATGGCCAATGTAGTATTCTACAACAAAGACATTTTTGATGAACAGGGACTGTCCGTTCCCACTACCTATTCTGAATTCATTGAGACCTGTGAAGCTTTGAAATCTGCCGGTATAACACCCTGTGCAGCTGGTTACCAGGATGATATCGCCTATGGTGCAAACTGGTATACCATTTATTATGGTTCCAAGTGGAATCAGGCACAAAACAACGCACAGGAACTGATGGACGGCGCGAGTCTTGCCGATTATCCCGGATACTCCGAAGCTCTTGATCAGTGGAGAGAGATTATGCTCAATTATCAGAATTCCGACTGCAAGACCATCGATACTGCCAGAGCAGAGCAGATGTTTGCAAACGGGGAAACCGGTATGATTATCATTGGAACCTGGGGCCTTGGTGCTATTATTGATTATAATCCGGATGGAAATTACGGAGGATTTACTTACCCTTCCGAGGAAAATGCAGATGAGTGCTACGTTCCTGTCAGCATTGACGATTCCTGGATGATTTCTGAAGGAACCCCCAATGAAGAAGCAGCTCTTGCATTCCTTGAATATGCAACCAGAGCAGAAGTAAACTCCAAATGGTGCGGCACCGCCTCCCAGCTGAGCGCACTGGAAGGGGTGGAATGCGATACTCTGCCCCAGGCAGCTCAGGATATCGCCAAAGAGATTGCCACAAAGAAAACCACTGCATGGTCTTCTGTTTCCAACTTCACCGGTCAGTTCAGTACAGTATATTCCAATTCCCTCCGCGACTTCGCAATGGATGATGAAATGACAAATGAGGAATTTATCATGGAAATGGATGAAGGTTTTGCAGCTGCAAGAAAGTAATCTGTACCTGGCATAAAACTGTGGGCATCGGCTGCGCTCGATGCCCCTTTTAAATAAGTGAGAAGGGTAGATTTATGGCGAAATTGAGTGATAAGAAAAAAAGGTGGATTAAAAATGAGGCGAAGGATTTCAGCTTCCTTCTTCCGTCCCTTGTCATATTTATTATAATAATAATTATTCCGTTGATTTCCGGAATCCGCTATACCTTTACGGACTGGAACGGAATGTCAAAGAATATTAACTATGTGGGACTCAAGAACTATTTTACCGTTTTCCAGGACAAAGATTTATTATTGCCAATCCGTAACACTGCGATTTTTACATTGGTGACTATGGTTTTGATCAATGCGCTGGGACTGGGTCTGGCTATGATGGTGGAAAAAGAATTTAAGGGCGTTAATGTTATCAAAAGCATTGTGTTCATTCCCCTGATTGTCAGCCTGGTACTGGTATCTTATATGTGGATGTATGTTTACAGCGATTTTTTTGGAATGCTTGGCTGGCCCAGCCCTCTGATTTCCAAGAAGACCGTATTACTGGGCTTGTGTGCGATGGCAATTTGGAAAGAGGTTGGACTTGCCATGATGATTTACCTGGCGGCCCTGAAAGGGGTATCTTCTGATTATTATGAGGCGGCGACCATCGACGGAGCGGGTTTTTGGGCAAAATTTAAAAATATTACCATCCCCATGATCGCGCCTGCCTTTACTTATTGTATCCCATTATGGCTTGCCGGTGGGTTGAGGATGTATGATTATTCCTATGTTGCCACCCAGGGAGGACCCAGCCATGCCAGTGAATCCATGGCATATTATATTTATCAGTATCTGTTCCCTTTTAATAAGGTTGGATACGGACAGACGGTAGCAGTGCTTTATCTGATTTTCTGCATTATCCTTTCTAACGTGATAACCAGAATGCTGAGGAGAAGGGAGATTGAGTTATGATACATACAAAAAAATATAAAATTCAGACAGCAGTCCGTATTGCAGTCCTGTGGCTCTTTGCCCTGATCTGTCTGGCTCCCTTTTATGTGGCGGTTTGTTATGCATTTAAGTCCAAAACGGAATTTGCAAAAACCAAGCTGGCATTTCCCACAACGCTTTATCTTCAGAATTTCAAGGATGCCTTTGCCTTGAAAAACTATTTCAACTCTGTGAAAAACAGCGCTATTGTAGCAGTTTGTGTTGTGCTTCTGATTGTCGTGATTTGTTCCATGAGCGCTTATATTATTACAAGGAAAAATAACAAATTTTACAATTTTATTTTTTATTTCTTTCAGATGGTTATTCTGATTCCTTTTCAGACCATCATGTTTCCTCTTTACAGGGAACTGTATTCCCTGCATGCGCTCAGTACACTGTGGGGACTGATTTTTACAGAACTTGGCGTGTATATGGGATACTATATTTTTCTGTACGCAGGGTTTATCAAGAGCGTTCCTATTGCATTGGAGGAAGCTGCAAGAATCGATGGCTGTGATCGTTATCAGGTGTTTATCCGTATTGTTTTCCCGCTGCTTAAGCCAATCACCATGACGGTAGTAGTTCTGTGCTTCCTGGCTTCCTGGAATGACTTTTTCCTGCCTTTGATTATGGTACAGAAGGATGAAGTAAAAACGCTTCCTCTCATGCAGTTCTTCTTTTTCGGAGAATATACCAGCAATATTAATCTGGCGTTTGCAGCTTCTATTCTATCTATGATTCCGGCTGTAGCAGTATATTTCTGTGCGCAGAAATATATAGTGGCGGGTATGACTGCGGGAGCTGTAAAATCATAAATGACTGGCCGTGTATTTTTTGTAAATCAGGGGTATATAGAAAGGATTGGTGACTTGAGTATATGAAACAAAAATGGACGAAAGAAGAAATCTGGAGCTGGTACAAAGCACAGCCCTGGATTACAGGCTTTAATTTTATTCCCAGTGGTGCTGTGGATGGAGGTATCTGGCTTCTTCAGGAATATGATCATGAAAGAGCCTTCAGGGAATCCGCAAAAGAAATTGCTCTGGCGGCAAGCCTGGGTTTTAATAGTATTCGTTTTTTTGTACCTTTTTATCTGTGGAGGGTGCAGCATGATTCCTTCATGAAGAATTTCAAAGAATTCTTATCGCTCCTGGATCTGTATCATATGACTATGATGCCTGTCCTGTTTAATGACTGCTGTGTTGCAAAATCCAAATATACCGAGCCGGTGTTGGGGCCGCAGCCGGAACCGGTTCCCGGCTATTTCGGTGGAACTCCTGTTACACCGTTTGATGAGGATACCCAAAACGGGGACATTACTGGATACGATATCACAGATGAACCGGAGATGGAACCTGTGGTACGCGCTTATGTAAAAGAGCTTGCGCAGACGTATGGACAGGACGATCGGATTCTGATCTGGAATATCTGGAATGAAGCAGGCAATTCCCAGCGCCTGGAAAAGTCGGTTCCCCTGATGAAGAAGGTTTTTGCATGGATGCGTGAAGAAGATGTAAAACAGCCTCTGACTGCAGATGTATGGGGAGCAGGCGCTGAACATCCTTACGGCTGGCTAAAGAATCCGGGAATTTATGCGGATGTGGAAAAGGAAGCAATTGCGCTGTCTGATATCATTACCTTCCATTTCTACGGAGACTATTCACATTCCCGCATGTACATTAAATGCCTGAAAGAATACGGAAGGCCCATGATTAATACGGAATGGATGCATCGCCCCTACCGCAGTATCATTCAGACCCACCTTCCTCTCTGGAAAAAGGAAAAAATAGGGAGCTATTTCTTCGGCTTTGTCAATGGAAAAGCACAGTTTAATTATGTCTGGGAATTTATTAAAAATCTTCCGGATATTGACACAAGACTGTGGATGCATGATATTTTCCATTCGGATTTCACTCCCTATGATGAGGAAGAGATCGAAGTAATCAGAGAGTGCAACAGGGATAAAAATATTTTCTGACAAAGGAAATTGTGAATAAAAATTTATACGATGGAACAATCCGCCCGGCAACATTGCCGGGCGGATTGTTCCCCAATTAACGGATATCGGATGAAAGCATTCCCTCAGACATTCGTACACCCTTTCCCATGACAAGCAGTTCCCTGTGCAGATGCACCGCCATGAACACAGTGATGATTGCAGAAATAACATCGGCAATCGGCTGCGCATAAAGAATACCGTTGATCCCCCAGAGGGCTGGCAGGAGAAGGATGATGGGAACAAAGCAGATTCCCTGCCGGCATGCGCCGAGGACAAAGCCTTCCTTCGCTTTTCCAAGCGCCAGGAAAAGAGAGGAGTATACAGTATAGAAGCCGAAAAGAAGGAAGGAAAGGCCATTTGCCCGCAAGGCCTTCTGGCCGGCCTGAATGAAATCCAGGTCCCCTTTTGTAAACTGGGACATAATCTGAGTGGGAAACAGGGCCATCACCAGGCCAAATATGGCGCAGAAGATGGTAGACCACAGGATGGAGGTCCGGATCGCCTCATGGAGACGGTCATACTTTTGGGAACCGTAGCTGTAACCGGCAATCGGCTGAAATCCCTTCATGAAGCCAAAAACCATCAGGCTGCCCATGGAAATAATTCTTGTAACCACACCCATCCCTGCAATTACGGAGTCCCCGTATCCCTTTGTCTGCAAGTTAATCAGGGTGATGGACAGGCTGGTCAGCAGCTGGAACACCAGCGTGGGGATTCCTATTTTCAGTATTTCGGACATAATTTCCCTGGAAAAACAGCATTTACTGATATGAAAGCTGAAAACACTTTTTTTCCTGAGCACATAGAACAGATATACAAGCGTGGATACAACCTGTGAAATGGCAGTTGCAATTGCCGCGCCGGCAACTCCCAGATGCAGGGCATAAATAAAAATAGGATCCAGAGCCATATTCAGAACCGCGCCTGTCAGCAGTGCGCACATGGTTGTTTTTGCAGCGCCCTCACTTGTGACGATATTGTTCATGGTGACATTGAATATGTTGAAAATTGATGAGGTTACATAAATTGCAGTATAGGTTACCGCATAGGGCAGGATGCTTTCCGTGGCACCCAGAAGCTTCAGTATCGGCTTCAGAAAAATCAGGGAACAGAGTATCATTGCCGCCCCAACAAACAGGCTGCTGTACAGGGCGGTGCTTGCAACCTTGTCCGCGGCCTCCTTTTCTCCACGGCCCAGCAGGCGGGAGATATAGGACGCAGCGCCGTTCCCGAATAGCAGCCCCAGCCCCACGATGACCTGCCCCAGGGGGAAGGCTACGGAAATAGCCCCCATCTGGCTGGTGCCCAGCCCACCGACAAAATAGGCATCCACCAGGTTGTATAATGCATTGATCATCATACCGATCATGGTCGGCAGACCCATGGCCAGGAGCGCCTTTGATACAGGGGCGCTTCCCAGCAGTTCCATTTTTTTGTTGCTTCCATTCATGATTGTCACTCCTTTTTTCTTGACATGAGTTATAAAATATAATACTATAAAATATAGCAATGAAGCTGATAATACTATAAATTATAGCATATGTCAACAACAATATAAAAAAGGATGGATTAAATATGGCTACGATTGATTTGATTGTACTGGGAATTGTAAAAAAAGAACCGCTGAGCGCCTATGATATTCAAAAGCTGGTTGAGTACCGGAATATTTCCCGCTGGGTTAAAATCAGCACGCCTTCTATTTATAAAAAAGTAATTCAGCTGGAGCAGAAGGGTTTCATCAGGGGTACTATGATAAAGGAGGGGAATATGGCGGAAAAAGCCGTATATTCACTGACAGAGGAAGGAGAAGAGGAATTCAGGAGATTGATGTTTGGTATTTCTTCCGAGCCTGTTCATATGTTTCTGGATTTTAATGCGGTGATCGTAAATCTGGACAGCCTTTCAGCGGAAGAACAGCGGGTCTGCCTGAGCAGAATCGGAGAAAATGTTAAGACACTGAAAGCATATCTGGAAGAAAATATTGAAAAAAAGGAAGGGCTGCCGGAAATACCGGATACCGGAAAAGCTGTTCTGCGACAGCAGTATATCCTGATACAGGCGATAGAAACATGGATGGAATCGATGTGGGGGAAAATTGCGGAGGATTAAAAACAGGCGGGTGGAAGCATATGCAGCTTTCACCCGCTGTTACCGAACAGGGAAGGCAGTTTATTTTTTTACTACACGTATGGCAACATAGGAATTCATGTATGCATCAAATAATCCGCCGCCGTCACCATCTTCATACAAATCAGTGAGGATAAAGCCAGTTTTCAGCAGGCCGCCAAGCTGTTCCGTGAGGCTGTGGCTGAAGGTAAAAGGTTCCTTGTTTTTTACCATTTCCTGTTTCCTTTCAGGGGAAAGATCTCTGAGGGAATTAAAAGGAAGCTTATGTACAGATATCAGGGCCTTGTCCTTTGTAAAATCAGGTTCAAACATAAAATGCTCTTCCTTAACAAAACCTGCCATAAGGATGCCCCCTGGCTTGATAATGCGGGCGCACTCCTGCCATATGGGGAAAAGATTTTCAATATAACAATTGGAGACCGGATTAAAAATAATATCAAAGGAATGATCGGCAAAGGGCAGGGGCTCCTGCATATCACACTTCAGGATTGTGATGGGGTACCCCTCTCGGTCTGCTACAGCCCGTTCGCTTTCCAGTTGTTTTTCTGAGATATCTACAATAGTAACATCTGCGCCATGTGCAGCAAAAACCGGTCCCTGCTGGCCGCCGCCGCTTGCCAGGCCAAGGATTTTCTGGCCACGAAGCGGAGGAAACCAATCTGCAGGCACTTTTTTGGCGGAAGTAAGAGAAACCTCAAGCGCGCCTTTTTGAGCCTGAAGATAATCTTCATGACTTATTGGAAGGGTAAAGCATGTGCGGCCATCTTCTTTTCCCGGGCTCGCTATCGCATCCCAGGCGCTGGCATTAAAATCAACATAATTCATAATATTTTACAGCTCCTTTCAAAAAGAGTAATGTGAGGGATTAATTTTTAATCCCTACGGCACACATCCAATTGGGAAGGGCGGCCAATGGATTGTATTTCCAGTCATGCATGCGGCACAGCATTTTCTCTGAATGATTAAATTCTGAGTAGGCCGCGGCAAAGCGGTCCCAGCTGTCTCGGTTTTTTTCTGCTGTTATATTCATACATTGCCCCTTTCCTTATTCTGCCAGAAAGTCCAGGTGATCATGGGCTTATAACCTATTTTCGCATAAAACGGGTTGGCCCCGCCAGTCATATGCGTGGCGCCCAGCGGCTCCATCCGGCGGTACAGTTCGGATAAAGCGGCAGCAGCCAGGCCTTTACGGCGGTGCTGGGGAACGGTACAAAGCGGTTCCATGTAAGCCAGATGGTTTTCCGGAGTCCACCACATTCCGGCATAGCATACATACTCCCCGGTCTCATCTTCAATTGCCACAGGATACTGCATGGTGGCATGCGGCGCCTGGCAAAGATGATAGCCTCCCTCCGCATTTCCATGCCAGGGGCCTTCCTCGGCCTCATGGTTGAAGCCCTTCCAGCAGCATTCCTGGATTTTCTCAATGATGCATTTTCCAGGTGCCACGAAATGATATCCTTCGGGAAGCGGAAAATCAAGAGGCTTATCAAATTCATAAATCATATCAGTATAGGAACCAGTCTGAGTGTACCCGGCCTTGCGGGCGGCATCCATAAGAGCCGCCTGCCCCTGAAACAGGACGAACCGTAAATGACCATCGATACGGGGCATATGGGCATCCGCATACGCTATCATTTCCGGTGCAAGCTCTTCATATCCCGGACACAGGCTGAAATAGATATCGGTAACCGGGGACTCGGTAAAACAGAAGGCAACAATCTGCCCGTTATCCTCCCAGATACGGTTCCTGTGGGTATAGGATTTATCCATCCATTCGGAGGAGAGGGCGTATTCCAGGAAGGGGGCCGGAACCCCGTTGCGCCAGTCTTTCTCATAAATGTCAATCATGAACTGGTAAATACACATATGGTCAGCGAGGATTTGATATTGTCTTGTTGTTATATTTTTCATAGTGTTTCCTTTCTTTATAATCATCGGAGTAAAGCGTCTTACTAAATCATCCGGCTTTCGCCCACCATTACCTCCTATGCCCCCTGGCTGATACAAAGTTCCCTGTCGGCAGCAGCCTTCACAACCTCAGAATTGCTGATAAAAACAGCGGCGGCATTGTCCTGTATAATTCGCTGCTTCAGGTTGAAAATGAGCTTTTCCTCCGTAATCCTGTCAAGGGCGCTTGTGGCATCATCCAGGAAATACAGGGAAGGATGCTCTAACAGCATGCGGGCGAGCAGAAGCCGTTGCTTTTGGCCGCCGGAGAGCATGATTCCGTTTTCACCAGTCAGTGTGTCCAGGCCGCCCGGCCATTCCTTAACCTCCCTTTCCATACAGGCCGACTGCAGCGCCTTCCAGCATTCTATATCGGAAATGTTCCGGCCTAGGGTAAGGTTTTCACGGATGGTGCCGTTTTGCAGATGGCTGCTTTGCAGGCAACAGGAGACAGTGGGCGCTTTAAACAGGGTAAAAAGGTTTTGGACTTCCTTCCCATTCCAGAGGATTTCCTGAAAGGAAGCAGGAACGATGCCAAACAGTGCGTTCAGGATGCTGGATTTGCCGGAAGCCACGGGGCCGGTGAGAACCAGCAGCTCTCCGGCGTAAAGCTGAAAATTAACATCCCGTATCCCCCGCCCGTCTTCATAAATGCAGGATAACCGGCTCACGGAAAGCTGCTTCAGGCGGCCGTAAGATTCTTCCGCGGTTCCTTCTCCTTCGGGAAAAACGTCTGGATGGGCAGGAGTTCCACAATATCCGCCGGAAACAGGAACAGATTTCGAAGAGAGGGGAGGCAGGAGCTTCCCATCCATGCCAAGGCAGAGGCCGTTTTGTTCTTCCACTGTTTCCAGAATCCGCTGATAGGAAACCTCCGCCTTTTTTGTTTCCGTATACAGTTCAATGATTCTTAGGATACAGTCATTCAGCGTATCAAGATAGCAGATAAAAATGGCAAAATCACCCAGAGGGAAGCTTCCATTTTGCATAAGGCCGCTCACCGCTGCCATCATTATGACAATGCAGAGGACAGAGGCAATATCCACGGTGGCGCTGACAGAATTCTGGAACAGGGAATCCCTTACAACGGCCCTGGTACGTTGCTTTATTACATTATCGTATTTTTCCAGGACAGGCTCCTTTGCGTCCATTGTTTTAATGGACAGTACGGAGGTTACAATATCGGACAGCAGGCTGGAGGCTCTGTCATGCATATCCCGGTTCTGTTTTCTGCTGCTGCGTATGCGGCCGGATATCTTTTTAATCAGAAAAAGACATAGCGAAAGGGGCAGGAAAAGGAACATGGTAATTCTCCAGTTGATGAGCATCAGGGAGCCTACCGCAATGAAGGTAAAAATACAGTATCCGGCGACTTCTGTGACAAGCTCCACAGGGAAACAGGCCGCAGGCACATCATCGTCCAGCCGCTCAAAGGTTTTTCCGGAATTGTCCGCCCTGTCCCTGAGGTGATTCGAACGAAGCAGGCCGTGGAATACCTGGACTCTCAGGCTGTCGTGATAATAGTAACGGCGCAGCACATCCAGATAAGAGCTGCCCCGGATACTCAACCAACGCACGGCGGCATTGACCGCCAGTAAAATAAAGTAAGGCCAAATTCTGTGAAGAACCCCCTTCCCCTGTAGGCCGTCCTGAAATGCATTCAATATCCACCTCACACAGCTTATATTAACGGCGGAATAAGAAAAAATTAGGGCATTGAGCAGGATACTGCCCAGAGTGAGCCAGGGTTTGATTTTTATTAATTTTTTGAGAAAGCTTCTGAATTTATTATATTCCATCGGGAATACCTCCTTTGCAGTTCTCCTGTTTTTGTATTCTGCCTTTTTTCATATAGAGAATCCGGCTTTCCGGTTTCAGGATTTCTGCATGGTGGGATATCATGATTACCGTTTTGTTTTTGGTCAGGTTCCTGATGGCTCTGTCCAGGTCCCGTTCTCTTTGTTTATCCAGGTTGGCCGTGATTTCATCCAGGATAATCACCTGCGGGCTGCGCAGAAACAGGCGGATAATGTTAACAAACCGGGCTTCCCCGGACGAAATACTGCCTTCGCCCGAAGAAAGCGGGGTATCCAGTCCCTGCGGGAATCCGGCAAACCAGCTGGTTAATTCCAGTGCATTGATGGCGGCCAGAATATTCTCATCCCGGATGCGGGAATCGAACAGAGTGATGTTATCCCGCAGGGATGCGTGCATGAGTTGGACTTTCTGGGGACAATATACGATTTCCCGCCTCAGCTTTTGCGGATCGAATTTTTCCACAGGAATCCCGTTCACAAGGACTGCGCCGTGCTGGCAGTGGTACAGGCCCGCCAGAAGCTTTATCAGGGTGGTTTTACCACAGCCGGTTTCCCCCATAAGCCCTACATGCTCTCCTGCTTTTACCGAAAAGCTGATATTGTGCAGCACCTCGTTTTCCGAATCGTAGGAAAAATAAAGATTTTCTACGGTAAGGGAAGAAAAATCAGCAGGAACCGGGAGACAACGCGCTCTTTTTTCTGTGGGGATTTCCAGAAAGCCCTCCACTCTTTTTTTCCTGGCGCCTGCGTTCTGCAGTTCACCGAGATAATTACGGAAGGAATTGAGAGGTTGGAATATCAGGTTTACATAATTGTAAAAAAGGTAAGCGGTGCCGAGAGAGAGGATGCCTCTGTCCCAGAAAATGGCTGTGATGAGCAGTGTGCACCCGATGGAGATGGTTTCCATCACTGTGGATGCGCCCCAAAGACGGCCGTAGATCAGACCGGCCGGGAGCGATTCCCCGAATCTCTTGTAAATGGCTTCCTTCAGGGAGAGCAGTGCGGGGCCGTCCGCAGCTGCCAGGTGTATCTCCACAAGGTTATCCAGTTTATCCTTCAGGATGCCGTTAAAAACGGCGGCGGCCTGGTTGCTTCTCCGGAAGCATTTCGTGCCGAAATCAGATATTTTTTTGAAGCACCCTATGGACAGGATACTGACAGCCAGCAATATCAGGGCCAGCCACGGATTTTCCAGGCTGATGACGATCAGGACGCCGGCCAGCAAAAGGGCGCTTGTTCCAATTTTCAATAACAGGATGCGCAGATATTCATAAACGCCCTCCACATCCTCATCCAGGCGGGTCATGATTTCACCGCTGCTGTATCCCGTATGTTTTTCCATGCCCAAATCAAGAAAATGGGAAAGCATTTCATGCCTTACGTCATTTGTGATTCTTCCGCCCAGGCTGGCGGATATGTATTCCTCCAAAACAGATGCCGCCTTTTGCAGCAGCACGGTAAAGAAATATCCGGTTATCATCAGGCCGGGGATAAATAGGGAATTGCCCCCTTCCGCACTGTCGATAAAGCCGCTCAGGAATTTCGGTGAAAGTATCTGAAGGCCGACATTGGCAAGGACTATGAGGGCGGCGGATAATACCTGGCCCTTGTATTTAATAAGATAATCCATAGTGATGTGATGCCCCCCTTATATAAAAAATGCAGCAGCTTTGTCCGGTCAGATAATGCTGTCTTTATTCTAATTTAAGTTCCACAGTGGAAACAACAGGCACTTTAATTATAATTATTCTCGGTATAAAAAGGCAGGCGAAACAAAGTATAGAATGAATTTTAATAAAAACAGTAATTATTTCTATTATTGATATTGACAAGCAATATGGAGTGGGATATACTGGAAGCACAAACAGAACATGATGGAAGCTATGCACCGCCGGCAGGCATGGCGAAGGAACCAGGGAAAGATTCATTGCGAAAGGACACGGAATGAGCAAGCATAATTTTACGGATATCAGGGTGCCTATTGAACCTGATAATCCATCAATCGTCAGGGATGAGACGAAATGTATCAAATGCGGCCAGTGTAAGAATATCTGCACGGAAAGCATCGGGGTTGCAGGCCGTTATGATCTGGAGCTGACAGGGGATACCGCAATTTGTATCCATTGCGGGCAGTGCGCTAATGTCTGTCCCGCCGGAAGTATCACGGAGAAGTATGAATACCAGGATGTGAGAAGGGCTGTGGCAGACCCGGATAAAATTGTGATATGCAGCACATCCCCTTCCGTCAGGGCGGCGCTGGGCGAGGAGTTCGGCATGGCGGACGGCAGTTTTGTCCAGGGAAAAATGGTGGCCCTGCTGCGCAGGCTGGGCGCCGATTATGTGCTGGACACCAATTTCGCGGCGGACATGACCATAATGGAAGAGGCCAGCGAGCTGGTGGAACGTCTCAGGAAGGGGAACAGGCCCATACCGCAGTTTACCAGCTGCTGCCCGGCCTGGGTGAAATATGTGGAAACCTACTATCCCGAGATGCGGGAGCACATTTCCTCAGCCAAAAGCCCTATCGGCATGCAGGGTCCCACGATTAAAACCTATTTTGCACAGAAGATGGGGATAGATCCGGAGAAGATAGTCAACGTTGCGGTAACTCCCTGCACGGCCAAGAAGTATGAAATCCGCCGGGAGGAGATGCACGCGGCGGGCAGTTATCTGGGAATTGAAGGCATGCGTGATATGGATTACTGCATTACCACCAGAGAGCTTGCCAGATGGGCCAGGGAGGAAAATATTGATTTTCTTACCCTGGGGGATGAACCCTATGACAGCTTTATGGGAGAAGGATCCGGCGCGGGTGTGATTTTCGGGAATACCGGAGGCGTTATGGAGGCGGCGGTAAGGACGGCATACCACATGGTCACCGGAGAGGAAGCCCCTGAATTCCTGTATGATCTGCAGTCCGTAAGAGGGCTGGAGGGCGTGAAGGAAGCCTTTGTCTATATCAATGATGACGTGATTCTCAAGCTGGCCGTAGTATTCGGCACAGCCAATGCAGGAAGGTTGCTTGAAAAAATAAAGAAGGGCGAAAAGCAGTATCATTTTGTAGAAGTGATGACCTGCCCCGGCGGCTGTATCGGCGGAGGTGGACAGCCCAAGGATACTGAATGGAAGGGCGACGCCCTGAGAAAGGCCCGCATTGACAGCCTTTATAAAAGAGACCGCAGCATGCAGGTACGCTGCAGCCATCAGAATGAAGAGATTATCAGGCTGTACAGGGAGTTTTATAAGGAACCCATGAGTGAGCTTGCTGAGAAAATGCTGCATACTTTTTATGTGGACAGAAGCTCGGATTTGGGAGTAAAATAGAAATATCTGGAAGACATGGAAACTGTTAACGAAAAAGAGAAAAGGAGATTGTACTATGGCAGAATTAAAAGGATCAAAGACAGAAAAGAACCTGGAAACAGCATTTGCAGGGGAATCAATGGCAAGAAATAAATATACATATTTTGCTTCCAAAGCAAGAAAAGACGGGTATGTACAGATTGCCAATATTTTTGAAGAGACCGCAAATAATGAGAAGGAACATGCTAAAATGTGGTTCAAGCTGATCAACGGCGGCATCGGCACCACAGCAGAATGTCTGAAAGCAGCAGCTGAAGGCGAGAATTACGAGTGGACCGATATGTATGCGAACTTCGCTAAGGAAGCGAAGGAAGAAGGCTTTGACGAAATTGCAAGACTGTTTGAAGGCGTTGCTGCAATTGAGAAAGAGCATGAGGAAAGATACAGAAAGCTCCTTGCCAATGTGGAAGGAGATCTGGTATTCTCCAAGGACGGCGATGTGGTATGGCAGTGCTCCAACTGCGGACATATCTGCGTAGGCAAGAAGGCTCCCGAGGTTTGCCCTGTTTGTGCACATCCTCAGGCATATTTCCAGGTAAAGGCTGAGAATTACTGATTATAAATCTGCGCAAGGCAGAACAGGCAGCGCCCGTAAGCGCCGGGGTTCCGGCAGCTGCGGGCGTTTTTTATTTAAAGACCATCTGGACGAGGAACATATAAAGCACTGTGCCTCCCCCGATGCTAAAGAGCATATTATGCTTCCATTTATGGATGCCCAGCACAAAAGCGGCGGCGAGAAATTCAGGAATGCCGTGGGAGCCGTCCGATAGCGATACCGATTTAAAACAATATACCACCAGCATGGCAATGGCTGCAAAGGGCAGGACCCCGCCCAGATAGGTGACGAATTCCGGCGTCTTCTTCCCTTCCGGAAAAAACAGGAAGGGCAGCGCCCTTGTAAGCAGTGTGGTCAGGGCAATAACAAGTATGGTAACCAGGATTTGAATACTGGACATAAGAACCTCCGTGATATCAGGAACTGTGATTTTAAGAAAGACAGCCGCCTGCGGCTGGAAAGGCGGTTAAAACGGCAGTTTATAATTTACTGCTGCTTCCCTTTACCGGCGCACTGCCTGCGGAACAGCAGGAGGAAAAGCAGGATGCCGGCCATGGAGAACAGAAGAAAATTATCGCTTCCCGTCAGGATAAGGCAAAGAGCCGTAACAAGCAGCCCGGCCAGCGCCGGGAGATGATTGCGGGTTCCCTCCCACTGTTCAAGAAAGATAACGAGAAAGAGCGCGGTCATGGCAAAATCAATGCCGGTGGAGTCAATGGGGATGATGTTTCCCGCCAGAATGCCTGCAAGCGTCCCGGCAACCCAGTAGCTCTGGTCCAGCAGGGCAATGAAGAACAGGAAATATTTCCCGTCCACACCCTCCGGCGGTTCTGCTGCGCATTCCAGGGAGTAGGTTTCATCAGACAGGGAAAAAATCATGTAGGGCTTCAGCTTTCCCATAATTTTAAATGGCTCCAGCATGGAAAGACCATAGAAAAGATGGCGGGCATTCACCATGAGCGTGACCAGTGCGGCAGAAAACGGCGCAAAGGGGGCGGTCAGCAGCTCGATTGCCACAAACTGCATGGAACCGGCGTATACAAATATACTCATAAACAGGGCCCAGCCATCGGGGACATTTGTGTTATGCAGCAGGATGCCGAAGGCCATTCCCAGGAAAATATATCCCATCATAACCGGAAGCGTATAAGGAACGGCGGCTTTCAGCGCTTTTCTTTTCATGATAGTTTTACCTCCGCAGTCGGACTGTATGGATTTGCAGCTGTTGAAAAACCGACAGTTTTACGGCAGTTATTTTTATTCGACAGTTACACGGCTTTTATTATACGTGCTGCCGGCTGCTTTTGCAATTGCCGGTTTGCGGAAATTGCCGGTTTGCGGAAAATGTTGTCGGCCTGCGGGAAATGATTTTCACCCCGGCGCCGGGGCGCTGTGGGCGTTGCCAATTTTCTACGCTGGACAGAGTGGGAGATAAGAATTATTATTAAGGTAACAGATGCGGCAGGATTTGCGGCAGGGATATTCTGAATCTCATATGGATGGAATGGCGGGGCCATTCTGCTTAAGAATTGCTTGTGCCGCCAAAGGCGCACAGATGGGAGTATGGATGAAGGAATTAGCAGGAGAGTTTGACGAACTGAATGAGCTGATATATGTTGCTGACACGGAAACCTATGAGCTGTTGTACCTGAACCGCCGTGGTCTGCAGGTGTTCGGCCTTAAGGATCCGGAGCAGATTAAGGGCAGGAAATGTTATGAAGTGCTGCAGGGAAGGCAGGAGCCTTGTGATTTCTGCAACAATCATTTGCTGTCTGCGGATACCTATCTGGAATGGGAAATTGATAATGAGCTGGCGGACGGGCATTTTCTGCTGAAGGACCGTCTGGTTGACTGGAACGGGGACGGCCGTCTTTCTCGCATGGAAATAGCCCTGGATGTGACCAGAAGCGACAGGGAGAAAAAGCGGCTGCAGGAAACACTGGACAGGGAGCGGGTGGTTCTGGAGTGTATAAAAATGATGCATTCCTCCCCGGACAGCGATGTGGCCATCCAGAATACGCTGCAGGTGATGGGAGAATTCCTCCACAGCGAAAGAACCTATATCTTCGAGATATATGGCAGGCTCATGGATAATACCTATGAATGGTGTGCGCCCGGCATATCCGCAGAAATAAACAGGCTGAAGGACATTCCGGTGACTGATATCAGACGTTGGATGTCATCCTTTCAAAGAGGGGAATGCATAATCATCAAGGATCTGGAGGAGTTAAAGGAATCGGATCCCCTGGAATACCGGCGGCTTAAGCCTCAGAATATCCGGACGCTGGTCACGGTGCCGTTGTTCGAAAATGATGCAGTTATCGGCTTTTTCGGCGTGGATAATCCGCCGGTGGGGAATCTGGAAAATATATCGGCGGTCCTGGACATTCTGGCCTACTTTTTCCAGTCGCTTCTGCTGCGCAAGCGGATGGCGGAACGGCTGAGCCAGCTCAGCTTTATGGATGGGCTGACCGGAACCATGAACAGAAATGCTTTTATCAGGGATATCACCCCTCCCCTGAAGGATAAAGGATATGGAAGGGGAATCGTTTTCATTGACGTAAACGGCCTGAAGGAGACGAATGATAAATACGGGCATGTGGCAGGAGATGAGCTGCTGATGCGGACCTGTGAAAAGATGGAAAGCGTATTCAGTGATGCGGATAAATACAGGACGGGCGGAGACGAGTTCGTAATTATATGCAGGGGAATGGAAAAGCAGGAATTTCAGGAAAGAGCGGAGCTGCTCCGGGAAAAGTTCCGGAAAGCGGGAAGCCTGGCCGCTATGGGCGTAAGCTGGGCGGAGGAAGGAAAGACCCTGCAGGAAGCGGTGGATGAAGCTGAAAACCTGATGTATCAGGAGAAAAAAAGTTTTTATACCTCCATACACCAGCAGGAAATTCCAGGCCGCAACATCAAAATGACGGAGCCTGAGGGTGAGGCTGAACCGGGCGGCGTAACGGACATTTTGGAGGAGGCGCAGGTGAAGCAGCTCGCCGGTGAAATGCTGCGCCTTTATTTTGAAAAACAGGATGTGAAGGGAATGCTGCGGCATATGGACGCCTCCTGCATATGGACGGACGAGGAGCATCAGCGGGTATACGGCCGCCGGGAGGCGGAGCTGTATTTTACCAGGCTGGCGGATCAATACAGAGGCTGCCGGATTGAGGATTTGCAGCAATACAGCAGAAAACTGGCGGCGGATACCTGGCTGTGCTGCATCTGGTGTTATGTGGACAAGCCTGGCGAAAACGGCAAACGGATCCGTATGCCCTTTAAGGACAGCAAAATCATGAAAAAGGAGCAAAACGGGAATTTCAAATGCTATTTTGTGCATATTTCCCGTATGGTGTCGGCTGAAGAAGCCATGGAGGAGGGCGGCTGAGGGTAATGCGCTTTTAGTTTTCCGCAGGCTGTGGGGAGCTGTTACAGCTTTTGAATATTTTCCTCCGTCAGTTCCAGGTATGGAATTTCAAGCGGCTGTGCCTGGCCGATGGAGGACTCCCGCCATTTTGTATATTCCTCAAAATCCACAGGCGTATTCTTTTCATAGGTTCCGCCAGGCATGATATAATATACCAGGCCGTCTCCGTCGGCATCAATATCGTCGGGAAAAGAGTTTCCTTCGTAATCTTTTTCCCCAACAGATTTATCCCAGGCATCCACCATAGCCGTCTGTTCATAGGTATCCGTGCCGGAATTGTAGCTGTAAACCGTATAGGGCCAGAAATCCCCGGCCATTCCCTGGTTATGGGACCATTCCGCCACCACGGCTCCATTGTCATAGAAGGTGAGCGACGGAAACTCCTGCAATTCTGCCCGGAGGGTTCCCGAAGAGCTGTCGTAAGCGTAAACGGTTCCTGTCATGCCTGCCATGTAAGTAGTGGTATATAACACGATCAGTTCTTTTTTCCCATCCGAGTCGATATCATATACTGCGAACTTATTTTCGGACATGTCATGGAAGCCATCAAAGCCGAAGTCTTTGCCGTCGGGGAAGGTATGGTTTGTATAGATTTCTTCCAGGGCGGCGGCATATGCAGCCATTTCCGGGCCTTCCTGCCCGTCCCCTTCCGGAAAGTCGGTTGCTTCGGCTTGTTCTGTCTGTTTCTCTTCTGTTTCCGAAGCGGCTCCTTTCTCCGGGGCCGCCGGGGCAGGAGTCTCTGCCGCAGGGCTTTCTTCCGCCAGGGATGCGGCTGTTACCCCGGCCGTTTCTGTTACGGCAGGAATGCTCTCGTGGGGAATGCTTTCAAACGACGACGGCTGTGCACAGGCTGTAAGCTGGCTGAAAAAAAGGCAGGCTAACATAATTGCCGGTTTTTTTATTTTCATCTGATTCATCCTTTCGGTCATGCTGTTTTGAAGCGGCAGTTAATTTGGCAGCCGCGATGTTTAATTATAACAGCTGTGAAAGGGTAAATACAACCGGAAAATAAACTGAAATACGATCTGCCCTGTGCAGCTAAATGCACAGATCTGTCCGGACTGTAAACGGGTCAATATGCCTTTACGTCCGTCTTTTTCAGATATCTTATCCCGCACCACAGGAAAATCAGCAGGAAAATCCCGCAGCTTAAGAAGAACGGCAGAAAGCTTCCGGCCAGGACATCCTCCTCCTTATTGGAATTCATTCCCAGAAGCATGAGGGAATAAGGGAAAAACAGCCCGAAGCCTGCCGAGGAAAACAGCAGTCCGGCAACGCTGCCCAGAAGCGCCATGGCAATGGGCAGGGCAAAGCTTCTGATAAAGGAGGAAAAGAACAGCTGCAGCGCGGCAATGGCCAGCCCGCCCACACAGCCGCGCAGCAGCCAGATTATGGTATCCAAAGGCGGAAAGCCCTGCAGCCCGGTGATAAGGCCGCAGATAAGGAACAGGACGCCTACCCACAGCTGTGTCAGCAGGGTGACGCAGGAGATGGCGAGAAACTGGGCCAGATACAGACAGGGAATGGGGACCGGGGCGGCCAGCAGCGCATTGCGGTTGCGGTTGAAATTTTCCAGGCGCCACAGGTAGGCGCAGTACACTGCAATCAGCGGCGCATAGAAAAAATTCGAATAAAACAGGGTGGTCTGCGTCCACAGACTGTACCAGCTGACGCCCACGATATCCGTATTCTGTATATAGTTGAAGCACCCCATGATTGTACTGATGACGGGCAGGATAAGGAATACACTCCAGATAAAGGAGCGTTTCAGCTTCATTAATTCGGCACGCATACATGCAAACAACATAATTCAGACCTCCTTTTTTAAGAAAAGATGCTTCCCTGCCAGATAAAGCAGGACGGATGCTGCCAGAAAGGCTGCAAACCATCCCCAGGCAAAGGGCGCTTCTTCAATAAACATGGAACGCGTGCTTTCCTCATACACAGAGGACAGGGTCATGCCAACCATGTAGTAGCCCCAGGGCACCAGGCCGGCAAGGCTTCCCATAGGGAAAAAGGCGGAAAAAACTCCCACCAGGCTGCCCAGAAGTCCGATAAACAGGGGGATCAGCTGGTTGGGGATGAGCAGGGACAGGATCTGCTGCAGTAAAAACAATACCAGGCTGACCAGGAAAAATACGGCCAGGAATGTGAGATAGTGGCGTACCGGCAGCTTCTGGGTAAAGGGAAGCAGGTTTGCCAGAAGTGGTATTACACCGGCTTCCAGCGCAGTAAAAATGAGCACATAAAAAATACCCATAAGAAGCTTGGCGTCAAATATAATTTTTTTCTGCTGTATGGTGCACAGGAGCTTATAGGTATTGCCTTTGTTTTCCGCATCGCACAGCCGGCTTGCCATGGCGGCCAGGGTGAGAGGCATGAAAATCGTATTGTATAGCGGAAACTGGTACAGCAGGGTATAGTAGCCTTCGGCGGCAATTTCCGGTTTGCGCAGGTAACTGTTGGTTATGGTCCATAAGAATTCAAAAAAGACTACGCAGAAGGGAAGCAGCCAGAGGAAACGTCTTTTTGTTTTCATGAATTCAGCACGCAGAGCGGTAATCATAAGCTCACCTTCCTTCCGGTCAGATCCAGGAAAATATCCTCCAGGTTCTGCTGTTGTTCTTCAATCCGCAAAAGGCCCGCGCCTGACGCTGCCACACCCGCCATCAGGGTAGAGAGCCGGTCGTCGGGCATATCTTTGAAGAGTATGGAATCCTGATCCAGGCGGCAGCTGATTTTCTGTTCTGTCAGATACCGGCAGGCGGCCTGGTTATCCATGGTGCGCAGACGGATCTGTTTTCTGCTGTGTTCGTGCAGGTGAGCCAGGCTGTCCTGGAAAATCAGTTCGCCCCGGTCGATGATTCCGGTATGGGTGGCCATCTGGTCGATTTCACTGAGCAGATGGCTGGAAACCATGACGGTCATGCCGTATTTCTCAGGAAGGGAGCAGATCAGCTCGCGCATTTCCTGGATGCCGGCAGGATCCAGCCCGTTTGTCGGTTCATCCAGAAGAAGCAGGCGGGGACGGCCAAGCAGGGCTGCGGCCAGGCCCAGACGCTGCTTCATGCCAAGGGAATAGTGGCCGGCTTTTTTATTCTGCTGCTTTTCCATGCGGACAATATGCAGGACATTATCAATTTCTTTTTCCGGGACGCCTTTTAACAGGCAGACGATCTCCAGATTTTCCCGTCCGGTCAGATGGGAGTAATAGGAGGGCGATTCGATGAGAGAGCCGGTTTCCCGAAGGATTGCCAGCCTGTTCTTATCGTTCATGGTATGACCAAGGACCTCTACGGAGCCGCCGCTGGGCTTTACCAGTCCCAGAAGCATTTTCATTGTAGTGCTTTTGCCTGCGCCGTTGGGGCCGAGGAAGCCATAGATGCTTCCCTCCGGGATTTTCAAATCCACATTGCTGACGCAGTCATTGCCGTTATAGCGTTTGCTCAGATTGTTTGTTTTTACTGCGAGTTTCATAATTTCCTCCTTTTTCCGTGCTGTTTTTATGCTGCCGCCAGGTCTGTCCGTCCGGCGGCTTTCTTACTTCTTTTTCAGGATAAGGGGTTTGCCTTAACCGTTCATGAAGCTTACCTTACTTTTACCTTAAATCTTTTGGCGGCGGCTGGCATAAGCATGGACCTGCGGCTATAATAAAAGTAAATCAGGATGGCCCCAGGCCGGGCCGCGGCCATTGCAGGGATGAAAAAAGGCCTGTGACAGGGGAAGACGTAAACTGTCCGGGCTGCCGGGCAGGTGCAGAAATACATGATAAGAAGGCAGGTTAACCGTATGAGAACGATATATGACAGCAGGCTGCTGCTGGTGGATGACAATGTGGAATTATGCAGGATGCTGACGGACATGCTGCGGCGGGAGGGTTTTTCCAATGCGGCGGCGGCAAACAGCTGCCGGGAGGCGATGCGGCATTTTACGGCGGATGGGCGTCTGGCTGTGGGAAGCGGGGATTATCTGGTTCCGGATCTGGTGATATTGGATATTAATCTGCCGGACGGAGACGGTTTTTCCCTGATGCAGGAGATCCGGCTGCTGTCCCAGGTGCCGGTACTGTTCCTGTCGGCGAGGGATGAGGATAACGACAGGCTGATGGGTCTGGGTCTGGGCGCGGATGATTATATAACGAAGCCCTTTCTTCCCCGGGAACTGCTGCTGCGGATTACGGCAATTTTGAAAAGGACCTATTTTCCTCATTTCCGGGCGGAAACGCAGAAGGAGGAGGGTATGCTCAGGCTGGGCAGGAAAACGGTGGATTTCAATGCGGGGACCGTTTCAGACGGGCAGGAAAGCATGGCGCTGACCGCCAAGGAGCTTGCTATTTTAAAAAAGCTCTGGGAAAACCGGGGGAATATCGTAACCTTTGACATCCTGTGCAATACGGTGTGGGGAGATGAGTATTTTGGCTATGAAAATACGCTGATGGTCCATATCCGCAGGCTGCGGGAAAAAATTGAGGAAAACCCTTCCTCCCCGCAGTGGCTTCTCACGGTGCGCGGACTGGGCTATAAGCTGGCAAAGGAGAACGGGAATGAAAAGCTTGTTTAAAATATACAGGCGGTATATTTTTTCCGCCGCATGGATAGCCGGAACGGTGATTTTGGTGAATCTGCTGGCTCTTTTCGGGGTAAGCGCCTATTTTCATTCCCAGAGCCGAAACAGCCCGGCCAGGGGAACACGATTGCGGGTGACGCAGGCGGCACAGATGCTGGAGCAAAATCCGGACGGGACGGTGCGGATGTCGGAGGAAGGAACCGCCTGTCTGGATTCCTCCGGCGCAGAATTTGCCTTTTTGCTGAATGATGCCGGAGACGTGATCTGGGACTGGCGGCTGCCTGATGAAATTCCCACACATTTCAGCCTGGGAGAGGTGGCCTCCTTCAGCCGGTGGTATTTGAAGGATTACCCGGTGAGGGTGTGGAACTGTGACGCGGGCCTGCTTGTCATCGGAGAGCCAAAGTTTACCGCAGCCAAATATTCTGTGGAATTTTCACGGGATTCCATAAGGAATGTACCGTATTTCCTGCTGGCGCTGGTGGGGGCCAATATCCTGCTTGTCCTTATCCTGGCCGTGCTGTCGGGATACCGGCTGTATGCATCCCTGCGGCCGGTGGCGTCGGGAATTGACGGTCTTTCCTCCGGGCGCAAGGTTCTGGTGCCGGAGCATGGCCTGGTGGGTGATCTGGGGAGAAAGCTCAACCAGGCCGCGCGGATGCTGGAGCAGCAGCGCTGGAATCTGGAAAAAAGGGATACGGCGCGTACGGAATGGATTTCCGGTGTCTCCCATGATATCCGCACGCCGCTGTCCATGGTGATGGGCTATGCGGACAATCTGGAAAATGATGCCGAGCTGCCGGAGGAAGCCAGGAAGCAGGCGGGGATTATAAAGGAACAGAGCCTGAAAATCAAAACCCTGATAGAGGATCTGAACCTGACCTCCAAGCTGGAGTACCAGATGCAGCCGCTGCGCATGGAAAAATATGTACCCGCCGCCCTGCTGCGCTCCGTTGCCGTTTCCTGTCTGAACGGGGGGCTTGAGGAGGGCTATGAACTGGAGGCAGACATCGGAGAGGAGCTGGAAGGGCTTGTACTGGCGGGGGATGTACGTCTTATGACCCGCGCGCTGCATAATCTGATTGGCAACAGCATACGCCACAATACCGGCTGCCGGATCCTGCTGAGCGGGAGGCTTGTGCAGCAGGGGCCGGTTCCTCTGTGCCGGATCGGGGTGAAGGATGACGGAAACGGGATTCCCCAGGAAATCCGGGACATATTGGAGGAAAAGCCTGCGATGGGAGGGACGGGCGCCGCGGAAGGGGGCAAAAGCCTGGCGGGACAGCCCGGAAATCCGTCAGGACGGCCCCATATTATGGGACTGCGTATAGTAAAGCAGATTATAAACGCCCACGGAGGCCGCATGGAATTTTCAGGGGACGGCAGGGAGGTCATACTGCTGCTTCCGGTGACAGGGACTTTGGATACGGAAAAAAAGAAGGAGAAGAAAAAGTGGTGGGAGATTCTCTGGTATGGGGAAAACAGGATAAAAACGTTAGAAAAAAACTAAGCTTTCATGGAAGATCTTTTTTCGCAAATCCGTTATAATGGGGCGGACAGGAGGTGTGAGGGAGGAGCTTTTTTGTCCTTCTCACCAAAAGATTGGTTATGTTGTCGCAGGCGGCATGTCGGGAAGCGTAAAAAGGAGAAGGTAAATGAAAAAACAAGCGCATGTAATCTCTCATTCCCATTGGGACCGTGAATGGTATCTGCCCTATGAAAAGCATCATATGCTGGAAGTTGAATTTATGGATAAGCTGCTGGATACGCTGGAGCGTGATCCGGAATTCAAAAGCTTCCATCTGGACGGACAGACGATTATGCTGGATGACTATCTCCAGGTCAGGCCGGAGCGGAGGGAGCTGGTGGAAAGGCTGGTAAAGGAAAAGCGGCTGTACATAGGCCCCTGGTATATTCTGCAGGACGAATGGCTGACCGGCAGTGAATCCAACCTCCGCAACCTGGAGACGGGGATGCGGGAGGCCAAAGGCTACGGAAATGTGAGCAGGGTCGGATATTTTCCCGATTCTTTCGGAAATATGGGACAGGCGCCGCAGATCCTGCTGGATGCAGGGATCGACTGCGCAGCCTTCGGCAGGGGCGTAAAGCCCACCGGATTCAATAACGAGGTATCAGATGGGGCTGACTTTGCTTCCCGGTATTCGGAAATGTTCTGGGAATCCCCGGACGGCTCCCGCATTCTGGGCGTGCTGTTTGCCAACTGGTACAGTAACGGCATAGAGATTCCCACAGACCCTGGGGAGGCGGCAAAATACTGGGAGAAGAAGCTGGCCGATGCCATGAAATTCGCTTCCACGGATCATCTTCTTTTCATGAACGGCTGCGACCATCAGCCGGTGCAGACAGATCTGACCGACGCGCTGAAAACGGCGGCAAAGCTGTATCCCGATATAGATTTCGTGCATTCCGATTTTACCGAATATATGGAATGCCTGAAGCAGGAACTGAAGGAAGATCTGGCCGTCATCAGGGGAGAGCTGCGCAGCCAGGAAACCGACGGGTGGTACACGCTGGCCAATACGGCATCGTCCCGGATTTATCTGAAACAGATGAACGCCCGGTGCGAGGCCCTGTTTACCAGGGCGGCGGAGCCGCTGGCAGCCATGGCCCACGACAGGGGGATGGAATATCCCCATCATCTGTTTGACTATGGCTGGAAAACCCTGATGCAGAACCATCCCCATGACAGCATCTGCGGCTGCAGCGTGGATGAGGTGCACCGGGAAATGACGGCACGGTTTGAAAAAGCGGAGCAGGTGGCGCTGCATATTATTGAAGAATGCCTGGCCTATTTTTCCGCCCATGTGGATACCGGGAAATATGCTGCCGGGGAAGGAGCCGTGCCTTTTCTCGTAATCAATCCCACCGGCTTTTACAAAAGTGAAGTGACACAGCTGAAGCTGATTGTGAAAAAATATCCTTTCCAGGGAAGCTCAGTGGCGGCCTGCCTGGAACAGGCCCGTCAGGAGCAGCTGCCGGAATATCGCATTGTGGACAGTGAAGGCCATGAGGTCATGGGAAGCGTAGAGATTCTGCCTTATGCCTTCGGCTATGATTTGCCCAAGGACCGGTTCAGGAATGCTTATTTCGGCCGCAGTGTAAAGGTGACCCTGGAGACGGAACGGCAGGAACCGTTTTCCGTAAAAAGCTACTGCCTTGTTCCGGTAACGGAAAAGGCGGCGGAGAAGAAGACGGTAAAGACAGAATCATTGTTTACCTCGGAATATGTGATGGAAAATGAATGGCTTTCCTGCCGGATCAATGAAAACGGGACGGTGGATATCACCCATAAGCCCAGCGGCCGGATTTACCGGGAAGCGGTAATGCTGGAGGATACCAGGGATATCGGAAACGAATATATTTATTTTAAGCCTGTGGGAGAAGCGCCGATTCTCAGCAGAGATGCCAGAGCGGCGCTTGCCCGGACGGAGGATAAGCCCTACCGTGCCGCAGTACAGGCCCGGGTGACCATGGAAATCCCCGTTTCCGCCGATGGCCGGCTGCAGCAGGAAATCCACGACCTGGTGGAATTCAGGCACAGGAAGGCCGGAAGCAGCACACAGACGCTTCCTATGACCATCACGGTTACCTATATTCTGGAAAGGGCCGGGAAGGGACTGAAGGTGGAAGTGGATTTCGACAATCAGGCGCTGGATCACAGGCTGCGCGTACTTGTCGGAACGGGACTGGATACGCCCTGGCACTACGCGGATTCCATCTTTGAGGTGGCAAAACGGAGCAACAGCGTGTCCGGGAACTGGGAAAATCCCTGTAACGCCCAGCATCAGCAGCTGTTTGTCAATGTCCATGAGGATCAGGCCGGCATGACGGTTGCCAATCATGGGCTGAATGAATATGAAATCCTGCCAGAGGATAATACCATAGCGCTTACGCTGCACAGAGGCGTGCGTGAGATGGGGGACTGGGGAGAATTCCTTACGCCGCAGGCGCAGTGCCTGGGGAAACAGCACAAGGAATTCGCACTGTACCCTCACGGGGCAGGAGAGGATCTTATGCGTTCCTATGAAGAGGCTTATGCCTATTCCTCATCGCTGTGGGGCGTGAAATCAGAAATGCAGGACGCGAGTATACCCGACGGCTTTACCTTCCTTAAATACAGCACGGATACGCTACTGTGTACGGCGCTGAAGGTACAGGAGGAGACGGGTGACGTTATCTTCCGTGGGTTCAACGCTTCGGAAACGGAAGGAGAACTGGCTTTGGAGACGGATCGGCGGATTTACCGCTCCAATGTGCTGGGGGAAAAGAAGGAATATATGGAGCCGGGAAAGCTTTCTGTCAGAGGGTATGGGATTTTTACGGCCGGCCTGGAAAAGAAGGACGGCAGATCAAATACCCCGCTGTAAGCAACGAGGTATTTGGTCTACGCTCCGCTTCGGCCGGTGCAAAACATGTGCCACTGGCACATAGCACCCCTTGCGGCAGTCGCCAAATAGCCATGCAAGCATGGCTGCCTGGCCCGTTGCCTGCGGGAATAAACAAGCATAACAGGGACAGCCGGCGGCTGTCCCTGTTTGGCTGCGGAAGCAAAAAAAGAGGCATCTGCTTACGTTGCAGATGCCTCTTGATTTAACGTTATCTCAGATTACTGGGGAATAACATTGACAGCGCGAACCTTCTTGCTGTCTCTGGGATCAGCTTCCGTATCAAAAGTTACGGACTGGCCTTCCTGTAATGTCTTGAATCCATCAGTCTGAATAGAAGAGTAATGTACGAATACATCTTCTCCGTTGTCTGCGTTGGTGATGAAACCATAGCCTTTTTCTGCGTTAAACCATTTAACTGTACCGTTGCTCATTAGTGGTACCTCCTCTTAAAAAAATTTTACATATTCGGGGCGAAATACAAAAAAATCACATATTTTTGTAAATCATCGAACGTGCCAAAGATTTACAAAAATATGTGAAATCATTGAATCGTTTGGAATACAGCATCATAGTACCCTTCTTTTGCAAAACTGTCAAGAGGTTTTTTGAAATTTTCAGTAAAAAAAGTGGCAATGCGTGGACGAATATTTCTTTTTACGACTTATGTGTTTTATGCGTCTGAGAATGGCATATGGGAGAAGAAAAAATGGAGGAAAAAACAGGGAAACAGGGCATTGACAAAATGACTACAGAATGTAATAATATAATTAACTACAAGATATAGTTAAACAGCTGACAGGGATGTCTGTCTGGTTTACATCTTTAGGAAAGAAGAAGGAGAAATATTTTGGGAAGCATTCAGTTAATGTCGGACGCAGAAAAAGAAATTATGAAGCTGATATGGGATAACGGCGGGAGTATTTTTATTTCAGAGCTGCTTGAGAAGGTGGAAGAAAGCGGACGAGGATGGAAACGGACAACGGTCAGGACATTTCTTACCCGTCTGATGGAAAAGGGGCTGCTTACGGCAGTGCGCCGGGGAAAGAACTGTGAATACCGTGCCGCGGTGACGGAGGAGGAATATCTGTCCGGGCAGGCAAAGAATTTTGTGGATGAAGTATTTGGCGGAAACGTGAAAAATCTGCTGGCCTCGCTCCTGGGACAGGAAAAAATGGGAGCGGATGACGTGAAAGAGCTGCAGGCGTTCTGGGAAAAATGCAGGGAGGATATGAAATGAGAACATTTCTGCCGGAAATACTGGCGGCGTCCATATCCGGTTCCGTGATGGCGCTGGTTCTTCTTGGGATACGCCGGATTTTCCGTAAAAACATCAGCAGGACATGGTGCTATTATATCTGGCTTATTGTGCTTATACGGCTGCTGATTCCCTATTCACCCATACCGGGGCTGACGGGGCAGCTGGCAGCTTCCGTAAAACAGGGCGTATCCGTGTGGTACGAAGCGCGTGTGCAGGGGACTGCTGCGGCGGATACAGGGCAGGCGTATTCTGGAGACAATACGGAAGCAATGGAAGTTAAAGGAACGGATACTAAAGGAACGGATACTGCTGCTGCGGCATCAGAAGCAGAAGGCCTTTCTGATACGGCGGCTGTCGGATCATCCGGCAACGCGGGAGGAATGGGCCAGGGGATAAGGGCATATATCCCGCTATTTCTTTTTATGGTTTGGCTTGTGCCTGCGATGTGTCTGCTGCTGTACCGGATATTCCATTTCAACCGGTTCCTGAATGGGATAAAAACGAGCAGGCGCGTGCTGGAAGATCCTGATATTCTGGGGATTTACGGAAAATTGTGTGAAGAACTGGGGATCCGCAAAGCGGCGCCTGTATTTATCTGCGGAAGCATTTCCTCTTCCGGGGACAGGCTTTATTCCCCTATGCTGACCGGGTTTTTCCGGCCGTTTCTTGTTCTGCCGGAGAGCCTGCCCGGCAAATGGCGGGAAGCGGGAACGCAGCAGGCGTCCCTTCGGGCGGAATATGTACTGCGCCATGAGCTGGTCCATCTGAAAAGGGGAGATCTGTATTATAAATGGCTGGTACAGGCGGCGGCCGCAATGCACTGGTTTAATCCGTTCCTGCTTAAATGTTCGGGAAAGATAAGCGAGGACTGTGAGTTATCCTGTGATGAAGCGGTAATCCGCAGGCTGCCGCTTTCCGGCCGCGTTGCTTATGGGGATACGTTGGTTGCGGCCCTGACGGATTTGAATATGCCTCCTGAGTGGGGGCCTGCCGTCGGCCTGTGTGAAAATGCGGAATTGATGAAAGAGAGGTTATACGCTATTATGAAATATCAAAAACAGACTCTGGGCGGGAAAATAACAGCAATCGTTTTGTCGGCTGTCCTGGTGCTGACCGGTTTTGTCTGCGGCGGTTTTACCTCTGCCGCGGCGGCGGGGGGCGTTACACGTGCCGGGGAGACGGTTCCCTTTGTGGGAGAGGGAACAATATCGGGCTCTCCCTGGAAGGGAGGTTTAACCTCCTCCAGTTATTTCAATAACGGATATTATATTCAGCTGATATGGAATTATCCCTCCGGGAGTGACTATAGGATAAAAGAAGTAACTGCGGGAGATACGGTTTTTCAGGTCGCTTTTTCAGAACTGACGGAACCGCTTTCTGGGGATACGGCTTTTATGGAAGCGCTGCGGTTTTGTCTGCAGGAGCAGAAGCAGCGGGAGGTTGATACAGGAGGAACTGGATTCTGGAAAGAGAATAATCGGATGGAAAGGCCATTGGTTTATTATATGGAAGGCCCTTATACACAGACACCGGATGAACTGGCGGTAAAAGCCTATTCCGGAAAAGACGATCTGGGGTTGTATGCCACGGTCCTGTCCAAGGTATCGCCGGAAATAACGGATGAACTGGCGGAAAGGGCATATGAAGAGGCGGATACGGCGAGATTTTCCATTACATCCGAATACATATCCGAGGAAAGCAGAGGAAGGCTGGCTGAAAGAGCCTATGAAGATGACCGGATAGGTATGTTTTCCATATTGTCGGAGGATCTGACGGAGGCGCAGAGAGCCGGACTGATGGAGCGTGCGGACAGGGACGGCAGGTTCAGTGAGTACTATATTCTTAAAAACAGCGGGGAAGGATGATTTTTTTTACACCTGTACAGAAAGAAATCGGAAATCTATAATAAAGGCATCCTGATTCATTTATAATAAAAGCGGCCGGATATCCGGCCGGAAGGAAAGGTATGGGAGGAAAATGGAAAATACTTTTTTAAGGGATGCCCAGGGAAAGCCATTTATGCCAATTGGCCTTCAGGCGCACAATTCGTCCACAGGGACAGCCTTGATTAAAAAGGCGGTACGCGCGGTGAAGCTGTACGGAGGAAACTGTCTGGAAACGCCGGTTTACTGGTACCGGATTGAGCCGGAAATGGATTGCTACGATTTCAGTATGGTGAAGGACGTGATAGAGGAAGCAAGGGAAGCGGGACTGCATTTGATTTTGCTCTGGTTCGGAACGAGCAAAAACGGGCATCCCAATTACGTGCCGGAATACATAAAGCTGCAGCCGGATATTTACCGGCTGGCCCAGGGGCCCGACGGGGCGCCGGTGCCTTCGCTGTCCGTACACTGCCGGGAAACGCTGGAACGGGATAAAAAAGCCTTTGGAAGGTTCATGGAATTTCTGAAGGAAGCGGACGGGGAAAGCAGAACCGTGCTTGCCGTCCAGATTGAAAATGAAATGGGCTATGCGAATACGGATATGGACTATTCCGCGGAGGCGCGCAGGGACTATGAGAAGCCTGTGCCTGGGGCGCTTGCCGGTGTGGAGCTTCCTGACAGCGGAAGGGAACTGATTGGAGAGGGAAAAGAAGCTTCCGCCTGGAAAAGACAGTTCGGCAGGCATGCGCACGAGGCCTTCAGCGCATGGTATCATGCCCGGTACATTGATGAAGTGGCGTCAGCAGGGAAGGCGGCGTATGCGCTTCCCTGTTTTACGAATGTTATGGTGGGAGAGCAGGGCTATGAGGAGCCGGGATTGTGCTATAACGCCGGAGCCGCTGTGGGAAGAGTGCTGGATATCTGGAAGGCCGGCGCGCCGCATCTGGATTTCATCGGTCCGGATATTTATAACCAGAACCGGAGGGAATACACCAGGATCTGCAGAGCCTATGCCAGAGAGGACAATCCGCTGTTTATACCGGAGTCCCCTATCCGCGGAGTGGCAAATGCCATGAATGCCCTGCTTGCGGCGGCGGATTATGGCGCCACGGGGATTTGCTGCTTCGGAGCGGAAAGCGCTTTGGATGAAGAGGGCAATTTGCTGGAGGAATGCCGGGATATGGCTCTGACCATGCGGATCCTGTCAGCCATGTCACCGCTCCTGATCCATTACAGGAATACCGGCTGTGTCCATGCCTTTGCGGAGGATGAGTTTGAAACCAGCCATTACCTGAAGCTGCCGGAATATCATGTGACGGCAAAATACCTGCGCAGCGCCGCCATGTATACGGGATATACCACGGACACGCATTCGGAGGCGGGAAAGAAGAAGCTTCAGGTGAGGGGAAGGGCGCTTCTGGTGCAGACCGGGCCGAATGAATTTTATCTGTGCGGCGCCGGCGTGGGGCTGGACTTTTACAGAAGGCCTGATCCGGCGGATGAGAGCTGCTACAGCCACCTGCATTCCAGGCAGTCGGGGCAGCTGAATTTCCTGTCTGTTGAGGAAGGGCATTTTGAAAACGGGGAATGGGTGACGGAGTTGGTAAGGAACGGCGATGAAACGAATTTTTCCCATTATGTGCTGGATGGACAGCTTATCCGCATCCGGCTTAATCCCAATACGGGGATGTCCGCAGAATAAAGCTTTATTCCCGCGGGGGTTTGATTGAAACATATTTGACTCAGTATGCCGCAGTTAAAAAACTGCGGCATTTTTATTATGTGTATTTTTTTTATATTTATTTTATTATGTTGACATAGTGTGTGACGCACAGTATAATGTATAAAACGATATAGTACTGAATATAACCGCGATAATAGGGAACGGTGACAGGAGAATGATAAGGAGGAGCCATGGGAAAAGAAGAGGTACTGTCCGGTCTGCTGATGGAGCTGCGCCGGGGAACGATTGTACTGAGCGTGCTCAGCCAGCTGACGGAACCTAAATATGGTTACAGCCTGGTGACCCAGCTGACGGAATATGGCCTGCCGGTGGAGACGAATACGCTCTATCCCTTACTCCGCCGTCTGGAGGGACAGGGACTTTTGACCAGTGAATGGAATACGGAAGAGAGCAAGCCCAGGAAATACTACTGTATTACCCCGGAGGGTAAGGAAATCTATGAGAAGCTGAAAAAGCAGTGGCAGCAGACGGCGGCCAGCATGGAACGGATTCTTTCCGCGGATGGCAAAGCGCTTCCGGGGAAGGAAGATGGAATGACGGAACAGTTATAATAAGAAAAGGAGAGGAAAGATGAGTGTACAGGAATTAAAGGAACGTTATGTATATGCGGTTTCCAGACTGCTTCCTCATAAAATGCGGGGAGATATCAGCAGAGAACTGGATACGTTAATTGAAGATATGCTGGAAGAGCGGTGCCAGGACCGTCCTGCGGAGGAAAAGGATCTTCGCATTATTCTGGCAGAGCTGGGAAGCCCGTCCGAAATGGCGAACCATTACAGCCCCGATAAGGATAAGTGCCTGATCGGTCCGCCTTACTTCGGCGCTTATAAAGCAATGATGCGGATCGTGTTCTGGGCAGTGGCCGGCGGTATGCTGATTGCCGGGGGAATCACCATGGTGATGGATAACTGGCAGGTAACGAAGGCAGGGTATGAATATTTTCTGGATATAGCGGGATGGCTGGGCAGCACTTTTATGGGGCTGATGCTGGCATTTGCCTTTGTCACGCTGCTGTTTGCTTTTTTCCAGAGGAAGGGGATCAATATGGAGGATATCAGCGGGAACTGGGATGCGCTGCCGCCCGTACCGGTAAAGCAGGAGCGCATCAGCAAGGGAGAAGCCATTGCCGGTATCTGCCTGTCCGTGGCGTTCCTGATTATTTTTCTGGTAGTGCCGCAGATCATCTGTGTGATTTATAAGGACGGAGGTCAGCACATATACGTACCGATTCTGAATACGCAGGCGGTGAGGAGCAAATGGTTCCTGCTGGTCGGCATGGTTATCTTCGGCGTGGGCAGGGATCTTTACGGGTATTTTGAAGGCAGATACACCAAACGGCTGGCAGTGGTTACGGGAGCTGCGGATCTTCTGAGCTTTCTCTGCCTGTTCCTGTTCCTGAAGACGCCGGGGCTTGTAAATCCTCAGGTGCTGCCGGCTGTTAACAGTGTTTTTAAAGCGGATGAGAGATGGATTGGCGAATTCATTTCCGGGTTCCCTGATGTATTCATCTGGGTGATGATCGTTATTTTGCTGCTGGATTTTGGCACTACGCTTTATAAGGCTTTGAAATATGACAAATAAGCGGATATGTGACAGGCCGATGAATTTAAATTCATCGGCCTGTTCGCCTATTCCGTGAATAAGGAAAGGAAGGTTTCCTCTGAAACAGTGAGGATTTCCAGGGGAGAGGAATGTACGTCCTGAACGGATTTCATGCCGCTTTTCTCAAGCTGGGCCGTCAGGCTTTCCAGCAGCCATTGGGCGGGGAGCGAACCCGTAAGAGCCGTCAAATCGGCGGTACACGTGATTATGTGGCAGTTGTTGCAGTAAACCTCATAAACCAGTCCGAGACGGTGATTGCGTTCGAAATTATCAATGGTCTGCACAATGGGAACAATATCTGTCCGGTCAAGGATGGTTGAGCGTGAATTCATTACAATATCCCACCATTGGGGCGTGGAATAACGGGTGCATGGGAAATCTGCCAAAGCGGGATGGTCTTCCCGTATGAAGAGTCCCAGGGTCCCCACAGGAACGGGTTTGCCCATGCTTTCCGATATTTTGCGGAACATGGGATAGCACCAGAAATCGGTGCAGTATGTCCCTTCTATGGAATGTGCATTTGCCTGAAAGGATGGAAGAAACAGGACTTTCTTTATGGAAGCTGCGTCTTCCTCCGGCTGCTGAAGTATTTTTTTCAGGGCAGCCTTATCCCGTATGATGTGGATATCTTCGGGAATGGCAGGCACCTCGGCAGGATAGACCCAAAAAGTATATTCATTGGATATATTCAAAGACGGCGTACCGGTGCCTGCGTACTCCAGCTGAAGCTTCAGCGCTACACGGCAGGGTGCTTTGGTTTCGGGCATAGGAAGAATCGCTTCCGCCAGTGTGGAAAGCCCCCGGGGGATTTCAGCTGCCGGAACGGTTTCTTTGTAAAATATATCGTCTCCGCAAGAGGAACCATCGCTTTTGGCCGAAAGAGAAAAGGTCAGTTCCACCTGCTCAAGCGGGGCCGGGCCATAATTGGAAACCAGGAATTTGCAGGGAACCAGGCTTTTACTTTGTACCGTGTAATCCTGGAAGGATGCCAGTATGACTGTGGGAGCGCAAAACTGGTTCCAGCATTCCCGGCGTATGATTCCCTTATTTTCCATAAATGCATTTAAGATACCCACCAGCGCAGTGCCCTGCCCGGAAAAATCTTGCAGATCCAGAAGCTGGTAACCGGCAAGGAGCCTGCTCCTGAGGGCGCATTCTAGTTCTTCTTTATAGCATGCGGCGGCCAGCCGGCCGGAGGAGTAAAAATAATCGGCGGCAAAGTCCGCAAGCCCCGCAGCCTCAAGGCGCTTCCTGAATATACGCAGATTTTCCGGCTGTAATACGCCGGTATACCGATCTATTTCCGAAAAATCAGGAAAGGTTTCATATTGGCCTATTTCATGGGAAATGACCGGGATATCAGGAATTAGTTCTTCGGTTTCGCCCAGACGGACCTCTTTGACGCCTGTTCCGTATTGTATCTGACGGGTGGCATTTTCCGAGGGCGTTGTCTGTGCGGAAGCACAATCCGGGCAGATAACCGGATCATAGGAGCCGGCAGTGGAAGGCCTTTGGGTCTGGATGTGCCCTAATGGCGCATCGCACATGGCGTACGAGCCTCGTATGAGCCGGTCTCTGCCGAACCGTACGCCGGAGAAAAAATCATCCTCCGGCAGGATGCAGGGCGTAAACTGAAAATTATTGCTGCCCTGTACATAAAGGTGTCTTTTATCATGGGCTTTATAGGCCTTTAAAATACCATTCAGCACCTCTTTGCTTCCCCACAGCTCATTTCCCAGAGAAAACATGACAAAGGAAGGATGGTTTCCAAAGGTATCCAGGATGCGGAAGCCTTCGGTGATTAAATATTGCTGAAGCTCTTCGTTATGCCCTTCCTGTGAAGGAGAGGTAACGGTTCCCCAGAAGGGCAGCTCGGGTTCCAGGTAGATACCCAGCTGATCCGCAGCCTGGAAGGCTGCCTCGGGAGGGCAGCAGGTGTGGAATCGGTAGTGGTTGATTCCGTAATCTTTTGCCGTCCCCATAACCTTCAGCCATTCTTCGGTATTCATCGGGGCGTAGCCTGTGAGCGGAAAAATCATGCCGTCATGCTTGCCGCGCAGAAAAACAGGATCGCCGTTTACCAGGAAATGATGCTTCCCCGCCTCGAAATCACGGATGCCAAAGGATTGGGAGCATTCATCCGCTGCCGTACCGCCGGAATAGAGAACCGCTTTCAGCTGATACAGGACAGGATTGTATTCGCTCCAGGGAAGCAGTTTATTTTCCAGCGGGATACGGCATTCGAAATCACTGTTCTCTGTCTGGTGAAATGTGCGTATTATTATATTTTCTCCGGCATCCTGGATCAGCAGCTCCAGTTTTCCGGCGCAAGGAGTGATCCGGCCCCGGACAGTTAAGCTTTGTCCGGAAAAGGAAGGATACAGGCGCAGGGAAAGAATGCGTTCCCGGGGAAGGGGACGCAGCTCCAGAGCCCCCAAAAGCCCGTTCCAGTTCGTCTGGGTATCAGGGGAAGTCATATGGCCGCCGTTTGTAGGGTAACCGGTATTTTTGACGAGAATGACAATCTGGTTTTCTCCGGATTTGATCCAGGGAGTGACAGGATAGCAATGGGGTGTGCACAGGCTGTCAAAGCTGCCTGCCTCCACCCCATTGATATAAAGCTGTGTCATCCTGGTTCGTTCCAAATACAGTTCCCAGTCATAATCTTTGCAGTTGTCCGGTAAGAACACCGTTTTTCTGTACCAGGCAAATCCTTCAAAGGCATAAGGATCCGTCAGATGGTCTGTGGATGCCAAATCGCGGCGAGGGGTTAATTTTGCTTCTGAAATTGTGGCAGGAAGCTGTATTTGCTTTGGGAAAGGCGTTTCGCTTTTATAAAAGTGTTCCTTTATCCCCTGTTGTTCTTCATCCAAAAGAAGCTCCCAGCTGCCGTGAAGATTTATTTTATCCATTCGTTACCTCCCTTGTAACAAAATTGTGATAGGATATACCAGAAAAATCATTCCCGTCATCTGCGCGCTAGCCTTTTACGGCGCCTATCATAACCCCTTTTACGAAATATTTCTGGAGAAAAGGGTATACGCAAAGGATAGGAAGCGTTGCTATTACAATGACGGCATATTTGATTGTTTCTGCATAGGTATCGATGCTGTCCATGCTTGCAGCCCCCTGATTGAGCATATCATTATTTGCAATCAGGATGGCACGTAAAATATTCTGAATGGGAAGAAGCTCATTATCTGTGATGTATAAAGAGGCGTTAAACCAGCTGTTCCAGTGGCCCACACCGTAATAAAGGGCCAAGACGGCCAGAGTAGGCTTAATCAGCGGCGTTATGATTTTAAAAAGTACGGTATAATCATTGGCGCCGTCTATATAAGCGGACTCAATCAGGCTGTCAGGTACGGATTCCACCGCTGTCCGGCAGATAATAGCATTGTATATGCTCAATGCGCCCGGAATGATCAGCGCCCACAGATTGTTGTAAAGCCCTAATGATTTTTGATTTAAATAAGCAGGTATCAGCCCTCCGCTGAAAAACATGGTGAAAACCAAAAAAGCCACCACATATTTTTTTAATAATACATCCTTTGCAGCCATAAAATAACCGCACAGAAGTGTCATAACCAGATTCAAAGGAAGAGAGCACAGCAGTATAAAAAGAATATTCCTGAATCCGCTCAGGATTAAAGGATGCTGAAAGGCTTTAACGTAGGCGCCTATGGTAAAGCCCTCAGGCCAAAGCAGTCTTCCGGGATTTTGTGTTACAGCTGCAGATGAGCTTAAGGAAGCGCATGCCACGTACCAGATAGGGTAAAAGGTTACCACAATCAGGCCAAGCATGACTGCCGTATTAATTATATCAAAAGTGAGGTCTGCTGCCGAGCGTTTTTTCCGTAAAGATAAAATTCTTTGATTCGTTCTCATGTTAGCCTCCTGCTAAAATAACCCTGAATTATTCATTTTCTTACTGATTGCATTTGTAAGAAGAAGGAAAATAATGTTAACGACGGAATTAAACAGGCCTATGGCCGTGCTGTAGCTGAAATTAGCATCGAGGATACCGATACGGTAGACATAGGTGGAAATTACGTCTGCAACCTCATATGTGGTCGGACTGTACAGTAGCAGAATTTTTTCAAATCCCACATTCAATATATTTCCCATTTTCAGTATGAATAAGATAGTAATAGTCGGCATGAGACCGGGCAGAGTCACGCTGATAATCTGACGTATGCGTCCTGCGCCGTCCACTCGGGCAGCTTCATACTGTTCCTGATCAATACCGGCCAGCGCCGCCAGATAAATGATGGAGTCCCAGCCAATGTTCTGCCAGATGTTGGATATTATGTAGATGGGATAGAACCAGTTTTTACTGGCAAGCAGATTAACCCGCTCCCCGCCCAGGGCGACAACCAAATCCGTAATAATGCCGTCTGACTGACAAAAGGTTTTTATCAGCCCACAGATAATAACCATGGATATAAAATAAGGCATGTAGGAAATCGTCTGTACTGCCCGTTTGAATTTGGTGTTCCTGATTTCGTTAATAAGGAGAGCCAGCAGGATTGGAGCCGGAAAGCCGAATAAAATGCTTAATGCGCTGATTGAAAATGTATTTTTTAAAATCCGCCAGAAATTATAATCATTAAAAAAAGTAATAAAATGCTTAAGACCAACCCAGGGACTGTCCATAATTCCCACTGCAGGCCGGAAATTTTTAAAGGCAATGATAACTCCGTACATAGGTTTATAACAGAAAACAGCAATATAAATAATAACGGGAAGTATCATTATATATTTCCATTTGTTTTTTCTTAAATCTTTTCTCAAAATACCTGTTTTTGTATTCACTTAATCCTCCTACTATTTCCTGGAAGAGATACCGGGGTTATTATGCAATAACCCCGGCTTCTTCCTTTGGATTAATCAGCAGTTAATTATCTTGCCAGATAGCGATCGTATGCAGCCTGGCGGATTTCAAGCATTTTTTCCATGCCCATATCGTTAAGCGTATTGATATAATTATCCCAGTTATCAAGGGATTCTTCTCCGGTAATGAACTTGATGGCCATTTCTTTTACATAAGTACTCATAGCGTTGTAAATAGTGCTGCTTTCCGTAATTTCATCGGGAGTCATTGTGACGGAATTCGGGTATACCCAGTTGCAGGTATCGCCGTTTCCTTCATACCAGGTGTCACCTGCCTTTACAACCTCAGGATTCAGTTTCTGACGGACCATGCCTAAAGCCTGGACACCCAGTCCCCATCCATAGGTTCCGGTATAAAGCTTAATTGCTTCCCCTGTGCCTAATTCGTTTTTAGTAATTTTATCTGTGAAGACAGCTTCGCCATTCTCCATAGTATAGGTATCGCCCTCGGTTCCGAAATTCCAGTAATAAAAGCCTTCTTCACTGAAGGGATAATCCAGCCATCTTAAGGCCAGCTCCACTTTTTCTTCCGGGCAGTTTGTTGAGATACCGGCTACCGTATTGACTACCGGATCTTCATAAAAAATGGCGGAGGGCTTATCGCCTTTATTCATAACAGGGTAGGGGCAGCCAACCCACTTTGCAGGGCTTCCGTTAGCTTTGGCATCCTGGATGAAGGTATCCATGGTACTCATCATATAAAGGGTGATTCCGCACTTATCATTTGTTACCTTGGTTTTCAGGCCGGCACCATCAATTGTTACGATATCCGGGTCAATGAGTCCTTCCTGATTGAGCTTATGCAGCCAGGAAATGTAGTTTTTCCACTCATCTCTGGCCTGCGCCAGCTGGACCTTTCCGTCTTCGTCAATATATAATCTCATTTCAGACGTACCATACGCACCAAATGCCCCGGCCAATCCGGGATTCATAATCCCATCGTTACAGAAAACGAGCCTGGCGTCATATTTATCTTTAAAGGCTTTCAGGGTAATTTCCCAATCCTCAATGGTTTCAGGAATTGGAAGGCCGCATTCATCCAGCCAGTCCTTGCGTACCATAGGGCCGGCATAGGCCGTCTGCCATAAATCTTCCCTGAAAAAACCAAAACCGAAGAATTTTCCGCTGTCGGTCATCATGGATTTATAGTACAGGGGATTTTCCTGAAGGAATTTCCAGTAGTTAGGTGCATATTTGGGAAGCAGGTCGGTAAGATCCCTTATAATTCCATCTTCAAGAAGGCTTTCCGCATCAGCGGCAAAGCTGTACCATATAATATCCGGAAGCTCTTCATTGGAAAGCATTAAGTTAAACGCCTGTTTTTCATCAGTGCCGGATGTAGGGAAGGTATAATCAATATCAATTCCTGTCTTTTCGGCAAGGCCGGTATGGAAAGGAGATTCCTTCCAGTTTGATATAGTTGAGGACGGTTTAATCTGATTTGTCCATAAGGTAAGCTGTTGTTCCGTATTTATGGGATATCCGGTAAATTCCAGGGCTTCCTCCTGGGCCGGAACGGAAGAAGCTTCTGAACTGTTCGTATTCTTTGCCCCGCAGCCAGCCAGTGTGGAAACTGCCATAGCCATAACTAAAAAGCAGGATACTAATTTCTTTTTCATATAGACCTCCTGGTATCGTATTAAATTTTTATGTGGAAATGCATCGATCGATGTTACGGGTTCATTATAGGAAAACGTGGGTATTCTGTATATGGTCAATATTGGTCATAGATTGTTTAAAGATGAATTTTCCATTGTCCGAATTTAAAACAAATTGTCCAAAATTGAAAAATATGCTATAATTCACTGAATTGTAGTACGTTTACTCTGGGGGGAACGGGCAATGGCGGACAGAAAAATAAAGGAAAATTTATTTACCAGATTGCACAGCAGTTTCTTTTGGCGCTTCTTTTCTTCTTATATTATCTTATTTTTAATTCCGTTTTTTACTATCATAGTGACCTATAATTATGCGGCGCATTCCATTGAAAAAAGTATACTTCGTTCCAACTCTAATATTCTGTATCAGTTTTTCTCTAATGTGGATGCTGCTTTTTCGGAAATGAGCACAATCGGTAAAACCTTGACCAATTCTACAGTCGTGCAGCAGTTTGCATTCCGCTCTAAGGCGGATATGGAGCTTCCAAGTGTGGAGGCTTATTATCTGAATGAAGCGGTTAATTCCTTTAAGCAGAAGGAATTTGAAAATATATGTATTTATTTTCCCGAATTCTCAAGAGTCTATAATGGACGGAACGGATTGGTTCTTAAGGATTTTTATCTGACCTATTATAAGGATGTGGCGACCGAAGAGGAATATAAAAATTTTCTGTCGGAATCCGTAACAAACTATAAAACAGAAATACGTTCTGTAAATGATGATGTTTTAAATCCTTTGCTGGGAGTGGTATTTTCACAGCCGGCTTCCCGCAGTTTTCACGGTGCGCCTGGAATTACGGCGGCTATTACCCTTTCACAGGATACGCTCCATCAGCTGTTTGAGAATTCTTCTGTTCACAGTGATGGTATCCTTATGGTATTTGACGGGGAAAACAAACTGCTCGCATCTTCACATCCCATGTCAAGCGATATCCTGTCCGTATATGACGGCGAAAAGGAGATGTATTATGGAACCTACCAGAACCAGAAATATGTTCTCCAGTTTTTTCCCTCCCAGGTGTCGGATTGTATGTATGCTTCCGCCATTCCGGTGAATATTTTCTGGGAGCAGTTAAATAATTTGCGGCTGACCTCATTTATCTGTATTCTTCTGTGTGTGCTGTTGAGCGGTTTTCTTGCCTGGAAAATGACAAAGGTAAATTATTCACCAATTACAGGGATGATTTATACCATTACGGAGACAACGGGAACGGTCTATGACAATAAGAAAAATGAGATGAATTTCATTAGCGATGTTCTGACCAGCTCTTTCAATGAAATCACAACTCTTACAAAAAAAATAGAGCTGCAGGAAGATACGCTGCGTAATAATTTTTTGATGCATGCCATGCTTGGGAACGCCATTGAAGATGCTTTTGATGAGGAGAGGGATATATTTCTGCAGCATCATATAGCATTGAATTCTGATATGTTTGGAATTATTTATATATTTGTGGAAGCTGTAGATGAAAGCAGGCTGGGAGATGTGAGGGAAAAACAGAATCAGCAGATCCTTCAGTTTATTATAGCCAATGTAGTCCAGGAACTGTGTTCTGAAAAGCATCAGGGATTTTTAGTACCGGTTGCTGTGAACAGTTATGCCTGCATTATTAACTTTTCCGGAGAAACATCCGACAGCAGCCGGAAAGCTGATATGCAGTCCGTAATTAAAAAAAGCTCGGCTTTTTTAGGGCAGCATTTCGGTATTGAAATCACCGCCTCTCTTTCCGGAATTCACTCTAACCTTCCGGGAATCCATAAAGCCTATCAGGAAGTCACAGAGGCGTTTACCTATCGGTTTCTTTATGGTAAGGGAAGCATAATTCTTTTTGATGACATTCAGGAGAAATGTTTTAGTTTTACCGGTATGGAAGACAATAAGGTTGAGTATCTGCTGCTCTCATTTATAAAGGACAGCAGTTGTATGCAGGATGGAAGGAAGATTATGGAGGAGCTTAAGAGCCAGTCCGGCATCAGTTCCAACTCGTCTCTGGAAGCGATAGCCTGTTATAAATATGACCTTCTGATACGCTTCAGCCGGGTGACTCACCAGATTGGGGCCGCACAGCTTCCTGAGAGCAATGCGCTTCATGCCTCAGTCTTGGCTGCCGGAACCTTTACTGAAATGCAGGATTGCTTCATAAATACTTTGACGGCATTGCGCCAGTATTATCAGGATTCACAGAAAAACTTTACGTTGTGTGATCAGGTGGAAACCTATTTGAAGAATAATTTCCAGAATCCGGAACTGAGCAATATTATGCTGGGGGAGGTTTTTCATATTTCGCATGCTTATCTTTCCCGTATGTTTAAAATGCAGAAAAATATTTCCATTGCGGATTTTCTTTATAAGCTTCGGATTGACCATGCTAAGAAAATGCTGGAAACAACGGATGAGACGCTGGAAAGTATAGCGATTACTTCCGGATTTTTGAGCAGTTCCACGTTTATTAAGGTGTTTAAAAAGAGTGAGGGAATTACACCGGGAACCTACCGCAAGCTAAAGCAGCAGTAATATGGGACGCTGCCCAAATCTTTCCCAGGTAAAAATAGACTGCTTCTTTTCTGGAGGGTACAGTAGTAAAGCCAGGTTTAAGAAGCAGTCTTTATGACTTTAAGTGGGATAAATTATGACAAGAACAGCAGCAGATTGCCATCGGCATCCTTCAGCTTCATTTCATAATCCCCATAGAACTTCAGCTCAGGTTCAGTAATATCGTAGCCCTTTGCTTTCAGATCGTTATAGGCCGCAAAAATATCATCACAATGGAGGACCAGTACATTTCTGATACCATCTTTATTTTCCTGATCGTTCCAAATCCAAATGGTTAATTCACCAAATCTGAATTCCGCTCCGAACCAGTCTGTTGGCATAAAAGCATTTAATCCATTTAGAGACCAAATTCATTAAAAAGCTGGTTCCTGAAATCCTGATTATTAACGGCCTTTTCAATCTCTTCATTGCGGGAATTTTTAATCAGCAATTGAATCAGATGTAAGATTTTATCCTGGCCCTCTTCAAATCCTTCTTCCTTCACACAAGCCATGTGCTCCTGCTCATCGTAATCCGTAAATAACATATTAATTACCTCCGCCCTGTGGGCTATTAGCAGATTTTTCAGGACATTATTGCGGATACATTCCTGTATGGCACTGTCCACCGCTTCGTTAAAGGGTAAATCTCCCGTACCGTTGCCACGAACATAGCATATTCCTTCAGCTTACGGCAGCCTTCCATGAGTTCCCGGTTCCGTCCCAAATTAATATTAAGCATGAGCACCGTGCATTCCAGGCACGGTTCCATGGAGGTCATAGCGGGAAGAAAGGCATCTGACATTTTCAGTTCAAAACGGTCAGGCTGATTCTCCAGCCCATTATAAAACACGATATACTGCGGTCTGGGAAGCATAATAAGCTTCGTGCTGAATAACCGGTATTTGTATTTCATCAGGTATTTCTGGTACATTTCGGCAAAGTATAGGAAACCCCTGACCGGCATATTAGGATTCACCGTACTTTGGTGTTCATAAAGATTTAAAATATCTCCTAAAAGGAAAGAGATATCGTTTTTCATTTTCAGATAAATCATATTTTCCAGGGTCAAGATCTGCAGTTCTTCCGGATTTTCATAGCTGCTTTTATTCACTGCATTATATAGGGAAAGTAAATCCTTTTTATCCTGGAAAACAAGCCGGAAGAGTCTGTCCTTATATTCTTTTGTAACTGTGACGTCCATTTTTTATACCTCCATTATAATATTATTCCAAAATAATTTCAACGAAAATAAAAATATTTGAAGCGGTATTGAGTCAAGTTATGAAATCACCTCTCTTCCGGCATGAAAACAGTGAATGAATCAGGCAAAACAGAAAAACATAAAAGAGAATAATCGGCAGAAGCGCCGTGATGCAAAAAATTGAACACGGACATTTTTATTGCTCAGTGAAATGAGCGAAAGAAAATTAAAAAATATCCGTAAAAATAATCTACCATATCTGTGTAAAAAGTACAATATCAAAGTACTAAAAAACAGACGGAAAATATTTATCAGTGCAATTAGTCAATAAGTCAGCTACAGTCTCGGACTGAATATCCCCTGGCACGGCTTCGGACAAAGAAATTCATAGCACGGCCCAAGCTAAATAATTCATGATTGACATTCCGCAGACCCATGCTATAATAGCGTTAACAGACTCAGACAAAAGCGTTGATGAGGAGGAGTACATGTTCTTCCGGATGAACAGAGAGGAGATGGCTGGTGAAAATCTCCGTGAAGGGAACATGGAAGTAGCCTTTGAGCTTTGGATTGAACGGAGGACGGCGGCGGGTGTCTGCCCGGCGGATTCGGATTCCAAGTAGACTCCAACGGAGATTTCCACCGTTATCAGGGAAAGCGATATCGGAAGACCGGGAGGTTTTCCCGTATTGTATTAAGTGCAGAAGTCTCTTCTGAATTTAGGTGGTACCACGGACATATTGTTCGCCCTAAGCATTTTTGCTTAGGGCGTTTTTTTGTGTGTCTGGCGGCGCACGTTTCCTGCGGATAGCGGGCCAATTGGGCATGATGGCAGATACCATCGGTTTTCCTGTCCCTATTGACGGCTGCCGCAGGGAAAAAATACGTCCGGGGTTTCACATCCGCTCACTGCACAGGGCGGGCGCTTCGATCTGGTTTGTAATCAAATAGGCGGCGGGAAAACTGCTGCAAAAAAACGGCGGAGCCGTAAATATCAGGAGGTATCCGGAATGGATAAAAAGTATGACTTCAGAAAAACAGAACAGGAAATGCAGGCGTTATGGGAAAAGGAAGGGATTTACCGATACAGGAACGGCCGGGAGAAAAAGGTGTTTTCCATTGACACACCGCCGCCTACGGTAAGCGGGAGCCTTCATATCGGGCACGTTTTTTCTTATACCCAGGCGGAGATGATAGCGCGTTTTAAGCGGATGCAGGGCTACGATGTTTTCTATCCCTTCGGCTTTGATGACAATGGCCTTCCCACCGAACGGCTTGTGGAAAGGGACGGCGGTTTCCATGCCGCGGATATGCCCCGAAGCCAGTTCCGTGAAAAATGCATGGAAACCATCGAAAGCTATGAGGCGGATTTTCGGAAAATGTGGCAGAGCCTGGGCTTTTCTGTAGACTGGTCTCTGCAGTATCGGACAGTATCCGGGCTGACCGCAAAAATATCCCAGAGAGCCTTCCTTGATCTGGTACGGCAGAAAAAGGCCTACATGAAGGAATCGCCTGTGCTTTGGTGCACGCAATGCCGTACCTCCATTGCCCAGGCGGAGCTGGAAATGAAGGAGCGGGAAACTACCTTTAATTACCTGGAATTCCAGGCGGGAGAGGAAAAGCTCCTCGTTGCGACCACACGGCCGGAGCTGCTTTATGGCTGTGTCTGTGTTTTCGTAAATCCCGAAGACGAGAGATATCGGAGGCTGGCCGGGAAAATGGCAAAGGTGCCTCTTTACGGTTTTGAGGTTCCCATTCTGACAGAAGAAGAGGCCAGTATGGAAAAAGGCACGGGAGCCGTTATGTGCGCTACCTACGGAGACACCGCGGATGTGGGCTGGTGTGAAAAGCACGGCCTTGCTTACAGAGAGGTAATACGCCCGGACGGCAGGATTGCGGAGCATGTTCCTGTAATCGGGGGCATGAAGGTAAAACAGGCAAGGGCGGCCATTATTGAAGCGCTTGAGCAGGCGGGGGCGCTGGCCCGAAGGGAAGAGCTGACCCACCTGGTAGCGGTTCATGAAAGGTGCGGCACGGATGTGGAAATCATACCCTCCAATCAGTGGTACATTGATGTGCTTTCACAGAAGCAGCGGTTCCTGGATGCGGCGGATGAAATCAACTGGCACCCTGCCTATATGAAAAGCAGATACAGAAGCTGGGTGGAAAACCTGAAATGGGACTGGTGTATTTCAAGACAGCGGTATTTCGGCGTTCCTTTTCCGGTATGGTACTGTAAGAACTGTAAAAAACCGGTTTTTGCCGAAGCGGATCAGCTGCCGGTGAACCCCATGGAAGAACTGCCGGGGAAAAAATGCAGCTGCGGCTGTGAGGAATTTCTGCCGGAAACGGCGGTTTTCGATACCTGGGCCACTTCCTCCGTCACACCTTTAATCAATGCAAGATACGGGGAGAGCGATGACCGTAGCCGGGAAATCCTGCCTATGGGCATGCGGCATCAGGCTCATGAAATCATCCGTACCTGGGCCTTTTATACAATTGTACGCAGTCTTTACCATACGGGAAGCATTCCCTGGAGGGATATCATGATCAGCGGCTTCGTCCTGGCAAAGCCCGGAGAAAAAATCAGCAAATCCAAAAACAACGCCGCGTCCTCTCCCATGCAGCTGATAGAGACGCATTCCGCGGATTGCATACGCTATTGGACGGCCGGCGCCAGGCTGGGAACGGATACTTTTTTCAGCGAAGAGGAACTGAAGGTTTCCAAACGCTTTCTGAATAAGCTTTATAATGCGGCAAAATTTGCCGGAATGCATCTGGAGGATTACCGGCCGGACTGTGGGGAGACGGTACGGCTTCTGCCTCCGGATCTGTGGATTCTGGAACGGGTAAAGGAAGCCTCGGGGGAGGCGGCCGCCTTCCTGGAGGAATATGAGACAGGGCTTGCCAGGAAGAAGGTTGACGAGCTGTTCTGGGAGGACTTTTGTGATTATTATATTGAGATTGTCAAGGAACGGCTTTACCAGCCGGAGAAACACGGTGAAGCGGAACGCCGGGGCGCCCAGCATGCCCTCTATCACAGCCTTCTGGGTATTTTGAAGCTGTATGCGGTTTATATTCCCCATATGACGGAATATATTTACCAGTCCTGTTTCCGCGGGTTTGAAGGCGCGGTATCCATTCATCAGCTGCTGTGGCAGCAGGAGAAGGCGGATGAACTGCTCCTGGAATTCGGCGGCCATCTGAAGGAAACCATCGGCCGTGTCAGAAAGGAAAAGACGGAAAAGCAGATGTCCATGAAGGAAGCCATCCCGGAGCTGGTAATTACCTGCCCGGGGAAATTAAGAAAGCTTTACAAACAGTCCGAGACGGATATCCGGGCCTGTACCAATGCCGCTGCCATTATTTTCAGAAGCTGAGAGCAGGGATAATCCGTGCGGCCGGAGGCAGCAGTTTGGTCCCGGCCGAACGGCTGCCTCCGAATTGCTCCGGGAATGGGCCTGAGATTATTTTTTAAGTTGCGGGCGCGGCGGAAAACTGTATATAATAGTAGCAGTTCAGTTACAAGTATGCAAAGTCCGGCCGCAGACGCCGGCCGGAAAGGAAGGGATCAGGATGAAAATACAGCTTCCCGGAGATGTCACATATATCATACACTGCTTACAGGCGGCGGGACATGAGGCCTACGCGGTGGGCGGCTGCGTCCGCGATTCGCTGCTTTCACGCACGCCGGATGACTGGGATATCACAACCTCAGCCAGGCCGGAGGAAACGAAGGCGCTGTTTGGCCGGACCGTGGATACCGGCATCCAGCATGGGACGGTGACGGTAATGCTCCATAAAAAAGGCTATGAGGTCACTACCTACCGTGTGGATGGGGAATATGAGGATGGAAGGCATCCGAATGAGGTTACCTTTACCTCCAATTTAATTGAAGATTTGAAACGACGGGATTTTACCATTAATGCCATGGCCTATAATGAAGAGGAAGGCCTGGTGGACGCCTTTGGCGGCAGGGAGGATCTGGAAAAAGGAATCATACGGTGCGTGGGCGATGCCGATGAACGTTTTACGGAGGATGCCCTGCGCATCATGCGGGCCGTCCGTTTTTCTGCACAGCTGGGTTTTGCCATAGAGGAAAAAACAAAGGCCGCCATCTGCGGACATGCTGAAAACCTTCGGAAGGTAAGCGCGGAACGGATTCAGGTGGAGCTGACGAAGCTGCTTGCAAGCCCGCATCCCGAATTTTTAAAATACGCCTGGGAGACGGGAATTACGGCCATTATACTGCCGGAATTCAACAGAATGATGGAAACGTCCCAGCAAAATCCCCATCACAGCTGGAATGTGGGGGAGCACACGCTGCGTGCCATGCGGGCGGTGCGGGCCGACAAGGTCCTGAGGCTTACCATGCTGCTGCATGACTGCGGTAAGCCGGAATGCGCTTTTACAGATGAAGACGGTGTGGATCATTTTCACGGCCACGCAGCGGCCGGAAGCCGTATGGCCAGGGGGATCCTGAAAAGGCTGCGGTATGATAATGATACGATTGACAAAGTGACAGAGTTGGTGTACTGGCATGACTGCGAGATCCTTCCGGAAATCAGGGCGGTGCGCCGGGCGGCCTCTAAGGTGGGGACCGCGCTTTTCCCGCTGCTTTTAGAAGTAAAGCGAGCTGATTTGGCGGCGCAGAGCGATTATCAGAGGGCTGAAAAGGCGGAATGGCTTGACAGGCTTGACAGCCTTTATGAACAGATTCAAGAGGAGGGAGACTGCCTCACGCTTAAGGACCTGGCGGTGACGGGCCGGGATCTGATGGCGGCGGGCATGAAGCCGGGGCCGCAGCTGGGGCGGACCCTTACGGCCCTCCTGGAGTTTGTCCTGGAGGACCCGGGGAAAAATACAAAAGAATATTTGCTTGCAAACCTTCCGAAAGAAACATAACTTGAGCTTCCTTCTCATATGATAGGTAATACCTAGCGGCAGAAAATTGCTGTTGCCCGGGGGCTGTGAACCCGGCCTGCGGGCGGCGTTTGGCCGGCAGCATCTGCGCGGCGGAAAATGCCGGGTATGAGAGGGAGGAAATATCAGTGAATGACAGAGCGGTAAGCGTTTTTGAAAATTATGAAATAGAAATTCTCCGTACACTGAAGGGAAGGGGCGCGCTTCTGTGTGAAACACAGGAGGGCTGGTTTATCCTGAAGGAATATACAGGCCCCCTGGCGCGTCTGGAGATTCAGGAAAAGCTTCTGGCGGCGGTGAAGGATAACGGCTTTTCACAGCTGGAGCAGCTGATCCGGAATAAGGAAGGCGGGTTAATCTCCTACGATCAGGATCGGGTGCCTTATATTTTGAAAACCTATTATGAAGGCCGGGAATGCAATCTGAAGGATGTGCGGGAATGCCAGAGCGCCGCGCGGACGCTGGGAAGGTTACATAATGCCATGCACCTGCCCGAGCTGGTGCAGGAATATGACGTGCCCGCCCTGTGTATGGAAAATGAATACGTGAAGCATAACCGGGAGCTGAAAAAGGTCCGCCGTTATCTGCGGGAAAAAGGCCAGAAGACGGAGTTCGAGATTTACCTTCTCCATCATTATGACTTCTTTTATGAAAAAGCGCTTTCCGCGGTGGAGGAGCTTCAGGGATATGCAGATGCCTTTGATGAAGCAGCGATAAAAAAGAATAGTAATTTCTGCCATGGTGATTTTCAGCATCACAATATCCTGTATACGCCTGATGGCTTTACCGTCATCAATTTCGAAAAATACCTGCTTGATAATCCTATCCGGGATCTCTACCTCTTCCTCAGGAAGCTTCTGGAAAAAAATGCATGGTCGGTCAGCCTTGGCCTGAACATCCTGACCGCATATGAAACGCAGCGCACACTCTCCGAAGCGGACCGCATCCAGCTGTATTACCGGTTTGCCTATCCTGAGAAATTCTGGAAGATAGTTAACTTTTATTATAACAACGGAAAGGCCTGGATACCGGGGAGAAACCGGGAAAAACTGGAGAATCTGCTGCGGCAGGAAACTGAAAAAAAAGCTTTTCTTGACAATGCATTAAAATAAATGAAAAAACGACAAAAAATGGCGCACACGTAAAAACGGAAGTGCGTCTTTTTTTGAGAGCTTCTTTATTAAAAAAGGGTTAATTTTGCCCTGAAAACGCAGGTTTTTCGGGGGAAATACTTGACAAAGGGGGGATAAACGTATATATATAATATAGTGTCTGAGAGAGTACACTCTTTTGCATACAATCTATAAATTTACAGTGATTACAGGAGGAGTTCATAATGAACAAAACAGAATTAGTAGCAGCTATGGCTGACGCAGCTGAAATTTCCAAGAAGGATGCAGAGAAGGCCCTGAAAGCTTTCACTGATGTAGTAGCAGATGAACTGAAGAAAGGCGGAAAGGTACAGCTGGTTGGCTTCGGTACCTTCGAGGTTTCCGAAAGAGCAGCAAGAGAAGGAAGAAATCCTCAGAGCGGCGAAGTTATGAAGATTGCTGCTTCCAAGGCTCCTAAGTTCAAAGCTGGTAAGGCTTTAAAGGATATGCTGAACGCATAATCGGAAGAGTTTCGTAATAATGGACAAGTTCGGTGGCTGCCAATGACATGTATTGGCAGCCATTTTTCAATAGGGGGGAGGGAACGGAAGGAGAATCCGGAACCAGGGCGGCAGGCTGGGAGCAGGGGGGAGGCGGGGCAGGTATTTTTCGGGTGCCAGCCGGACCGGGCATTGCGATGAGCCTTGGGCGAAAAATTGTGTCAGGTTCCTTCCACAATTTTTAAGTCTCATCTCCATGGTCCGGGAAGGCATCCGAAAAACACCTGTCCCGTCTCCTCCCTGCCCCCAGTCTGCCGCCCTGGTTCCGGATTCTCCTTCCGTTCCTGCGTAGGTTGTGTAATGCGGGGATGAAGGACGGTGGCGGGGAATTTGGTTGAAGAATGTAAGGGGGAGGGGCAAAACCTATAAGCGCAGGAGATGGGGCGGGATGGGGAATTGTGAGGGAAGGAAGGGTTAGTGCGGTGTTATTTGTTGAGGAAGAGAGGATGAATGAGTATGAGGTTGGATAAGTATTTGAAGGTGTCGCGGTTGATTAAGAGGCGGACGGTGGCGAATGAGGCTTGTGATGCGGGGCGGGTTTTGATTAATGATAAACCGGCCAAGGCTTCTTCTAATGTGAAGGAGGGGGACGTGATTACGATTCAGTTCGGGAATAAGGATGTGAAGGTGGAAGTGCTGGATGTGCAGGAGACTGTACGGAAGGAAGAGGCGAAGGAGCTGTTTAAGTATCTGTAGGGAAATTGGTGTTGGGATAAATTGAGAACGGGCTTTACTTTTTAGGAGCCCGGGGTTATGATGGGGCCAGGAAAGGCAGGTGAGTCGTTATTATGAGGAATCGGATATTTTTGAATTACGGAAAACGAAGGCATACGGCTCATTTTGCAGGACAATTCTGACGGCATTCATCCTGTTGTTTTTTCGGGCGGTAAATTACGGTGCTTCTGTTTTTCGGGAGTGCCGTTTTTTTATTGTGGAAATTGGTTTGGGCAGGGGTATCCTGCTTTGAAGGCTGTCGCGTCGGTGTCGGGTGAGGAGCTGCTGCGGCTGGAAACGGTTTATGGATGTTTTTATGCATCGGTTTTTGAAGGGGTGGATGGTGTGCAGATGGTAGATTCCGGGTATCCCCGGGAGGCGGTGTACGCGTATGGAAGGGCGCTTGGGCGGCTGCATGCATTGTCTGCGGTGTATGTACCCACGGTGCGGAAGCGGTCGTATGCGGATATCCTGAAATGGATACGGGAAGTCCTGGAGGAGTACGGAGGGTCCAAAGGGGCGCGGCAGGAGCTTGAAAAGGTGAGGAAGGCGTTGGATGGCCTTCCGAAGACGGCGGAGAACTATGGGCTTGTGCATTATGATTTTGAACCGGATAATGTGTTCTGGGATGCGTCGGAAAGGGTTTGCCGGGTTATTGATTTTGATGACGGGATTTATTGCTGGTATGCGCTGGATCTTGCACAGGTATGGGACAGTCTGGAGGATGAGCTGGAAGGAGAAAAGAAGCGGCTGCCGGAGATAAAGAAAACCTTTCTGGAGGGATATGCCGAAGAGTATGCCTATACGCAGGAGACGGAGTCGATGCTTGCGTTGATGCGCCGGTTTGTGAATCTTCGCAGCTATGCGCGGCTTATCCGCTGCGTCAGCTCGCGGACGGCGGAGGAACCGGATTGGCTGGTGGAGCTGAGGGAGAAGCTGAATGGAAAAATCCGGGCGCTGGAGGATGGTTTCAGGTAAGCCGGAGTCATAAATGCGGACCTTCTGACATATATTCTATAAGAAATATGGTTACTGTCAGTCAGGGCAATATATTGAACTGTGCAGGCCGGTGTTTTGCGCCGGCTGTAAAAAAGTGACTCAGGAACGCCGGAATCCATCGCCGGGTGTGGTTGGGGATGGATTCTGGCAGTACTGTAAAGAAGCCGGACAGTTACATACGTTAGGAGGCCTCAGCTATGGAAGATTTGAATACAACCAGAGTAAGACAGCATAAGATGGTTCTGACGGACAGGGGAATCTGCAATATCACGGGCGTGTGTGATGTGCTGTCCTTTGACGTTGCGGAGGTGCTCCTGGAAACGGAACAGGGGATGCTCATGATAAAAGGAAGCGATCTGCATGTAAGCCGCCTGATGTTAGATAAGGGCGAGGTTGATGTGGACGGTAAAATAGACAGCTTAACCTATTCGGAGAACACTGGCTATGGCGGAAAGGGCGAATCCCTTTTCTCCAGGCTTTTCAAGTAGGTGCGCCGTGAGCCCGGTGATTGCGGGAGAGGGAGTGTTTATGCTGCATTCCTTCCTCCTGGGCGTGATTATTACTTTTATTTATGATTTGTTCCGGATTTTCAGGAGAATCATTCCCCACGGATGGTTCCTGCTTTCGCTGGAGGACCTGGTTTTCTGGGTGCTGGCAACGGCAGGTATTTTTTATATGCTTTATTATGAAAATAACGGCATGTTCCGCTGGTTTTCCGTTATCGGCGCGGGCACCGGTATGTTTCTTTATAAGAAAACATTGAGCGCAGCGCTGGTAAATCTGGTGTCAGGGGCCGTTAATAAGCTGATTGCGCTGATTGGGAAAATTTTGTGGAAGCTGAGCGCTCCCATCCGGTTCCTTTGGCGCAAGATGAAGGTTCTTGCAGGCCGGTGTGCGCGCCGTGCGGCGCGGGAGGCAAGAATCCGGCGCAGACAGATAAAATACAGGTTGACTGCATGGGAGAAAGTGATTAAAATGAGGTTATGTAAACGACGGGAGAAAAGGCAGAGCAAACGGCAGAATAAAGAACAGGCAGCAAAGAAACTGAGTGGGAAAAAATTGAGGCGCGGGGAAGCAGAAAGCTGACTTTTCAAAAGAGGTGTTAGATTATGGTAAAAAGAAAAGTGGTTTTCCGCAAGAAGAGGCAGAACCGACTGGGTATGTTCCTGGTTTTGATGGTGGTACTGATGCTTCTTGTGGTTGTTTCCTTAAAGAGCGCGGAGTTAAGGCAGAAGCAGGAGACCTACGCGGCGCGGGAAAGAGTCCTTCAGGAACAGATCGATGCGGAAAAGGCCCGTACGGAAGAGATAGAGGAATACAGGAAGTACACCCAGACCAAGAAATATGTGGAAGAGGTGGCAAAGGATAAGCTGGGGCTGGTAAATGAGGGAGAGATCATTTATAAACCGGATGAATAAGAAAATAAAGGTTCTGCGGCACGGTTAAGGGTGCTGCAGGACTTTTTTTATTCCTGCGGGCAAAGGTATGGGGGCCGGGAAAGGGTTTTTATGCGTGGTTTTGCCGGAGCGAAAACGACCGGCCGCGACCGCCTTACGGAAAAGCCGACAGCAAAGAGCGCCGAAAAGCGCATCTCGTGGAGGAAAAAGGAAATATAGCCTGATAAAAACCGGGGACAGGCCCCCATGCTTTGACAAATCCCGCAGAAGGATCCCGCTATAATGAGAGCGAGTCACAGACAGGAAAACAGAGTAAAGAAAGGCGGGATGGCAGATGAAGAGCAGGGACACGGCAGGTGCGGCGCAGTCCGGTTATCTTTTGGAATATGGCAGGCGGAAAATCAGGGTATGTGCGGATACCTTTCAGAACCTGGCCCAGATTTTCGGGGAAGACGAAGAAGAGGCGCAGGGAGAAGATGGTGCAGACGCAAGGCAGGCGAGAGCGGTGTACATGATGAGGAAACGGCTTGCGGAGGGAAGGCAGCTGTTTGCGGGAAATCTGAAGGAAATGGCGGATATGATGAATCATGTGGCCGATGAGTCCGTGCGCTTCATCAGCCTGGGGAACCGGAGGCAGAAGCAAATCATGAAGGGGCTTCTTGGCGAGGGGCTGGTTGCCAGGGATATTTATCTTGTCCAGAAGGGCGACGGGCGCATGGAACTGTCCATCCTGCTTTCTACAAAGGGAAGGGCTTCCAGGACCGTGGAGGAGGCTGCGGATTATCTTTCTGTGCTTCTGGATATGAGGCTGATGTCTGCCAGGCGGAATCCTTTTTTTATCGGACAGGACCCGGTCTGCTTTTTCTTCGAGGAGGAGCCTTTTTATTGCTATATGACCGGGACGGCCCGGGCGGCCAAGGAGACGGAGGAGGTTTCGGGAGATAATTTTGCTTTTTTTGAAGCGGATGACGGAAATTTTACGATTGTGCTTTCCGACGGGATGGGTTCAGGGGAAGAGGCCTGCAGGGACAGCGAGGCCGTGGCGGATATGACGGAAACCATGCTGGAAGCGGGGCTGCCGCTGGAAATGGCGGTGCAGCTTGTGAACAGCGCGGTGGCCAGCGAAGGGAAGGAAGGGAATATGCCCACGCTGGATCTGTGCAGTGTGGATCTGTATGAGGGAAGCTGCCGGTTTATGAAAACAGGGGCGGCGGCAAGCTTTATCAAGCGGGGGAGCATTGTGGAGAAGATAGACGGCGGGACGCTGCCTCTGGGCGCCTTTGGACATGCACAGCCCCGGCCCGTGGAGTGTCAGCTGATGGACGGGGATTACATAATCATGCTTTCCGACGGAATGACGGAGGGCTGGCCCGGAGAGGACGGGGAGGAGAGGCTGGAAACGCTGCTTGGCTGCATCGGCTCCGTTTCACCGGCGGAAATCGCCAATACGATGATGAAATATGCCATCGAACAGTGTCAGGGCAGAATCAGGGATGATATGACCGTGCTCGCGGCAGGCATCTGGGAGAGGAATCGGGAGTGACAGAGTGAACAGTGAACAGCAGCACCACACAGACTTCGGGGGACAAGACCTGGCGGCAGCATTGATTTTTTTGAAAATATTGGATATAGTAAAAGGATAGCCGGTATCTTTTGAAGGATACCGGCAGATACGAAAAAGAGGAAGGCAGCAGCAGGCATGATAGAGAAAATCCGCTGGTATATGGAAGAACAGCATATGGCCGGGCCGGGGAGCAGGATCGTGGTGGGAGTGTCAGGAGGGGCGGATTCCATCTGCCTGCTTCATGTGCTTGCCCTTCTTGCGCCGTCATTTCAATGGAAGCTGGCGGTGGTCCATGTGAACCATCTCATCCGCAGGGAAGCGGGGGAGGATGCCGCCTATGTGGAGGAAACCTGCAGGCAGCTGGGGGTTTCCTTTTATCTGACCGAAGTGGATGTGGAGGCTCTGGCAAAATCCAGGGGGCTGTCCGTGGAGGAGGCCGGCCGTCAGGTGCGCTACCGTGCTTTTTATGAAGCGGCGGAAAGCTTTGGGGCGGATCGTATTGCGGTGGCGCATAACAGGAATGACAGGGCGGAGACGCTGCTTTTCCACATGTTCCGCGGGACAGGCCTGGACGGCATGGCATCCATCCGGCCGGTGCGGGATAACATCATCCGGCCCCTTCTTTGCGTGGGAAGGGAAGAGATTGAACAGTGGCTCCGGGAAAAAAATATCCGCTGGTGTATAGATAAAAGCAATGATACGGATACTTATACCAGGAATAAGATCCGCCGTCATATTCTTCCTTTTGCCAGGGAGGAAATCTGCCCGGAGGCGGATGCGCATCTTTCGCAGGAGGCGGAGCTTCTGGCACTGACGGCGGATTTTGTCGGCAGGAGGGCGCAGGAGGCCCTGGACAGATGCAGGCTTTTAGAGGAAGCGTCCGATGGCTCCGCGGGCCCGGAGGAAGCCCGGGCCAGGATGGGGAACCCGCAGGAATGCAGGCCATCCCCGGTAAAAAGAATCCGCATCGCCGTACCGGCCTTCCTTCAGGAAGAGAAGCTTCTGCAGACCCATCTTCTCAGGCTGGTGCTCAAGGAGCTGTCCGGAGGAGGAAAGGATATTGGCATGAGCCATATCAGGGATGTGGAAAGCCTTTTTTACAAACAGGGAGGAAAAAGGGTGATGCTTCCCTATGGCCTGGAGGCGCTGCGCAGCTTCGGCGAGGTGATCGTTCAGGAGAGAAAGCCGGCGGCCGCGGCGTTGGCCGGGACGGAGGAGGAAGTCCCGGCGGCGCATTTTTTTCAAAAAATAGATATGGAGGAGCTGGCCGGGAATATAGGGGATACGCAAAATGCGGCCCCGGTTCTTACATTGGCCTGCGGCGGGGGAAAAATCCTTGAATTTTCCCTGTTCCGGCGGGAAAATTCTCAGATAATTCCGCAAAAAACATGTACGAAATGGTTTGATTATGATAGAATAGAATCTCTGGTACTTCGGACCAGACAGCCGGGAGACTATCTTAGCATCAATGATAAGCTTCAGAAGAAGCGTCTGAAGGATTACCTGATTCAGGAAAAGATACCGGTGCAGGAAAGGGAAAATCTGCTTCTGCTTGCGGACGGCAGCCATATCCTCTGGGTAGTGGGACACCGCATCAGCAGCGCAGTGAAAGTGACGGACAGCACGAAAAGAGTGCTCCGGGTACACATAAGAGGAGGAGAAGAAGATGGCTGAAAGAGTCAGAGTATTATTAACGGAAGAAGAAGTGGATGCAAGAATCCAGGAAATCGGCGATCAGATCAGTAAGGATTATGCAGGCAGGCAGGTTCACCTTGTATGCGTCCTGAAGGGCGGCAGCTTTTTTATGTGTGAGCTTGCCAAGCGGATTACGGTTCCTGTTTCCCTTGATTTTATGTCTGTTTCCAGCTATGGCAGTTCTACCAAATCCAGCGGCGTCGTTAAGATCGTAAAGGATCTGGATGAACCCCTGAAGGATAAGGATGTTATCATTGTGGAGGATATTGTGGACTCCGGCAGGACACTGAAGTACCTGATGGAAATGATGCGTGACAGAGGAACCAAGAGCCTGGCGCTCTGCACGCTTCTTGATAAGCCTGAGAGAAGGGTTACGGATGTAAAGGTGAACTACACCGGCTTCCAGATCCCAGATGAATTCGTAGTGGGCTACGGTCTGGATTATGATCAGAGATACAGAAATCTTCCGTACATTGGTGTGGTTGAATTCGATGATTAATGAAAATAATGAAGAAGCTGCGGAATGCAGCTTTTTCGTTTGAAAAAAGGCAGTTTCCCGCGGGCCGCAGTCCCGGCAGGGAGGAGGCTCACACAGAAGGGCTTAAACAGCTGCCGTAAAAGGAGGAAAGAAATTGGGAAAGAATATCAGGGGTATTAATCTGATTTTTATTCTGCTGCTGGGAGCGCTCCTTCTGATGGTATGGTCCAGCTCCATGAACCAGATGCAGGATAATTATACCCGGGGCGCCCTGGAAGAGGATTTGAAGGCCGGAAATGTAACCAGCGCCGTCATCACGCAGAACAGGGAAACGCCTACCGGCTCGGCCGCCGTTCTGCTCAAGGGCGGGCAGAACCGGACTCTTTATGTGACGAATGTGGAAGAAGCGATCCGGCTGTTTGAGGATTACAGCATTGATCCCGTTGTGCGGGATGTGCCCAGGGAAAGCTGGTTTATGAATTCCTTACTTCCCATGCTCGTCGTGGCCGTAATTATCATGGTGTTCTTCTTTATGATGATGAATGCCCAGAATGCGGGCGCGGGCGCCGGCGGCAACAAAATGATGAACTTCGGGAAAAGCCGGGCCAGAATGAGCGTGGGCGCAGATAACAAAATTACCCTTAAGGATGTGGCCGGGCTGAAGGAGGAGAAGGAAGAGCTGCAGGAAATCGTGGATTTCCTCCGGGAACCCTCCAAGTTCACCAGGGTGGGAGCCAGAATTCCCAAGGGCGTCCTGCTGGAGGGCCCCCCCGGAACCGGTAAGACGCTGCTTGCCAAAGCCATTGCGGGTGAGGCGAATGTACCGTTTTTCAGCATTTCAGGATCTGATTTCGTGGAAATGTTTGTCGGCGTGGGCGCTTCCAGGGTCCGTGACCTGTTTGAAGAAGCGAAGAAAAATTCTCCCTGTATCGTATTTATTGATGAAATTGACGCCGTGGCAAGACGCAGGGGAACCGGTATGGGCGGCGGTCACGATGAAAGGGAGCAGACGCTGAACCAGCTGCTGGTGGAGATGGACGGCTTCGGCGTGAATGAAGGAATTATCGTTATGGCGGCCACCAACCGCGTGGATATACTCGATCCCGCGATTCTGCGTCCCGGACGTTTTGACAGGAAAATCAGCGTGGGAACCCCGGACGTGGGCGGCAGGGAAGATATCCTGAAGCTGCACGCAAGAAATAAGCCGCTGGCCGATGATGTGAACCTGAAGCAGGTGGCCCAGACTACCGCGGGCTTTACCGGCGCAGATCTGGAAAACCTTTTGAATGAAGCGGCCATTCTGGCAGCGGAGTCCGACCGGGTATTCGTATCCCAGGAGGACATCCAGAGAGCCTTTATTAAGGTGGGAATCGGTTCGGAGAAGAGAAGCCGTATCATTTCCGATGCGGAAAAGAAAATTACGGCCTATCATGAATCCGGCCATGCGATTCTGTTCCATGTGCTTCCTGATGTGGGGCCGGTATATACGGTTTCCATCATTCCCACAGGAATCGGGGCGGCCGGCTATACCATGCCTCTGCCTGAGAGGGATGACATGTTCATGACAAAGGGAAGGCTGGAAGAGGAGATTATGGTGTCCCTGGGGGGACGTATCGCAGAGCAGCTGATTTTTGACGACATCACTACCGGCGCATCCAGCGATATCAAGAAGGCAACCAAGCTGGCCAGGAAAATGGTGACCCGCTTCGGTATGTCCGACAATATCGGTGTTGTCTGCTATGATGACGACGATGACGAAGTATTCATCGGCCGTGACCTTGCCCATGCCAAATCACACAGTGAGCTCATCAGCGGTGAGATTGACAAGGAAGTCAAGGAAATCATTGACAGGTGCTATGCCAGGGCCAAAGAAATCATTCTGGAAAATATGGAAATCCTCCATAAGTCCGCGGATCTTCTTTTACAGAAGGAAAAGATTACGCGGGAGGAATTCGAAGCGTTGTTCCGGCAGGAGAAATCTTTCTTTGACACAGTTACGGAATAATTAATTGTGAAAAATACACAAAAATGGAATGGAGAATTTGTGATATTTGTGAATTCTGGGTATGTACAAAATGGGGCGGGTTTGATATTATAATACTCGTAACCCCCCCCCAATACATTATATAGTTTTTTGCTATACCCCATAAGAAATACCTTCTCTAAAAAGGACAGCCATAAAAAGCTGTCTTTTTTACTGCAATTTTTCAGGGGCTGCCGGCTTGTGCACAGTATGATGTCAGGCGGACACAGGAAGACAGGCACGGGGACACGGACACAGGGCGGCGACGGCTTTAGCCCGGGCGGGATGTGAACAGTAACTTACGGAGTGAGGTGTTACAGAATGAAGCGTAAAAGGGCTTGAATGTAGCAGATTTTTACGCTACAATGGGTAAAGAAGTACTCTAAAATTAGGCATTTGCGGCAGTGCTGCGGATGCATGAGAGCAAGGGTGTTAAAATATGAATTTTGAACGGTTTTTGCGCGGAGAGCAGCATCAGTACATCAGCAGCATGCGGCCGATTCTCAGCAAAAAGGCTCTGTTCAGTGATACAACGGAAAATTTTATATCACCGGCGGAACCGGCGCCATACAGTGAAGTAACCATTACCTTCCGAGCCAAAAAGAACAACCTGGACAGGGTGTTCTTTATTTGTCAGGGACAGAAGAATCTGATGTTTAAAGCGTCGTCAGATTCTCTTTTTGACTATTACGAACATCGGCAGCAGCTGGATAATGAGAAGATTACGTACTATTTTGAAGCACAATCAGGAAAAGCCAGGTGCTATTACGATTCAAGAGGAGTTGTCAAGCAGCCGGAGGAGCATTATTATTTCAGCATCATCCCCGGTTTTTCCACACCGGCCTGGGCAAAGGGCGCGGTAATGTACCAGATTTATGTGGATCGCTTTTGCAACGGGGATCCGACCAATGATGTCCTCACAGGAGAGTATCATTATATCGGGGATAAATCCAGGAAGGTCGAGGACTGGTACGCATATCCTGCACAGATGGATGTACGGAATTTTTACGGAGGGGATCTGCAGGGTGTTCTGGATAAGATGGATTATCTGCAGGATCTGGGGATTGATGTTATTTATTTTAATCCCCTGTTCGTATCGCCCTCCAACCATAAATACGATATACAGGATTACGATTATATTGATCCCCATGTGGGGAAAATCGTCAGCGAGGAAGGGGAGCTTCTGCCGGACTGGCAGCATGAGAACCGCTTCGCCGGCCGTTATATCAACCGTGTTACGAATAAGGAGAACCTGGAGGCCAGCAACCAGCTTTTTATCAAGGTTGTGGAGGAAGCCCACAGGAGAGGCATGCGGGTTATCATTGATGGTGTTTTTAATCACTGCGGTTCCTTTAACAAATGGCTGGACCGGGAACGTATTTATGAAGGACGGGAAGGGTATGCCAAGGGCGCTTTTATAGACAGAGACAGCCCATACCATGATTATTTCATGTTCCATGACGAATACAGGTTCCCCTATAACCCCACTTATGACGGCTGGTGGGGGCATGATACGCTGCCGAAGCTGAATTATGAAGGCTCCAGGGAGCTGTATGAATATATCATGCGGGTTGCCGCCAAATGGGTTTCGCCACCCTTCAATGCGGACGGCTGGCGGCTGGATGTAGCGGCGGATTTGGGCCATTCCCCTGATTTTAACCACCGTTTCTGGCGGGATTTCCGCAGAAGTGTGAAAAGCGCCAATCCCAATGCCATCATTCTGGCGGAGCATTACGGCGATCCATCCTCCTGGCTGCAGGGTGACCAGTGGGATACGGTGATGAATTACGACGCCTTTATGGAACCGGTAACCTGGTTCCTGACGGGAATGCAGAAGCACAGTGACGATTACCGTCAGGATCTGCTCGGCAATGCGGAAAGCTTCTGGGGCGCCATGGGCTACCACAGCGCATGCTTTGCCACACCTTCCATTCAGGTTGCCATGAATGAGCTTTCCAACCACGATCATTCCCGGTTCCTCACCCGTACCAATAAGAAGGTGGGGCGTATGAACACACTGGGACCGGATGCCGCAAACCAGGGAGTGAACAAGGCGGTGATGCGTGAGGCGGTTCTTATCCAGATGACCTGGCCCGGCGCGCCAACCATTTATTATGGAGATGAAGCGGGTTTGTGCGGCTTTACGGATCCGGATAACCGCAGGACCTATCCCTGGGGAAGGGAAGATCAGGAGCTGATAGCCTACCACAAAGCGGCAATAAAGGTGCACAAGGAAAACCAGGAGTTCAAAACCGGATCCATCAAGTGGATGCTTACGGATTATAATATGATTGGCTATGCCCGTTTTACCAGGGATAACCATTCACTGATCCTTATTAATAACAATGACCATGAGATGACAAAGGAGCTTTCCGTCTGGGAGCTGGGAATACCGAAAGAGGCGGAAATGACAAGACTGCTCCTCACAGGCAATGACGGTTTCTATACGGATCCGGTAAAATATGTGGTGGAAGCGGGAAAAATAACGGTGACGCTGCCTCCGGTTTCGGGAATTATACTGCAGCATCGGAACGAACCTGTGAAGCGGAGCGAAGAAATGAAATCCAACCGAAAAAATTTCTTGCAATTCCTATAAAGGTATGGTTAAATGTATATTGTCGGAGACGGAGTGTCGTCTCCGGCGGCTATAAATGGATGGATTCCCGAGTGGCCAAAGGGGACAGACTGTAAATCTGCTGCAAATTGCTTCGGTGGTTCGAATCCACCTCCATCCATTATTCATTGACGTAAATTGATATTTGCGGCGGTGGATGGTCTGCGGGTATGGTGGAATAGGCAGACACAAGGGACTTAAAATCCCTCGGTAGCGATACCGTGCCGGTTCAAGTCCGGCTACCCGCACTATTTTTATTCCCGCGAGCAACGAGCCAAGTATCCATGCTTGTATGGATATTTGGCGACTGCTGCGAGGGTCAAAGCCCCCGTTGCTTGCAGCGGGGGCTTTGATTGACAGGGACTCTTTTCCAGCCTGCGGCTGGATGGAGTTCTTTTTTATTTTCTCCAGGAGGAATTCCTGTGCTTCTTTATACAGGACCGATATTTAAAACTTTTCTGCATTGTCTGATTTGCTGACAGACAGCAGCTTGTCCTCAGTTTTTTCTTGTCATCGGCTTTTTCGTAATTATCAGAAGGAACGAATTCCTGCCTGGTTATCTGAAACATTTCCTCCGTTTTACGTTTATTGCCTTTTACAGGAAGATGCTCTGATTTTTTTTGTGGATTTTTGTTGTCTTTTATATATTCATTGCGTATAAAAGATTAGAAAAAAGAAAAGAAGTTGATTGTATGCATAATATTATTGTGCTAATCAACCATGACACGGTTTTAGATAAGCCGGAGACAGAAAACAATATTTTCAGTAATATAGTTAGGGGTGTTTATATTCCACGTGTTTTTGTTAAATATAGATATTATGTGATACTACAAACTATTATAAAGGCCTACATTGACCCTAAATCAAGCTTCTGCAATGACTTAAGAAAACTAAGCAAGCTGTTTTGTTGCTGGGGTGACAAACGGTCAAAATATTGAAGCAATTCATGCTGCTTTTCTGTAAGCGGACAGGGTTCATTCGTTTCTGCAAAGAACTGGGCGAGAGTTTATTAAATATTTTTGCCGCAAGCGGCATAAATATTTAGCGAGGTAGGAAGATGGACATAAAAAATAGATGTATATTTGGAGAGATTAATTAATCGAAAACACAATTGATTTGTTAAAGTGATTACCGGTATCAGAAGATGCGGTAAATCATATTTGTTAAATACATTATTCTATAATCATTTGATGGATTGTGAAATACCAGAAGACCATGTGATTCTATTTGCATTTGATTCAGCGGATGATTTGATAAAGATTGGTGAGGATCCTCTCTTATTGGAAAATGCGAATTCAGAACGGAAGATAGATCCTAAGAAATTTTTACAATATTTGAATCAACAGATTATAGATAAGGAGATGTATTATCTTTTGCTTGATGAGGTGCAGAATCTTGAAGCATTTGAGTCTGTGCTAAATGGTTTTCTGCGGAAAAAGAATATGGATGTGTATGTAACCGGAAGTAATTCCAAGTTTCTGTCAAAAGATATTTTGACAGGGTTTGAGGGACGTGGGGATGAGATACGTGGGGATGAGATACATATGTTGCCTTTATCTTTTTCCAAGTATTTCAGTGTGCATGATGGAAGCAAGGAAGAGGCATTTGATGATTATTCTGTATACGAGGGACTTACGGCGGTAGCGCTTATGGGAACGGAAGAGCAGAAAGCAGCTTATCTTACAACGCAAATGCAGAATTCAGCTCTCAGATGAGTCTGTTTATAAGACATCTCTTGCAAAATCTATATCTGCAGTGTTAATATTGCCTCAGAAAGTGTGTCAGGGAAATATCCTGGTTAGTTATGTTGTCAGATATATGATTCGACGAAATTATTATGGGGTAAGATTTTTATGAAGCAGTCATTAACGAGAAAAATACTTATTTATTTAATATTAATTATTTGTTTCAATATTGCAGTCCTTTTGGCAACGAATTATTTTTCAATCAGTACTGCCCAGAAGGAAATGAAGCAGAGTTATATGAATTCTCTCCAGCTGTTTACTGGAGATATCAATATGGAGTTAAAAAACATATCTAATTTCTTAACCTCTTTTGTTAACCAAACTGAAACAAGAAAATTTTGTTATCTTGATGAAGATATGTATTTTATCAAAAACAGACTTCAGGGTTCAATGTTTAATGCACTTTATTCAGAAAAGTATATTTGCGGTATGTGGATATATTCAAATACCAAAGACAGAAATCTGTGGACAAGAATAGCTTCCTACGAGGATTTTAATGATTTTCTGGATGTGAAAACAGAATTTGAAGACAGAGGAAACTTAGAAAAATACCAAAAAGGATGTTGGCAGCTAACCAACATAAAAGATAGAGTTTATTTTATATATGTGGAATACGATGAAAATATATGTTATGGTTCCTGGGTAAATGCAGATCGGATTCTTGAGAATGCTTCGAATTATTTTAAAGAGGATAATTTGCTCTTTGCTTTGCGTACGCAGAAGGATGTTTTAGGCAGCATTTTATATGAACAGGAATTATATTCCGGCGATGAAAAGAAAGAAGTTATGGCATTACTGGGGAAAAAGCAGGGATGGCAGAAAATGACAATCACCTGTCCGTTGGAATCTGTCAGCGGCATTTCGCTTGAAATAACATTAGGTACCCCGTTTGTTGATAGTTCTAAATGGATGGTTGGGGGGATTACCATACTTGGAGTTATCACGATTCTTTTAATTTCCATTATGTGTATCAATATCAGAAAATATCTGATACTTCCTGTTAGAGAAATTGTTGATGGAATCAGAAAAATTGGTGCGGGCGATTTAGAACAAAGAATAAATACTGAAAGGTATACGGTTGAAGTTAAGGAAATAGGGGATAATCTGAATCAGATGACAGGAGAGGTCAGACAGCTAAAAATCAAGGTATATGAAGAAGAAATCAAGAAAAAAGATGCACAGCTACAGTTTTATAATGTGCAAATCCGGCCTCACTTTGTACTGAATGTGGTAAACACAATATACAGCATGGCAAGTATAAAGGAATATGAAGGAATATTAAAAACCTGCAGATATCTGTCCGGATATATGAGGTATATGTTCAGCCAAAAGGAGTTAATATGTACGATAGAGGAGGAAATAACGCATCTTCGAGAGTATATTCTGCTTCAAGAGGTCCGCTATCCTGATTCCCTGGAATGTGGATTGGAGTTGGAGCCGCAGATATTGCATTGCAGGATACCAACACTTTCACTGCATAGCTTGGTGGAAAATATTTTTAAATATGGAATTCAAAATCAGGAGAAGCTGGATATCCAGGTAAAAGGAAGCCTTCTGATCGAGGAGAATAAGGTTATGCTGATTGTATCAGATAATGGGCCAGGCTTTGATGATGCTGTAATACAGGCGGTAAATGAGGGAAATTTCACGGAAGAAAGGCATAAGATTGGTTTGAACAATACTGTCCTCAGATTTCGTGAATTGTATCAGGATCGTTTTCACATTTTTATTGAGAATAATAATGGTGCGAAGGTTGAGCTCTGCTTTCCATATGAGACAGAGGAGGAGGCTGCAAGGTAATGCATGCTGTAATTATTGATGATGAACGTTATAGCGTAAAAGCTATTATGGAAAATATTCACTGGGAAACAATTGGAGAAAATGGAGTCGAGGTTAAAGGTGCATATAATGTAGAACAGGCAAAAATGATAATTGAGCAGGGAGAAGTAGATTTCATTATTTGCGATATTGAGATGCCGAGAAGCAACGGAATCGATCTGATAAAATGGATTCGGCAGGAGGGGTATCCCATTGAAGCGATAATTGTTACCTGTCATGAAGAGTTCCAATATGCGAAGGAAGCTATAACACTAAATGTTTATGATTATTGTGTGAAACCTTTGGATTATATACAAATGGAAAATATCGTTAAAAATTTGGTGCAAAAGATCGTTGCAGGTAAAAGGGAAAAGAAACAATCCGGCCTGGGACAATATTATATCGAAAATAAAACAGAACTGGAGAGAATTTTCTGGCAAAGGATTATAGAAGGGAATTATGCGGGGAATGAGGGCGGAATGATCGAAGAGGCATCCCGCATAGGATTAGGGCAGGTGCTGCAGGAAGAGTTTAATCTTGCATTGATATGTGTAAAACAGTTTAATGTTCATCTTGCAAGCTGGAATCAGGATAAACTAATGCTGTCGGTAAGTAACGTGGCAAAGGGAGTTTTCGGCCAAAGGATGGAGTCGGGTCGTATCCTGATGGTCAAATCCGATATAATTGTTATAAGCCAGGATGAAGGATTTGACTGGCTGCTGGAAAAGTGTGGCGAAATGAGTAAGCTGTGTCAGGAAATGATTCATGTAAAGGTATGCTGCTACGTGGGAGAAAATGTTTCTTATGAAAAATTACACGAAAGCTACCAGAGACTGAAAATGATGGCTTATGGAGATATATCTCATTTGGAAGGTGTATTTGTTGAAGATGTCTGCGAAAGGGCTATAGAAGTACTTCCTATGGATATTCCGGCAGAAATTCAGAAATTGCTTGAATACGCAAAATATGATGAGTTTGTTGAGCGTTTTAGAGTGTGGGTTTCCAATATACAAAAGGAAGATTTTGATTTAAGAGCATTGCAATCGCTTCAGGAAAACCTGATTCAGGTTATATACAGCCACTTGATGAAGCTGGGCATTTCCGCCAGGATGCTACTGCAGGAAGAGGAATTGAAGAAAAAGTATGAATTGATTAATATTTCTGTAGAAAATGCGATTCAATGGATGGATGCTGTATTTAAAAAGATAAATTCCATTATGGAGAACAGAAGAAACAGCGGTAATGCGGCGGTCATGGAAATGAAAAAATTTATTGAGTTGCATTTGACCGAGGACGTTACGAGGGAAGAAATAGCAAAAGCTGTACATTTAAACGTGGATTATGCCGCCCGAATTTTTAAGCAGGAGGAAGGAATATCCATTATGGATTTTCTTGGAAAGCGCAGAATCATAAAAGCCATTTCATTAATGCAGACTACAGATATGTCAATCAGTGATGTTGCATATCATTCCGGATTTATTAATTCGTCTCATTTTTCCACTTTATTCAAAAAGACTACAGGAATATCTCCCAGAGAGTTCAGAAGCAGGGATGGGGGTTAAAGAAATAATTTATTATCTGTTTTAAAAGGAATTGTTTTCTCAGGGAGACAATTCCTTTTTTCAAAACGATTTTTTTGATAAAATAAAAAAATTCGGAGAAAATCTGTAAAAAAGAGGTCGTTCCGGAAAAAGTAAAAGTCGTCTGCCCGAAAGATTATCTCCATGAATTTTGCTATACTGACATTACAAACCCAAAACAATTTGAAAACAGGAGGGATAGGAATGAAAAAGCTATTGTCACTATTGCTTTCCATATGTATGGCAGCATCCATACTGGTTGGATGCGGAGCGCAGAAAATGGAAAACCCAGGTAATACGGCCAATGACAAACTTGCAGAAACAGAGAGCATTACGGATGAAGTGAGGGAAGAAAAAGAAGCAGGTGAACCGGAAAAAGTTGTTGTCCGTATGGTATGTCTGGGAACTGTACCATCGGATCTGAAGCTTGTTGAAGACGCGATTAATAAGATATCAGTTCCGGAAATCAATGTCCAGGTAGAGCTGGAAGCCATCAGCATTGCGAACTATGATAACCAGCTTGCAATGGATATGACAAGCGGAGAGCAAGTTGATGTTTTTTATGCAACAAATTATAATTCCTTGGTATCTAATAAGCAGTTGCTTGATATTACCGATTATATTGGGCAATATGGACAGGGGCTTGTAGAACAAACCACGGCAGAATGGCTGAAAGCAACCAGCGTGGGAGGTCGTATTTATGCAGTGCCTGTTATAAATGGTAAGGCGATGACATGTACGGTGGCAATGAGGACGGATATTCTGGAAAAATATAATTTAACACCGGAATTGACATTAGGAAAAGATATTAATGATTCAGATATGCAGAAGAATTTAGAAGAGTTGAATTATGTATTCGAGATAGTAAAAGAAAATGAGCCTGATATGATTACATTATTTTATCCTGTGGCAACTGCAGGCTTTACCGGATTGATCAATTATGATTCTTTGACTGACGGTAACGGTGTTCTGATGGGGGAGGAAGGCTGGAATGTAGTGGATTTATACGAGACAGACGAGTATTATCAGATGTTGGAGTTGGCAAGAAAATGGTATAATGCCGGTTATATTAAATCTGATGCTGCAACAGACAAGGAAAGTGAAGCAAGCTATATGTCTGCAGGCAGACTGTTTGCAAGTGTATCTTACAGCGAAGTCGGCCTCGATGCCCAATATAAAGCTTCAACCGGTTATGATTATACTTGTGTCAAGATAAAAACTCCTTTACTTACCTCCAGTTCTTTGAGCGGGATGATATGGGGTGTATCATCTACAACAAAGGTGCCGGAAGCAAGTGTGAAGTTTTTGGATTTAGCCTATACCAATAAGGATGTTGCCAATCTGATGTGTTATGGAGTGCAGGATGTACATTGGATACTCAATGATGATGGAACGGTATCCTATCCGGAGGGAATTGATAACACCAATTCGCCCTATCCGTCATCCACATATTGGGCTATGCCGAACAGTTTAGTTGGTAATCCGTTGGAAGGAAATCCTTCGGATTATAACGAAATATTAGCTGAAAATAATAAAACTGCGCCGGTATCACGGGCCCTGGGATTTACTTTTGACCAGTCGAATGTAACAACACAATGTGCCGCTGTATCAGCAGTACTTGATGAATATCTGCCGGGATTCAAGACAGGTTCTCTGGATTTGGAACAAAATTACAGTAATTTTATAGAGAAATTGAAGGCTGCAGGGATGGACGATATTATAGCGGAAAAACAAAAACAACTGGATGCATGGTGTACGGAGAACGGAATTAATAAATAGGTTAAGAAAAGGAAGGGACACTTTTATCCCTTCCTTTTTAAAAGAAGGAGACAATTATGGAGAAAACAGCGGCTATGCAGGTGAAAAAAAAAGAAAAGCGTTTTCGGCAGTTTCCGTATTATATCATGATATTGCCGGGAGTCCTATATCTTTTTATTAATAACTATATTCCCATGGCAGGTATTTTTATTGCTTTTAAAGATATCGATTTTTCTTTAGGAATATTTAAATCTAAATGGGTAGGCTTTAAAAATTTCGAATTTTTGTTTAAGACAAGTGACGCATGGATTATTACAAGGAATACGCTTTTATATAACATGGCCTTTATAGTTTTGGGAACGATTGTAGGAGTGATGATGGCAGTACTGCTTAATGAATTAATAAGCGCCCGGTTCCGGAAGGTCTATCAGACGGTCTTATTGCTTCCGCAGCTAATATCTATGGTCGTTGTTGCTTATATTGTATATGCTTTTTTAAATACGGAAAGCGGCTTTATTAACTATTCCCTTCTTAAATCTATAGGTGCAGACGGCATAAACTGGTATTCGGAAAAAAAGCATTGGCCTTTTATTCTCGTTTTTGTGAATACATGGAAGGGGGCCGGTTATGGATGTATTGTATATTTGGCGGCAATACTGGGGATTGATCAGTCCTTGTATGAGTCAGCAAGAGTAGATGGGGCAGGCAAAATCCGTCAGATTTTTTCGATTACGTTACCTCTTCTGAAACCCACAATTATAACGATGGTCATGATGTCCATAGGAAGAATTTTTTATTCTGATTTTGGACTGTTTTATCAGGTTACAATGAATTCGGGGGCACTTTATGATTATACAAGTACAATAGATACATACGTTTATCGCGCATTGCTTCAGAGAAATGATTTGGCCATGTCAAGTGCTGCAGCTGTGTACCAGTCAGTGGTAGGTTTTGTAATTATTGTGGCAGTAAATGCGTTAGTACGTAAAATTGATGCTGACAATGCATTATTTTAGGGGGGGGGCAGATTATGGGAGTTATTTCAAATAAAGAGAAGGCGGCACAGCTTCTTGTTCATTTCATCTTAATAATTTTGTGTCTGTCCGTGATCATTCCATTTCTTTTGATTTTTATGTCTTCTATCACTGAGGAAACTACGCTGATTAGAAATGGATATCGGTTTTGGCCTGAAAATTTTAGTTTAGAGGCCTATGAATATATATTCAGAAGCTCTAACTCACTGGTGAGATCTTATCTGGTATCTCTGTTTATTACAGTTGTAGGAACTGTATTGGGACTTATAATAGCAACCCTGTTTGCATATCCTCTGTCCAGGCCGGAATTTAAAGCAAGAAATATATTTTCTTTCTTAGTATTTTTTACAATGCTGTTTAATGGCGGACTCGTATCCTCGTATCTGCTATGGACTCGTTATTTAAATGTAAAAAATACGATATGGGCGCTGATTTTCCCGGGATTGCTCATGAATGCGTTTAACGTAATCCTCATGAAAAATTATTTTAAATCAAACATACCAAATGAACTGTTGGAGGCAGCACGAATTGACGGTGCCGGAGAGTTTAAGATATTTACAAGGATTGTGGTACCTTTATCCTCACCTATTCTGGCAACAGTAGGATTATTTGTGGCAATCGCTTACTGGAATGACTGGCAGAATGGTTTATACTATATAACAAAAAGAACGGATTTATTCAGTTTGCAGAACTATCTGAATCGAATGCTTACAGATATTCAATTCCTTAACAGCTCAGCAAATAAAGCGGCAGCATTTACACAAGGGGTAGTTATGCCGGCGACTAGCGTTAAAATGGCACTAGCAGTTGTGGGAGTAGTTCCTATTATGATTTTGTATCCATTTTTCCAGAAATATTTTGTAAAAGGAATAACGATAGGAGCAGTAAAAGGGTGATCATATCTAGTAAGAAAAAAGAGAACTGCTCAGGAGGAGAAGCTGTCAGACGGAAAAATGAACAAAGAAAGGATACCTGCCCTTGCGGAAAAGGTAAGAGAGATGCTGCAGCCTGTAGAACAAATTGAAAAATTTCTGTTGGAATTGGGCGTGACTTATATTTAATCCATTTATAATTAAATACCCAGAGAAGAAAACATTCACCAATTTCTTCTCTGGATAATTATATTCTGCAAATAATTTCTTACGAGTGTGTGAACTGCCCATAAAATTAATTAAATGTATTAATCCGCCCTTGCCACCGTCATCATAAAATACAGTATTTGCTGCTGCTGTTCCGGCGGCAGCATTACTTTTACTGCAGCAACAATATCATCTGCCGTTACTTCTTTCTCAGCATGCCCGGCACGCAGCTGAAGCATCGTGCCTGAAGCTGCCTCCAACGCTTCCGGAGGCATCATCTGTGCCCAGGCTCGCCATATGTTCCGGGCTTCTTTTGTCCATTTCACCTGGCCAAGACAGTCCGGAGTATCAGCCGCCTCTTCTTCTATTCGGCAGGAAAGGATATCCTCTGATGTAATCTCTCTGTCCTGAGGCAGTCCAAGACGGATGTACTGTTCCAAAGGCGCGTCAGCTTTTTTCATTTCCCTTACAAGCAGATTCGTCATTCGGGCTTCAAGATAGGCGTCATCTACAGGGCAGGTCTGTCTCGGATCTTTTTCTACATCATAAAGCTTGGTGCCGAAATTTACCGGATTGATATAACAGCCCTTTGCCGGGACCTTCAGTACACGACAGCCTTTGCTGTTGGGGAGAGGATCTGCAAATTCGGCTTTGCGTAAATCTTCAATAGAAAAGAATTCCCTCATATGCGTGGGCATCAGTGTATAATCAAAGCAATTGGCGGACTGGCCGGCAAGCGGAGCGCGGAAATAGGTGTACTGTCCGTCGGTAACGGCTACATGGCTGGCATGGAAACCAAAGAGCACAGAATCCCTTACCGGTTTATTTTCCCGGATCAGCGGCAGCAGGCTGTGGCCCTGCATATCATCGGGAACAGGAACTCCGAAGAAATCCAGAAGTGTGACCGGCAGATCCAGAGGGCAGGTCAGGCCGCTGCGCCGTTGACCATGGCAGCGGCTGACAGGGTCGTAGATGAATAAGGGAGTATGGCTGATTTCTTCATAGGCAGGCATGACGGTTTTTCCCCACCAGTCATGTTCGCCCAGCAGAAATCCGTGATCCGTGTTCACAATAAGCATGGTATCTTTCCATAAATCATGTTTATCCATGCAGTCGAGAACCTTGCCTAGATAAAAATCACACATGGATGTGAGAGCGGCATAAAGTCTCCTTACATAAGCAATGTCCTCCTGTGTTTCCTGCGGCCGCACAGGATCATAGCCGGGCCAGTCTGTTTTATTTCCGGTATATTCGGCAAGCTCCGGATACAGCGACTGCCAATCCGGCTGTGTGAAAAAGGGTTCATGGGGATCAAAGGTTTCTATTTGCAGGAACCAGTTGTCCGTATCTGCATTTTCCTCAAGAAAGGCCAGCCCATCGGCAAAGGTTCTGGCCTGAGGCATATCACTTTCCGTAACCTGCCGGCTGCGGTTGGCTTGATCCTGGGCTTTCCGCAGGATACCGGCAGTCTGAGGATCTTTCATCCTGTCTTTATATTCCGCTGTCAGCTTTACCATGCTACGGTCAGCGCGGCAGAAGTCGCCCTCCTGTCCGCGGTGGCATATCCAGGAATTGTAGCGGGAGTGATAGGTACATCCGCCGTCTTCCCAATAGTGGTAATGATCGCTGACCAGCGCAGTATAAATACCGTGTTTTTTCAGCTCTTCCGGCATGGAATCATCGAAGGGCTCCAAAGGCCCCCAATCCCGCTGAAGAAAATTGACGCGGCTGTTATGGAGATCCCTGCGCGCAGGCATGCAGGGGAGACTGCAGACATAATTGCGTTCGAAGGTAACGGAGTTTTCTGCCAGCCTATTAAAGGAGGGAGTTTTCACCCAGTCGTTACCGTACGGTCCCAGAAAATTCCGGCAAAGGGTGTCATACATTACCATAATTGCTTTCATTGTGATATTTCCTTTCCAAATTCAGTTTTTTCAGCCTGTCTGTCCTTTACCAGCAAGGCGGACAGAAGGAAGAATATAAGAAACGTTATAAATGTACCTACAGTCACGTCCGACAGAAAATGTGCGCCGGCAATGATTCTTGCGGTCATGACACATAATACCCAGGCAAAGGCAATACCGTATAACAGAGAGCTCCTTTTCTTCAGTGCGGGAACCATTTTGCCAAGGAGTATGATGCCGATTAACATGGCGCCTTCGGAAGCGTGTCCGGAAGGGAAGGACTTAAATGTATCATCCAGGGGATTGCCCAGCAGGCGGTACCATGGCGAAAAACGTGTAAAATCGTCAAGTATACTGTAAAAGCGGGGTCTTCCCCAAAGGTTTTTGGCAAATGACAGAATTTTTCCCACAACAAAATACAAGAGGATAAAGGTTAGGGCTATTCTGATTAGTGTCTGGGGATCATTCATTTCCGCAATCTTTTTAGCACCTGACAGCATTAAAAGGTAAAGAATAACAGCCACAGCCAGTACGGCTATTCTGCCGGAAAGACCGCAGCCCATATAATAGGTGCCTATGGACAGCGGCAGTGCAGCATAGATAAAAGAACATACACCGCAGATAAGAAGGAGCAGTATACTCAGCCATTTGATATTTTTGGGCCGTGCCATTAAAATCAGCATAAAGCCAAAGGATACCAGCAGCATACCAGGTGCCTGGCCAAACCAGTAAAAAAATTGAGCAAACAGATTTTCAGGATTATATAAAGCCTGAGATATCTGTAGATCGAAAAAAGTGCCGCATAAAAGCAGAATGGCGAGAATACCTGTTAAAACTATAAATATTTTTTTGTTCATTTTCTATTTCCTCCCTTTTGGAATAATAATAAGCCGATTTCCGGCAGGCACTTTAGGCCGGCGGCTTTATGGCTGATTGTAAAGGGAGAAAAGAAAAATGTGTTATCACAAATTAGTGATTTTTGTTGCCGATTCCGATTCTTATCAAAGTAAGGGAATATTTGTCAGGAAAAGGGAATCCGTGATATGGGCCTTTATTCCAGCTTGTCCCTTTTCTGATATTCTCCGGGGGTCATTCCGGTGTATTTGCGGAAGGTGGAACTGAAAAAACTGGGGGAGGAAAAGGACAGCTGTTCACTGATGTCGGCAAAGGTAAGGGAGGAGTTATCCAGCAGCTGTTTGGCTGATTCTATTTTCTGCTGTTTGATATGGCTGCCAATGCTGCGGCCTGTTTCCTTTTGAAATTTTCCGCTGAGATAATAGCTTGTGTAGCCCAGTTCCCGAGCCATTTCCTCCAGGCTGATTTTTTCTTTAATGTGCGTTTCAATATATTCCATGCAGGAGGCGGTCAGAGGTGAGTAACGGAAGTTCTGCCTGCACTGATGTACCCGGCGGACAAAGGTTTCGCACATTTCACCGGAGCAGTTCTGGACCTCGGCTACATTGACACAAGCCTCCAGCCGCTGGATATAGTAGTCGGCCAGGTTATAGGCGCCTTCCGGTGAGACACCCCCAAATATGGCGGCCCTGCTGGCCAGCACTGTAAATACGATTCCTTCATCCTTTGCCTGACGAAGCGGATTGCCAGGGCACATGGAGCCGACATGGCCGGAAGCAAATTTAGCGGCAGCCTCAGTCATACTTTCCAGGTTGCCTTCTTTGATTCGGGCAAATAGTTCCTGTTCCGCGAGCCAGGTACCGTGCCAGCTGGAGCTGGTCCAGTCCGCATCCTCAAGGGAATCCCTGGATTCGGAGGCCTCAATTGCCACACTGATGTGGGAGGCGGAAACAGGGGTTCCGGTTACGCTGTAGTGAAGCATAATACCATAACGGATAGCGGTATTCAAGGGAATTGTCGGGACAAGGGCAAGCTGCCTGAGAAGCTCGTTTATCAGATCCGGAGACAGCTTCATCTTTCCGCAGAGCTTCTGCAGATAAGTCTCTGAGGCCTCCACCGTAAAGAGCGGACCAAGAAGATGGATAACGGAAATGTCCCTGTCATCCGTTTGTGCTGCGGCAATCCAGGCAAATCCCATATTGTCGTTCAGGATGACCGGAAGCCGGGACCTGGCAAAATGTTTTTCAGCAGCAGCACTGCAGAAGCTGATTTCAAAAATATTGTAAAAAAACTGCTGACTGGGACAATTACTGTAAATCAGAGAAAAATCCCGGCCCAGACACCAGCTGTAAATTTGCTGGGCATATAAAAACATATCTCTCATAGTTTCCAGACGTGCAATGGATTCGACCATGACTGACACCCTTTCCTAACTTAATCATAAATATACCGGTTGTAACAGGCCAGACATATCTGGGCAATTATTGCACAGACCATCCGGCATCCATACGGTTACATTTGGCATATATATTCATTAAGCAGCTCCTCATCTTCCTTTCCGGTGCATTCAATATATCCCAAAGGGAGGAAGGAATCCATCGGGGATGCCGCCGCTGCCAAAAAAATATATTTGGAAAGTTCGCTTTTCAGGTTCAAAACATCCCCTTGTGTGGTCTTAAAGTAAACATCATCCTTGCATTGGGCAACCGTCCGAAGAAAATCGGGCAGGTTTGCGTCTTTTTTTAATTTCATTTTATATTCCCTCACATTTCATTTAGGTTCACATAAAAACAGTAAAGTATTTTATACCTTTATATTAAGTGTGCTGCCTTGATTCTATTTTACCTGATTTTCCTGCCGGGTAATATTATAAATTACGGAATTCTTATAGAAATTCGCACAGTTTGCCAAAGATTGTAAAAACTGACAGAAAACAAGAATTTGTGATACCGATTTCTGTGCAGCTTCGGCTACAATGCCTGTGACAGGTGGATATCACCATAAATTGTTAGCAGGAGGAAAAGAAAATGGCAACAAAAAAACAAAAGACCGATAAAATCGGTATTGCCAAGTTTTGGGGATGGCAAAGCAGAGCGGTATCACTGGGGAGTATGACTGTCATATACGGCTATCTGATGATTTATTGTACAAACACGCTGATGCTTTCACCGGAGCTTGTGGGTACCCTATTACTTGTATCAAAGCTGTTTGACGGCGTTACAGATCTGTTTGCCGGATATTTAATTGACAATACGCATACCCGTTTTGGTAAGGCAAGGCCATATGAATTTGCAATTATAGGCGTATGGCTTTGTACATGGCTGCTGTTCAGCTGCCCTGCGCAATGGTCTTACGCTGTGAAGGCAGTCTGGGTGTTTATCATCTATTCCTTCGTCAATTCCATTCTCGCAACGCTGTTGAATACCAATCAGACAACATACATTGTACGCGCCTTTCCTAATATGAGCCAGATTATGAAAGTAAACTCCTATGGCGGCATTGTAGTTACACTGGGCTGCGCCATTGTATCCATGTCCTTCCCTACTCTGATGGGAACTATGGCAACCTCCGGCGCGGGCTGGTCCAGGCTGGTGGGAATTTATGCGCTGCCTCTTGCTTTAATTGGAATTCTGCGCTTTGTACTGGTGAAGGAAACAGTACCTGTGGATGCGGACAGTGAGGGTAAAATTAAGGCAAAAGAAGTAGTGGCGGTACTGAAAAACAATAAATTTATCTATATCGTGGCGGCCATGTCCATTCTTTATAATATTACATTGGGAATGAATGCTTCCTCCTATTATTTTACATATATCGTTGGGGATATCAGTAAATATATGCTGATTGCGTCATTGAGCATGCCGATGCTGCTGGTAATGTTCGTATTTCCCGTAATGATGAAGAAAATCCCGATTTCCCGTATTGTAATGTTGGGGTGTGTATGCGGGGCAGCAGGATATCTGCTGAATTTTGCGGCGGGCTCCAATATTGTGCTTCTTATGATAGCAGGTGCTCTTTATGGTCTGGGAGGATTGCCCATTGCTTATATTTCCGGTATGTTGATTTTGGACTGTGCAGAATATAATGCGCTGAAGGGGATGGCTCGTGCAGAAGGAACCATGACCGCATTTTCCAGCTTTGGTTCCAAACTGGGCCAGGGAATTGGCTCCGCCCTTCTTGGCGTACTCCTTGGAGCTGCGGCCTTTGACGGCAATCTGGCGGCGGACGCTCAGGCCGAGAGTGCACTTATAATGATAAGAAGCCTGTATAGTATTATTCCGGCAATTATGTTTATGTTGATTTTTATTACTTTATATTTCTATAAACTGGACAAGGTTTTGCCGAAGCTTCGTGCTGAAAAGGCAGCAGAAGGAAACTCCTGACTGGAGGTATAACAACAGGAAATGTTACGGCTGCAGCCGGAATAAAGCTGCAGCCTTTTGAAATAGTCTCTATTTTTGTGTAAAAGGAAAGGATGGATAAGTTTATGGATGCACAGGAATTTTTTGCACAGCTTCCCAGAGGAAAGGAAGATAAACCACTTCTTTTCGGCTTTGGGCCGCTGGAATACAACAAGGATGATATAGACGGCCTTTATTATATGCTGGATCGGGATTTTTCAGGCTGCCTGCTTCTTAATTTTGCCAAGCCCATGAATCCGGAAATTCAGGGAAGGGCCTGGCTGAACGGGGAAATGCTGCCGCCCTGTGTGCTGAAATATATGCCGATTATGGGAAACCTCTGGGTGCTCGGCATTCCGATGCGCGGGTTCGTAAATGAATATGGTAAGGAATATAGTCTGCATGTTGAGGGCTACACGGATACGGACGGAAATGAGATGAATCCCCAGGATTTTACGGTTAAGTGTACCGACAGAGCGTTTCCGGAAAAAAAGAATGCGGCACATGAAACAATTGCGCTTCAGGCGGCACAGGAAGGAATTGTACTTCTGAAAAACGAAGGACAGCTTCTTCCTTTGGCGGAAGGAACAACACTTAATCTCTTTGGGAAGGGAGTGAACCAGTTCCGCACAAGCGCAGTAGGTGCAGGAAAGATCAATCCCCGGTATACGATAGATTTGCTGACGGCGTTGCGCGAGGGCGGGGTATTTGGAGTAAACGAAGAGCTGCCGAAGTTTTACCGATGTGACAGGGATGCAATCCCGCAGGCAGAGGTGATAAAGGCAGCCCGGGAAAAAAGCGATCTGGCAGTCATGCTAATTACCCGCGGAACAGGAGAAAATCTGGATAATTCCAGCGCTAAGGGAGAGTATTATCTGTCAGGAGATGAAGAAAACCTGTTAAAGACGCTGTCTGAAACCTTCAGCCATACAGTGGTCATTTTAAATACCGGATATCCGATTGATGTGACCTTTGCCGACAGATATCATGTAGATGCACTTATTTATAATGGATTTGGAGGAATGCTGGCAGGGCAGGCGCTGGCAGATGTTCTTTCCGGAAAAATGAATCCCTGCGGGAAGCTGCCGGATACCTGGCCGATGGATTATTTTGATCTTCCCGCCAGCAGGAATTTCTATGATTCCGCTGATAAACCCAGGCTGGATGCCGACTGCGGGGTGTATGCGGATACCTGTTATGAAGAGGGGATTTATGTGGGCTACCGTTATTTCAGTACGTTCGGCAAAGCGCCGGCCTATCCTTTTGGTTATGGACTAAGCTATACCAGCTTTACGATGAAGCCCGGTAAGCTAGTATATGATAGGGGAATATATGGAGAAATCACTGTAACGAATACAGGATCCTGCTCCGGGAAAGAAGTGGTGCAGATCTATGTGAATAAGCCTGACGGCCGTATGGAAACACCGGATAGGGAACTGATATATTTTGCCAAAACAAGGGAACTTCAGCCAGGCGAAACGGAGCGGATTCCGGTATCAGTCCCGGAAAAAAACCTTACCGTGTATGATACGGATAAAGCAGCCTATATAATGCCTGCCGGGGAATATACGATATTTGCGGGAACGGATGTCTATGCCCCAATATGGGGAAGCTTTGTGAATGAAGCAGAAACAATTGTAAAACAGGCATCCCATCTGATGATGGCGCCCAACCCGCCGGAGACCCTCAGCAAAAGAAATCCGGAAAGCTGGCCGAAGGGAGAACGGACCAGGGTAAAGGAAGGGACAGACGGTTTTTTCCCTGTGGGGAAGCGCAGCGCTTATCCGGCGTCTTTTAACTCTGGCAAATCGGGGAAAAAGCTTGTTTATCAGGATGTGAAAAGGGATCCTTCTCTTGTAAATAAATTTGTGGCGGCGCTGAGCATTGAAGAACTGGCGAGGCTTTGTGTCTGTGCCTCTGCCGGCTGGGGAATGGAAGGCGTGGGGGAGGCTGGACGGGTGTACCAGTTGGAAGGCTATGATATGCCTGATTTTCCTGTATCGGATGGAAATAGTGGTGTGAACCTGCGGGTGCCGAATATCGGAATGCCCTCCGGTGTTACTTTATGCGCAACTTTTAATAAGGAACTGATGGAGCAGGTGGGCCGTGTAATAGGCGAAGAAGCGAAGGCGCTGGGGATGCCGCTGATATTGGCACCGGGAATGAACCTGCACAGAAATCCACTGAACGGCAGGCAGCCGGAATACTTTTCAGAGGATCCGTATCTCGCAGGGATGATGGGAGGACATTACTGTAAAGGCATGGAAAGCGCCGGCGTAGGCAGCTGCATAAAGCACCTGATTGGGAACAACTGCGAGAGCACGCGGAAACGCAATCAGAGCATTATCGGAGAACGTGCACTTCGGGAACTGTATCTGAAGCCTTTTGAAATTGCCATGGGAGAACATATGCCCGCTTCTGTCATGACTGCCTATAATGCAGTGAACGGCTGCCCCACGGCCGCTGACGAAGAACTGATACAGGGCTTTCTGAGGGAAGAAAACGGGTTTGACGGATTTGTTATGACCGATTGGGGAACCTATGATACAGCCGGTGTGGCGGAGATGGTGCAGGCAGGTAACTGCTGGATTACGCCGGGCTCTTTGGATGATACCTATACCGGACAGATAGTGGAAGGCGTAAAGGAAGGCCGGATTACCCTGGAGCGTCTGGAAGAGAATGCCGCCTGGATTATTAGAACGATGATAAGGTTTGCTTAACCTGGCAAATCGGGAGGAGGAGAAGGATGAAACTTTACGACTTAAGAACAGATTCCAGAAAGACGCCCCTGGGGACAGATGAAAGGTCTCCGGCATTTTCCTGGAAAATAGCTTCGGATAAACAGAATACCTTCCAGGAAAGCTATCATATCATTGTGTGTTCGCCGGAGGAAACCGTTTGGGACAGTGGTGTGGTGCGTGACAGGCAGTCTTTGTATCTGGTATATCAGGGCAATCCTTTGCAGCCGCAGACCCGTTATACGGTTCAGGTTGCCGTAACAGACAGTCATGGGGAGGAGGACACGGCGGAGACCTGGTTTGAGACAGGCCTTATGTCACCTGATAACTGGCAGGCTTCCTGGATTACTCACAGCGGGGAGGATGACAGGGAAGCCTGTGCGGTTTTCCAGAAAAAATTCTTTCTTAGCGGCGACATAAAGCAGGCAAGATTATACATAAGTTCTCTGGGAATTTATGAATTTAAAATGAATGGACAGCGGATAACAGGAGCCTGCTTTACCCCGGGATGGACCAGCTACCACCACAGGCTGCAGTACCAGACCTATGATATTACCGCTGCTCTTTACCGGGAGACTCCTTCAGGAAACAACCCGGAAAGCTCCACGCAGGAGCGAGGGGGCAATCTGCTGGAGGTTACGGTCGGCAACGGTTGGTACAAGGGTATTCTTGGGTTTGACGGAAAAGGAAACCATTATGGGAAAAGGACCGCGCTGATTGCCCAAATCCTGTTGTGTTATGAGGATGGACGCAGAGAAACGATAGTGACAGATGAAACCTGGCTGAACACTACAGGAGAAAAAAGATATAGTGACATTTATAACGGAGAGGTAATTGATCATACGTTCTGCCCGCCTCCTGCACTGCCCAGTGTAAAGTATGAATATACAAAACAGATTCTGACCGCGCAGGAAAATGAACCGGTATGTGTTGCACAGCGCATCCAGGCAAAGCAGACGCTGATTTCTGAAAAAGGAGAATTTATTCTGGACTTCGGACAGAATATGACCGGTGTGGTAGAAACGAGGCTGCGGTGTAAAGAGGGCAGCAGGGTTAAACTGTACCATGGAGAAGCCCTGGATGAAAGGGGGTGTTTTTTTAATACCAATCTGAGGACTGCGAAAGCAGCGGATACTTTTATCTGCAGGGGAGGGGAGGAGCTGTTCTGCCCGTCCTTTACCTATCATGGATTCAGATATGTAAAGGTTGAGGGATTGGAGACGGTTCCGAACCCGGAGGACTTTACCGCATGTGTAATGCACAGCGGCCTGGAACAGACAGGTTCTTTTTGCTGCTCTGATGAAAAGGTGAACAGGCTCTGGCAGAATATTGACTGGACCATGCGGAGCAACTATTTCGATATCCCCACAGACTGCCCTCAGAGAGATGAACGGTTCGGCTATACCGGAGATGCCCAAATCTTTCTTTCCACTGCGGCATTTTTGAAGGATACCGCAGCCTTTTTCAGAAAGTGGCTCAGGGATGTAAAGCAGGAAAATACGCTGGAATACGGAGTGCCCATGGCTGTACCGAACATTCTGGGCAATTCTGCCGGAATCGCCATATGGCAGGATGCGGCTGCGGTGGTTCCGTGGACAATTTATCAGGTCTATGGTGACAGGCGCATATTGGAGGAGCAGTATGACAGTATCAAATGCTGTGTGGAGCATTCCCGAAGCAGAACGGAGAAGGACGGTCTGCTGCATACCGGACAGCAGCTGGGCGACTGGGTGGCTCTTGACATGGAACGGGGGCCTATGCGCGCCCTGCCGGAAGGCATGCTGAATCTGGAACTGAGGGAAAAGAGCGGCGCTACAGATTTGTATTTCATTGCCAATGCCTATTATCTGTATTCCATATCCCTGATGATAAAAACGGCGGGAGTGTTGGGGAAGCAAGAGGATGCAGCGGAATATAGCAGGCTGTATCAGGAAGTACTGCATAGCTTTCGGAAAGAATATATCACGCAGACGGGTCGTCTGATATCGGAAACCCAAACAGGCTGTGCACTGGTTCTTCAGTTAGGGCTGGCGGAGGAAAAGGACCAAAAGCAGGTGCTGGAGGTCTTGAAAAATAATATCAGGCAGCATAAAAACCATTTAACCACAGGTTTTGCCGGAACCCAGTTTTTATGCCGTGTCCTTTCGGATAATGGTGAACATGAGACAGCAGGTAAAATCTTTTTACAGGAGGACTGTCCTTCCTGGCTGTACAGCGTCAATTTGGGAGCCACTACGGTATGGGAGCTTTGGGACGGCGTCAATCCGGACGGCAGCTTTAACCCATATGAAATGAATTCACTCAACCAGTATGCCCTGGCTTCCATCGGTGATTGGATGCACCGGAATCTGGGGGGTATAAGTTCTCTGGAGCCGGGGTATAAAAAATCAAGAATTGCTCCCAGGCTGATTACAGGGATTCCGGAAGTGGAGACCTCTCTGGAAACCGTTTATGGGAAACTATCCTGTTCCATAAGCTGCCGGAAGGGGAAATACCGGATCGATATCCAGGTCCCCGCCAATACTACAGCCCATGTAAGCCTGCCTGAAAAGGAAGATTTCCAGGTTGGATCAGGCAGGTATCATTACGAATACGAAACGAAAGCATCTTTTGTCAGACAGAGGTTTAGTACGGATTCCACACTGGGAGCACTCCTGGCGGAGCCCTTGGGGGCTCAGATGCTGCACAGCTATGCACCGGAGCTTTGTGAAAATGAACTGTTTATGCAGTTTGCTGTAAATCGGACAATAGAAGAAATCAGCAACATGCTGCCGCCGGAGTCCATGGCTCTTTTTACGACAGTCTTGGATCGGCTCAATCAGACGGAAGGAGAGGAAAATCAAAATGAAGCGGATAAAATGGAATGATGACTGGATATTTTTAAAACCTGGGGAAAATCCCATGATGGCAGCCATATCCGGAGGCGGGGGCTGCGGGGAAATAGTGACACTGCCCCATGATGCCATGATTCATGAGGAAAGGACACCGGATACAAAAAATGGCCATCAGACGGGATTCTATCCCGGAGGATGCTACACTTATATAAAAAATTTTACTGCGCCCAGGGAATGGGCACAAAAAACGGTAATGGTGGAATTTGAGGGCGTGTACCAGAATGCAAGAGTTTATGTCAATGGTGATTATGTGGGAGGACATCCGGGAGGTTATACCTGTTTCTCCGTGGTTTTGGACGATTTTCTTAAGCCTGGGGAAAATAATGAACTTAAGGTGATCGCAAATAACTCGGCGGAGGAAAACAGCCGCTGGTACTCCGGAAGCGGCATATACCGCGATGTTAATCTGATAGTGGGCAACCAGGTACATATCGGAATGGACAGTGTGAGAATACAGACACCGGAGGTGGAAGAGGATCTTGCCGTGGTACAGGTTGAGGTCACAATCAGAAACCAGGGAGGCCGGAAATTAAAAACCCGTTTGTACATAGAATTGACAGATCCGCAGTGGACGCCTGTGGGGAAAACGGAGATTCCGGTGACCGTTTTCGCTCAGGATGAGGAGGTTTGCCGCCAGCGGATTACGGTAGAAGCGCCGGTACTCTGGAGCTGTGAAACTCCGAAGCTGTATACCTGCAGGCTGGTACTGAAGGCGGAAGGGGAAGTGCTGGATGAAGCAGAAGAGGTTTTCGGCATCCGCACCATCTCACTGAACGCAAGAAAGGGACTGCGTATCAATAAAAAGGAAGTGAAGCTGCGCGGAGCGTGTATTCACCATGATAATGGCATTATCGGGGCCGTTACACTGGAACGGGCGGAGGAGCGCCGGTGCAGACAGCTGAAGGAGGCTGGTTTTAACTGTATCCGAAGTTCCCACCATCCTCTCAGCCGTGCCATGCTCAATGCCTGCGACAGGGAAGGAATGCTGGTGCTGGATGAGCTTTCCGACTGCTGGACCAGAAGTAAAAACAATAATGATTATGCGCAGTACTTCCCGGATTACTGGGAATTCGATGCAAAACAGCTGGTAGCAAAGGATTTTAACCATCCGTCGGTAATCATGTATGTGACGGGCAATGAGATCCAGGAAGCAGGAACGGCAAAGGGCGCTCAGCTGAATCGTATAATTACCCGGAAATTCCACAGCCTGGACGATACACGGCCTGTAACTGTAGCCATAAATGGTCTGCTTTCATGTATGGATCATATGGGAGAGATCATGTGCGGGATTATGGGGATCACTATGGAGCAGATGCAGCAGATGCAGGCCCAGGCCGCGGCACAGCCTGCGTCGGATGCAGGCTCCGACGCAGCCAACGGCAGTACGGATCTGATGAAAGGACCAATGGCCGATGCCTTTGCCGCAAATAATATAGTGACTGAGATTCTGGAGGAATTTACTTCAGTAACAGATCTGGTGGGCTATAACTATCTTACTGCCCGTCATGCAAAAGAACATGAACTGTATCCTGACAGAGTAATACTGGGAACGGAAACACTGCCGTCGGATATCGTTCGGTTATGGAAGATTGTAAAGGAAAATAAACATGTGATTGGGGATATGACCTGGACCGGCTATGATTATCTGGGAGAAGCGGGTTCCGGCTGCTTTTACTATGACGGCCGACAGGGATTTATGCCCAACTGGCCCATTAGTGTTGCCTATATGGGAGATATTGATATTATCGGTTACCGCCGCCCCATAAGCTATTTTCGGGAAATTGTATATGGACTGCGGACAGCACCTTATATTGCGGTGGAAAGACTGAATCATTACGGGGAAAAAGTGAACAAATCCGCATGGGCCTGGAAGGATGAAATCGCAAGCTGGACCTGGGACGGTTATGAGGGAAAACCTGCAATCGTAAATGTATATGCTGCAGCAGAGGAAATCGAACTGTTTCTGAACGGGAAATCCATGGGAAGAAAAAATGCGGGAGAAGAACATGAATGGATGTGCAGCTATGAAATCCCTTATGAACCGGGAGAACTGAAGGCCGTGGGATATACGCAGGGGAATGAAGCAGGACAGGATATTCTGGTAACGGCGGGCAGACCTGCAATATTGAAGGCCCGGGCAGATCGGAGAGTGCTGAAAGCAGATGGCGCGGATCTTTCTTATATTACAGTAAATCTGGCTGATGAGGAAGGAAGGCTCAACCTTTGGGCGGAGAAGGAAATTACAGTGTCTGTAGAAGGTGCGGGGACGCTTCAGGGCTTTGGAAGCGCTGATCCGGCAACGGAAAACCGGTACGACAACACTACATGGAAAACCTATGACGGCTATCTTCTGGCCGCAATCCGTTCCGGAAAGGAAGCGGGTAAGATAAAAGTAACATTTACAGCAGACGGATGCGAAGCAGCAGAAGTTATGCTGACCGTAGATACAGGAAAGAAGGAGTAAAAATATGGCAAATAAATATATCTGTAACCCAATGAATCTGGAGTACCGCTATCAGTTTTTCGGAAATTTAAAGCAGCCCGGTATTTTTTATGCCAGTAAAGAGGCGGCGGATCCCTCATTAATTTTGGTGGATGGGACCTATTATCTGTTTCCATCCGTAACCGGCGGATTTTTTACAAGCAAGGATCTGGCAGAATGGGAGTTCCATCCTTTTGTAGGCGAAATGCCTGTCTACGATTATGCACCGGATATCCGTTATATCGGAGGCTATTTTTATTACTGTGCTTCCGGTATGCAGGAGGCTTGTGATTTTTACAGAACCAAGGATCCGGTAAGCGAGCCTTTTGAGAAGGTGGAGGGTTCCTTTCCCTTCTGGGATCCTAACCTGTTTGAGGATGAGGATGGCAGGCTGTATCTGTATTGGGGGTCTTCCAATGTAACACCTGTTTATGGCGGGGAACTGGATCGGGATACTATGAAACTTAAAGGGGAGCCGGTAGAATTAATAGCGGCCAGAGAAGAGGAGCTGGGCTATGAAAGAAACGGCGCCGATCATAAGACTCCCAAAACACAGGAGCAGATAGAGGAGGATGTAAAAAATCTGTACGATTCCATTCCGGGTAAGGAAAATGCAAGCGAAGAAGAGTTGGCGGCTATGAGACAGACTCTTTATGCTTATATGGGGAATGCTCCTTATCTGGAGGGGGCATGGATGACAAAGCACAATGGCATTTATTATCTGCAGTATGCATTCCCGGGAACACAGTATAATGTATATGGGGATGCGGTATATATTAGTGACAGCCCGCTGGGGCCGTTTAAGGTGGCTGAAAACAACCCCTATTCGTATAAGCCGACCGGTTTTATTACCGGAGCCGGACATGGATCCACTGTGGAGGATACCCGGGAGGGATTCTGGCATATTTCTTCTATGCGTATCAGCCGCAATCATAAATTTGAACGCAGGCTTGGCCTGTGGAAGGCAGGTTTTGATGCCGATGGAGAGTTGTACTGTGATCAAAGGTATGGGGATTGGCCGCTTCGTGTGGATAGCCGCCCCTGGGAGCAGCCGGAATGGATGCTGCTTTCTTACCGTAAGCCGGTGAGTGTTTCTTCCGGGAAGGGCGCGGAATTTATAACCGATGAGGATATCAGGACGTGGTGGAAGGCCGCTGATAACCAGCCTGGTTCGCAGGTCTGCTTGGATCTGGAAAAGGTGCAGGACGTACATGCCGTACAGATCAATTTTGCGGAGGATGGAATTGAAGTACAGCTTCCTGAAGGTGAAAGTGCACATCAGGATATGTCGGAAATACGTTTTATTGATACCAGGATACAGCCGCTGCGCTGGATACTGGAAGGTTCACAGGACGGTGTTCATTTCAGTATGCTTGCAGATAAATCGCAGGCGGATACCGATCTTTCCCATGATTTTCTTGTCTGGGAAACAGGAAAGCAGGTCAGGTATCTGAGGCTCACAATTCTGGAACTGCCATATGCTCAGCTTCCCTGTATTTCCGGGCTGCGTGTATTTGGAAAAGGACAGGGCCAAAGACCGAAAGCAGCCGATGAAGTCACAGTACAGGAGATGGGAGAACTGAATATCACGGTGGACTGGAAGGATACGGCAGCGACAGGCTATAACGTGTTATGGGGATATGCGCCGGATAAACTTTATCACAGCAGTATTGTTTACGGGCAATGCAGACGGGAAATCGGCGCGTTGATGAAAGGAAAGCCCCTGTATGTGCGTGTGGACGCTTTTAATGAAGCCGGGATTACGGAAGGCAGTATTCTGAAGGTGCGGTGAAGCGTTTTGCAGTGGCAGACAGATTGGAGAAAATAAAATGAAGACAGTTAAAGAAAAACAAATTCTGGTAGGTGCTGATTTTGCAGGTTTTCCTCTGAAAGAAGCCGTAGTGGAGCATCTTCGTAAAAAAGGCTGGACAATAACGGATATAGGGGTAAAAAGTGCCGATGAAGAAAATCCGGAAATGTTTCATCGGATAGGGCTGAAGGCAGGGGCAATGATTACCGAAAAAGAGTTTGAAAGGGCACTTTTATTCTGCGGCACAGGAATGGGGATACATATTGCCGCAAGCAAATGTCCGGGTGTACATGCCGGCGTAGTAGAGAGTGTTCCGGCAGCTCTTCGCGCAATAACAGGAAATGGAGTCAATGTGCTTGCCATGGGTGCTTTTTATGTGGCGCCTCAAATGGGAAAGGACATTGCAGATGCATATCTGGGGGCTGAGCTTGGCACAGGATATGAGTGGTGGCCTAATTTCTATGAATTTCACAAGCTGGCTATTGATGAGCTGAATGCTTTTGATTATGAGAAATTCAGGGAAAATGGGTTTGAGGTGAAAAGAATGGGGGATTTTCCGCTGAAATTGATGGATAAATAAAAATGAGAGGTGTAAATAATGAGGTATTTCGTGAAATCTTTTGAAAAAGAGAATGTAACATTAACGGGCTATATCCATGATGTAAGCAATGAACTGAAAAATGCTCAAATCCGGCCGGCTGTCCTGATTTTTCCGGGCGGCGGATACTTTATGTGTTCTGACAGGGAAGCGGAGCCGGTAGCCCTGGCTTATATGGCCGAAGGATACCAGGCGTTTGTACTGAGGTATTCCGTTGGAGAGAAAGTCCCTTTTTCTCAGTCCTATGAGGACGCCTGTACAGCCCTTGCATATCTGAAGGAAAATAGCGATGAACTGCATGTGGATGCCAAAAAGATTGCGATTGCAGGATTTTCTGCAGGCGGTCATCTGGCGGCTGCGCTCGGGACAATGGGAAAGGATAAGCCAACCGCAATGATATTAGGTTATCCGGTAATTTTATCCTCCATGGGAGATGGTATCTATAAAGAAATTCCCGGTCTGGATGAAAAAGTGACGGCAGAGACACCTCCTGCTTTTATTTTCTCAACAAGCAATGATATCATTGTCCCGGTGGAAAACAGCCTGAAATTTGCGGAGGCACTGAATAAAAATGGGGTGGAATTCGAACTGCATATTTTCAGAAATGGAGTTCATGGCCTGTCTCTTGCTAAACCTCTGACTTCAAATGGAGAGCGCAGTATGGTAAATCCTGTGGTCGCAGAATGGTTTACGGATAGTGTACGCTGGCTGAAGGAGATATGGGGCGATTTTTATGCGGATCATACTAGTGAGCTGGAGATGACCGTAAATGGTGCAGGAATTGATACTCCGGTGAAGCTTTTGCTCCAGTCAGAGGGCTGTGAAGCAATACTGACAGAACATATACCAAACATAAGAGAAATGCTGAAGGAGAATCCGATGGCCGGGGAATTCTCGCTGCGTATTATGAATCATTATTCTCCGGAAATTATAACCGGTGACATGCTGGAAGAAATGGAGCGGAAACTGGCTGCATTACAATAAGCGGAGTAATAAGGGCTTAAGTGTGCTTGGGAAGATGTTTATAAAGACGACATAAAATAACCAGAGAAAAACGAGTTTGTGGTTTTCTTCTCTGGTTATTTGCATGGAGTGAGGATAAATGCATTAATTTTAATCTGATAGTTCATTTTTAACAGCTTAAATTGTCACATTTTGTGCGCAGTTATATTGATGCGTTTATACTGGGAATTCTGGAAGAATTACAAGAAAACGGAAGAACGGTAATAGCAGAGACAGCACAGGAAGAAAGGCAGAAAGCTGATACAACTGGCCCATGGGCGGCAGTATGCGGACTGTCCGCAGCAAATGAATTCTTCACTATTGACAATTAACCATCTGTAAAGTATCATAATTATATTCTTATTATTAGTATTAAGTGCGTTCGCACATTCTGGCAGTTTCTGCCGAAAATCACATTTTATAACGGCAGGAACTGCAGAAGATAATATCAGAAGTGTCTTTGTCTGCATTCCTGCTTTTACAGGGAGGTAAGAATGAAGGGAAAGACAGCAATTGGCGCGGCACTGGATGCCGCCGGGGCGAAGGCCCAGTACGATGGGCATGTAAAGCGAATCCTGGGTAACAGACAGGTTCTGGCACGTATTCTTAAGGGGGCTTCTGAGGAATTCCGGGAGTACTCCCCGGAAGAAATCGTCGGCTGGATTGAGCCTGACATCGAGATTGAGGGGACAGCGCTGCGTCCGGGAGAAACAGGGAAGGGTAAGCTTATTATCACAGGGGACAGCACGGAGAGCAGGATACCCGGAGAGGGAACAATAACCTATGATATCAGGTTCCGTGTTTATGTTCCCGGACAGGGGAGCAGGGAGACGGTAAAGCTTCTGATGAATGTGGAGGCGCAGAAAAAATTCTACCTGAAATACCGGATAGTAACCAGGGGAATATTTTACGGCGCAAGAATGCTTTCGGAACAGCTGGACAGGGAATTTACAGACTCGGAATATGGGAAGCTGAAAAAGGTATATAGCATATGGATCTGTATGAATGCCCCATTACATATAGGAAACGCCCTGACAGAGTATTGGATTGGGAAAAGAGATATTATAGGGACAATGCCGGAAAAGAAAAAGAACTATGATAAACTTTCGGTTATCATTATCTGCCTGAATGAAAAGAGCAGGGAGAAAGGTGGAGAACTGCACGGATTTTTGAATACGCTGCTTTCCCCCAGGATGAATGCAGCCAGGAAAAAGGAAGTGCTGTTGAGGGATTATGGAGTTGAGATGGAACAGGAAATAGGAGAGGAGCTAAAGCGGATGTGTAATTTAAGTGAAGCTATTGAAGAAAATGCAATGCGGGAAGGGGTAAGGAAAGGTGTGAGAAAAGGTATCAGCCTGACAAAGAATATAATGCGTTTGGCGGGAGAGGGGAAATCAGAAGAAGAAATATCGGCCCTCTGCGGCGTCAGTGCAAAGATGGTGCGTGAGATTATGAAGGCTTAACGGATGTGTGGTTGCTATAAGGTTTTAAAAAGAAATTCAGGATAATATTTCAGAGAAAAGGCGGATAGATATGATTATTAAGTTGTCTTTATAAGGTCTCCCTTTGGGAATTATAATGTATCGGAAAGTATGTGCTCACCCTGGATACCGCTATTATATTGCCATTTAGTCTATGGATATTACTATAAAAAGCAGAAAGAATAAGGTAACGAAAAAAATATCACTCCGTCAATAGAAAGATTCCCGGAGTGATATTTTTGTTGTTTTTGAGTTTAATATTCCACTATGAAATACGTACAGATATGAGGAACAGTATATTCTGCCTGATATTCATTTAAGGATTTGACATAGAGGCTAAGAAGGACGGATTTAAAAGCTCACTTAATATAGTTAGAAAGCATTATCATCTTCTTCATGCTCCATTATGTCTTCTACTTTGCAATGCAGAATATTGCATAATTTATCAATTGTATTAGTTTCAATATTCTTGTTATGTCTTAAACGATCCAACTGTGCGTGGTTTACATTATATTTCGTTGACAGGTCATATTGAGAGATTCCTTTGTCACGCATTGTGGACCATAGCTTATCATATTTTATCATTGATTATAACTCCAAATTAATAATGCATCGTTATAATTATGGCGTTAGAATATATTTAAAATAAAGGTTCGTATACGAACTATACGGAGGTATACAAATGTATTCGAACGATAATGAATTAAAGGAACGGATTTATGATTTAATGATTGGGGTATTTATTTTGGAAAAGTATCCTGTTAAGGAAAGCAAGTTTGTTAAAAATGAATTTGCTGATGGGGAAATATGCGCTGAACTATATTCTGAAATCAGCAAGGCAAAAGATGCACTCTGCAATAAACTGGGCGTAGATGAAGATAAGGATCTGGAATGTATAATAAATAATTTTTATGATATTATGAAATATCTATCTATGCAGATAAGCGCCGATGCTGTGGAAATTAAAACCCTTAATTGGTTTTCATCACATTTTGCTATAATTCGGATTAATTCCTGATAAACAGGGTTTTCGGTATTGACATACGGAAATATACACGAATCTGCGGAAATATTCAGAGTTCGGCAGATATGGTAAAAATTTTCAAGACTGGGAGAAAAGCGGCCACGCTCTATATCTTTTTGGAACGAGAGAGAGACTTCCAGGAGTTCGGCGCATTCGGCTTGCGTAAGATGTCTTTTACTACGGGCATCTTTTACTGCAGCACCTAAAATTTTTGCATCATATAAAGTCAATGACATAATCTCACCTCCTGTACGTAGTGTAAAACCATACCAATGAATTGTAAAAATGGTATAACACTATATAAAGGTATGGTTATACACTACCAATCTAAATATGACCTTATTAATGCACTAAGATACAAATACGATAATATTTGTAAGTAATAATCTCTAAGGCAGAACAAGACTTATTATCGGAATACATTATTTCTATCGCTATTATTCCTGGCGCTTATTTTGTAATTATTGTTACCTGTAAATATGGTATAATATAGAGGCCGGCAAATTACTGCCTTTTACAGAGGAAAAATAAGGTAAAGCTGTCTGGTGAAAACTCAATAAATTCACCTCCTTTTCGGAAAAGACAGCCAGATACCGGAAAAATAAAATGCTGAACAGATAACAGGGAATACAGGGATATAGCCATGGGAAGATATTTTAAGCTTGATATTGCAAATAAGAAATACAGATCCGTACTTCTGCTGAGTTACAGTATAATCGCTATAATTGCAGTTGCCATCGTAATTACAGGGGTTTTTGCCTGGTTCAATTCATATACGCAAAAAGTGGTTTATGACATGTCCATGGTTCAGCTCCAGAACCTGGATACCACGTTTACGAACAGTATCGATACGTGCCGCACGCAGCTTCAGACAGCCTGGCAGGATTCCAACATTAAGCAGCATATCTATACTCAGAATGAGAGCTGGAAAAATGAGAACTGGATTGGCAGTTATTTTCAGCGGCTTTGCGTGAATAATGGTTTTGCGGAGTATATCTGCCTGTTCCGGAATGAAAATGAGTTCCGGTACTATGGCTGGCGCTATCCTTCCGAAGCAGAAATGCAGCAGATTGAACAGGGGGTTATGGAAACCTCCAATGATATGGAACAGTTTATTATACATACGGATACCCGAAGCAATCTGTGCATCTTTTTTACAGAACGGAATGCGATGGGGGAGAAACCGGTGCGCGGCATCATATATTCCCTTGATTTGGATGCCCTGGAAAAAACGCTGATTTCACAGAACGTAGAAGACACGACCTTGCTTGTATATAAGTCCGATGGACAGGCTGTGATGAAAGGAAAACTGTCAGGGGAACAGCAGGACGAAGTATGGAGCTACTTAAAGGGAGGAGATTTCAGCGGTGGCAGCAGAGAACTTCTTCTCAATGATTCCAAGTATCTATGTAACAGTATCTATAATGATTCCCTGGATATGCATTTTGTCATGCTGCAGGATTATCATATTATGCAGACAAAGCTTGCGGAGATTAAGAAAGCAGCTTTTCTAAGCGTTATCATAAGCCTGATTACGGCGCTGTTATTGGCCGTATTCCTGGCGAATAAGCTGTATTACCCCCTGGAAGACTTTTTCAGCCGAATCGGTTCCGGCCCGGAGTTGATTCCGGGGAATGAAGACTACAGTAAAAAACAGGCGGAAATTACAAGTGATAAAATAATCAGTCAGATACATATGATGTCGCAGCAATACCATTCTGATAAAATTCTGGGTTATCTTGGCGGAAATGAGGCTGATGCGGTAATTCCGCCTGTACTCAGGCTGCAGGATCGTACCGAGCATTGTATCCTTATTTTATTCTGGACCGATGAACATGTGATGGACAGCCGGATTACACAGGATATCCATCAGACGTTGGACGAGAATCATTCAGGCTGTAAAATCAGTTCATTTTCAGATGCCAGGGCCTCATGGACTTTAATGATGATAAAGGAGCCTGTGAGGATAGGAATGCTCAGTGATCCGGACAGAATAGCCGTTAAGTTAAGCGAAGAATGCAGGCAGATTCAGAAAACGGTCCCTGTCCGGATATATTATGCAGTGTCCGGCCTGATATCAGATGAAAATGAACTCAGGCCTGCATTCAGGGATTTACAGACATTGCAGAAGTACCATCTTTTGGGAAGGGGAACGTCCGGCATGACTTGCGAACTTCTGAATGACGGAAAGGAAAATGCTGTTCCCAGAAAAATATATGAGGGCCTTCTGAGTAATATCCGGGCCGGAAAAACTCAGGACTCTGTAGAAAGTATATCAGAAATACTGGATGAGCTTTCCGGCTATGAAATAAGAAAGGTTTTGCTGTTCCTTTCGGATTTATGCGTGCAGATTGAGCAGTGTATTATGGGATGTGAACTGACCGGAAGGCAGAGGCAGGAAAAATATCTGGATCATTATGTTAAAATAACATCCCTATATGATAAAAGCGATTTGGAATACTATCTGAAACATTTAATAGAAGAAACCTGCCTTGAGAACAGTGTTTTCCAGGAAAAAACACTGCGCATGAATATGCTGGATGCGGTGGAATATATCCGTAAGCATTACCGGGACGATGATATCTGTGTGGAGCTGGTGGCGGATCAATTCCATATGTCGGTTTCCTACTTCAGTAAATTGTTTAATGAATATGTGGGTATGACCTTTCCGGAATTTATAAATGATCTCCGTCTTACCTATGCATCTGAAATGCTCAGGTCAAATCCGGAGGTGAATATCAAGAGAGTTGCAGAAGCTTGTGGATTTGGCAATACCTCCTATTTTTCTTCGCAATTCAAGAAGAAATTTGGCATTTCTCCATCTGCATTCAGGAATGGTAGATAAAAACAACATAAAAATATAAAATTGATACGCGTTCTGGCCCTATTTTTGTGGGAAAGTGAATAGAATGCGTATCTTTTTTATTTTCAGAGGCAGTCCTCCCGTACTACAATAAAACCATCAAAAAAACGGGAGGCAAAAAGATGTTCAAATCAAAAAAACCATCTGAGCCGGTCGGTACGATAAGAAAGAAGTCCGGTTTTAGAAAATTCCGGCAGGATATTCCTCTTTATATCCTGGCTTTGCCCGGGGTAATTGCCCTTCTTCTATTTTCTTATTTTCCAATGGCCGGTATTGTTCTGGTATTTAAAGATTACAATTTTAAAGGAGGGATATTCGGAAGCCCCTGGGCAGATCCCATTTATAAAAATTTTCGTTTCTTCTTTAATAATATTTCCACGGCCATGCGTTCTACAGGACTTACAGTCATGTATAATCTTCTCTTCTTTATTGTAGGAACCATTTTTGCGGTAGCTATAGCAATTATGCTCAGTGAAATAAAAGGGAAAATGTTTATAAAAATTTCCCAGAGCCTTATGTTTCTGCCTTACTTTATTTCCTGGATGGTCATGGGAGCAATTCTTTATGCATTGCTGAATGCGGATTCAGGCCTTTTGAACCAGACCCTGGTGTCTTTGGGAAAAGAGCCTATAGATTTCTATGCGAATCCTAAAGCGTGGATAGCGATTCTTACTATAGTTAATACATGGCAAAGCTGCGGATATACATCAATCATATACTATGGCGTTCTGACAGGAATCGATTCTTCCCTGTATGAAGCCGCGAAGGTAGACGGCGCATCCAAGCTGCAGTGCATCCGTAAGATAACCGTCCCGCTTTTAAAGCCTACAATAATTATTCTTTTTCTGTTGTCCGTCGGAAATATGCTGAAGGGTAACCTGAATATGATAATCGGCCTTACCAATTTAAATCCTGTATTATTCTCGACAACGGATTTAATCGATGTATTTGTATACAGAAGCGGCGTAAGGAACGGAGAAATGGCCTTCGCCTCAGCAATATCCTTATATCAGTCCATCTTTGGATTCCTGCTTGTAATTACGGCAAATAAAATAGCGGGGAAATTTGATAAAGATGCCACCTTATTTTAGAAGGGAGTCAACATGATACATAATAAAAAGAAATTAGGGGCAGATAATATCCTGTTAATTATTTTCTATGTTTTACTCACTGTAATTGCTGTAGTCTGTATTTTCCCAATCATTTTTGCAGTGATAGGATCTTTCACACCGGAAAGTGAAGTTGCCGTGCATGGATTTACGCTTTTCCCCAGAGAACTTTCCCTGGAAACATATCAATATGTATTTCAATCACAGGGAAGCAAGCTTTTAAATGCATATAAAAACAGTATACTCACAACCTTATGCGGAACAGCCCTTTCTGTGTTGATAACAGTTTGTTATGCCTATGTCCTGTCCGTAAAGGGTTTCCGTTTCGGAAACAAATTGGCTTTCTTTGCATATTTTACCATGCTTTTTAATGGCGGAATGCTGGCCTGGTATCTGGTCTGCACCAAATATCTTGGTATGAAGGATAATTATGCGGCCATGTTCCTTCCCTATGCAATGAATGTTTTTAATATGTATTTGATGAAAAACTTTTTTAACGGACTGCCCTATGAACTTGTGGAAAGTGCGAAGATTGACGGCGCGGGTCATTTCCGGATTCTCGGGCAGATAATACTTCCATTGTCCAAGGCCGGTATTGTGACAATAACCTTGTTTTATGCATTGCAGTATTGGAATGATTTTTATCTGCCGCTGATGCTGATTAATGACGAGAAATATTATACGATTCAGTACATTCTCTATAAAATGATGTCCAATATCCAATATCTGGCGGCAAATCCGTCAAGCAGCGTGGCATCCCATATAATACTGCCTGCTCAGACGATAAAAATGGCGATTACCTGTATTGCCATCGGCCCGATTATACTGATTTATCCTTTTATCCAGAAACATTTTGTAAAGGGTGTAACAGTGGGCGCATTAAAAGGTTAATTTGGTGAAAACCAAACTATAAAAAGGAGAAAAATCCTCTGCTCGCCAGAGGGAAAATTTCTAAAGAAATTGCATTTTTCTCCGTAAAAATAAGGAGGATTTCAAGGATATGAAAAAAAGAAATGTTGCAGCGCTTATTGCCGCTGCGGTAATGGCTGTGTCGGTGCTGCTGACCGGCTGTGGGGAAAAAGCAGACGCGCCTGCAGATAATACTGCCGGCGGAAGCCAGGAAGCGGCCGGGGAAGAAGCTCCTACCCAGGCGACACTTATTCTGTATGGCGAGGCTTCTGCAAGAATGTCTGATTTTGCGGAACATGAATTTCATGACAAGGTTCTGGATGCCATTAATGTGGATGTTACGGTACAATATCTTCCCTGGTCTGAATATGCGGGAGGAAAAACGGAACTGATGCTTTCATCCGGAGAAAAATTTGCGACTTATACGGATACAGCATTTTTATCAAAGTGCGTCTCCAAGGGATATTATGCGGATATTACAGATGCGGCGGAAAAGTATGCAGAAGATTTGAAGAAAAACTGCGGCGGCGAAGAAGCTTTTGATATCTGGAAGGTGAATGGAAAGCTGTATGCACTTCCTTTTGGAAATAAACCGAATGCAGGTGAGAACTATGTGATTATAACCAGGCAGGATCTTCTGGAAGAGGTTGGCATGACCGAACTGAAAACTCTTGAGGATGTGGAAAAATTCTATACGCTTGCCAAAGAAAAACACCCGGATATCATCGGTTTTGGACGAGGCGGTATTCTCCCGCAGATGGTAAACGGGGCGATTGAATCCGATATGAATGTATTCCGTCTGAATAATTTCGTATCTACGGATGGAAACAAGGCGGATGACCCGACTGTGTATAATTATTATGCATCTGAGGAATATAAGCAGGCCTGCAAAATTTTCAGGGAATGGTATCAGAAGGGTATGATTCCCAGCTATGTAATGTCCAATGGCTCCCAGATTGATGCGGAATTTATGTCCGGGAAAGCTCTTTTTGCCGCTGGTGCGAGCTATCGAGTTTTTGAATACGAGGATGCGGTAAGGAAAGCGGATCCTAATGCAAAATTCAAAAATTATTATCTGGGAGATCAGTCAAAGAAACCGCTGATGTCCAGAGGAACATATTCAACGGCTTTTGCCGTAAGCGCCAATGTGGAAGGCAGAGAACTGGAAGGCTATGTTAAGCTGATTAACCTTCTGCAGAGCAGCCAGGAATGGTGTGACCTCATTCTCTATGGTGTGGAAGGAAAGGATTATACAATCAGTGACGACGGCCAGCTGGAGATGATTAATACAGATACCTTATTCGAAACATGGCTGCCTGATAATATTAATTTTAAAAGATATCAGAGCTATATTACGGAGGATCAGATTAAGACCTATGAAAACTGGAATGAAGGCTGTATTCCTCAGAAGGATTTGGGCTTTTCCTTTGATATGACGCCGGTACAGACCGAGTACGCACAGATGCAGGCGGTTGAGCAGGAGTACTTCAATCCTATAACCAATGGCCTGGTGGAATATGATGAAGCAATTGATGAGGCGCTTAAGAAACTGGATGAGGCGGGAATCGACCGTTTCCTGGAGGAGTATCAGAAACAGTTTAATGCATTTTATGAGAGTAAGAATAAGTAACAGGCAGGCATCCGAGTAAAGCAGGCCGCTTCCCTTATCCCCGGGAAGCGGTCTGTTCCCAATTTTTTCTGTATTCAGTAGGGGTACACCCCATATTTTTCTTAAAGGTCCTGAGGAAGTGCTCATAACAATGAAAGCCGGCCAGGTCTGAAAGCTCCTTAATACTTTTGGAGGAATATTCAAGCAGGTGGCAGATGTGATGCAGCTTCAGTTCGGTGACATATTTTTTTGGAGATACCTTATAATGCTCCTGGAAAACGGAATAAACATATCCTTCTGAGGTGTTAAGAGCATTGGAAATATCAGAAACATGTTGGATGCTTGTATAATTGTGTTCGGTATATTCTATAATTTCGGAGGCTTTATTACGCCAATGCTCATCGGCCGGCTGCTTTGCATCTTTGGGAGCCTGAGAGCGGCACAGAATATTGAGGATTGTTGCCAGCTTTAGATAGTTATCGGCTTCATAATCCTTAAAACAGTTTGCAATCTCCTTTATACATTTAAAATCCGTGTCACTTAAATGCAGGATTGGAGTCTGAAAGCATTTCATAAGCTGTGATGTTGCATATTTCCTGAAGTATAAATGCAGATATGCTTCAGAAAAGTGAATGCAAATACCGGAGAAGGGAGTGGTTCCGCTGCTGCTATGCGGAACGTTTGAGAGAAAAAGTGCAGCGTCGTGCGCTGAAGTAAGATAAAAAGTTTCTCCTATATTTACGGTTCGCTCGCCGGTTTCCAAAATATATATTTCAGATGCAGGATGGTAATGTGTGAAAGGCATATTCCATCCTGTTTCCATTTTCTCCTGAGAAATTCGAAATCCGTCATTGATAATTTGACGTTTTATTGTCATAGGTATATACTCCTTAGCCTACATGAGTTATTGTCAGTAAAATATATTATATATTAGTAAAAATCATTGTGAATTACAAGGGTATTTGTTATGGTTTATTAAAATTATGAAAGCTGCGGCGGATGAAGGAAACGGGGGAATAAAAATGCGTATAAAATTAAATATGGATCAGGACTGGAAGCTTTTTGTAGGAGACTTGAGTCCAAGAACCTCAACTGAAGGATGGGGAGGTGCAAAGGCAAGAGCATACGATTTTGGAGCAACTGCAATTTCTTTGGATGACAGCGGGTGGACAGCAACAGATGTGCCGAACGATTTTGTTGTCAGTGGGGATTATACAAGAAAAAGCGCCGGGGAAAATGAGCTGCAGAAAATCCCGGCAATGGAAAGTGTGGATTCCAGACATTTTGCCGGTGGCTGCCTGGAGGGGAAAATCGCATGGTACAGGAAACATTTTGCACTTCCGGAGGGATGTGAAGAAAAAAGGGTAATTTTATATTTTGATGGTATTTTCAGGGACAGTACGATTTATTTAAATGAATACCTGGTGGGGGCACATAAGGGAGGCTATGACAGTTTCTGGCTGGATATCACTGATTTCGTAAGCTTTACCGGAGACAATCTTCTGGCGGTCCGTGTGGATGCCTCCGGCCGCGAGGGCTGGTGGTATGAGGGCGGAGGGATTTACCGTCATGTAGCTCTTGAAATCTGTGATACTGTTTCCATAGCACCCTGGGGCGTATTTATCTCCCCCGCTGTGGACTTAAAGAACAAATCCGCTGTTATTTCCATAAAGACCGAGATTGCTTCTAAGGATATCAATGCCGGGGAAATACAGCTGAAAACGGAAATCATTGCGCCGGATTCCCTTTCGGTATGTGAGGCTGCAAAGCTTCTGCAGCTGGAAGCATGGGAAAATAAAAATGTATCGCAGGAATTTCACATAGAGGATGTGATGCTGTGGGATTTGGATAATCCGCTTCTGTATAAAGCGGTAAGCAGCATTTACATAGATGGCAGGCTGGCCGACCGCTGTATAACAAGCTTCGGTGTCAGGGATATATATTTTGACGCGCAAAAGGGCTTTTTCCTGAATGGTACACATTTGAAGATTAAAGGGGTATGCTGCCACCATGATCATGCAGTGGGTGGAATTGCGGCAAATGACTGTATACAGGAGTACCGGCTGCGGCAGCTGAAAAAAATGGGAGCCAATGCATACAGAAGCGCCCATCACATGCCGACGCAGGAATTGCTGGAAATGTGCGACAGGATCGGAATGCTGGTCTTTGATGAAACAAGACGCATGTCCAGCTGCGAAGATGATTTGACTGCATTACGGACGATGGTAAAACGCGACCGTAACCATCCGTCGGTATTTTTATGGGGGATTGGCAACGAGGAGGTTTTTTCCCAGGATAAATCAGAAACAGCCCGAACAACAAGAACTATGAAAATGGAGGTGAAGAAGCTGGATCCTACACGGCCGGTTACTTCCGCCGTAGTCTGTTGGAATGGAAAGGAACGTTTTAGCACTGCACAAAATTATATTCCTGTAACTAAAAATCTTGATGTTATGGGCTTTAACTATTGTGCACAGGCATGGGATGATTATCATGCCAGCGTGCCGGATCAGCCGGTTATCATAACTGAGGCGAGCAGCAACAGCGGTACCAGAGGCTGTTACAGTACAAATGAGTCGGCGGCAAATTATTATATTTATGATGATGATAATGCTGAAAAAGTAAAGAGCGGCAAAAATGCAGTCCGTCGGGGGATTGCGGAACAGGAATGGAAACTTTGTTCTGAGCGGGAATATCTGGCGGGGATATTTATATGGACAGGAATAGATTACCGCGGGGAACCAACGCCGTTAGGGTGGCCGGCCGTTTATTCCCAGTTTGGTGTTTTTGATTACTGTTGCTTTCCCAAGGATAATTTCTACTATTATAAAAGCTGGTGGGGGGAGGAAGATGTGCTTCATATTTTTCCGCACTGGACATTTCCGGGAATGGAAGGACGTAATCTGCCAGTGTTTTGCTTCAGCAATCTGGAAGAAATTGAACTGTTTGTAAATGGGCAAAGCTACGGCAGGCAGAAAATGGAGAAAAACGGCTATCTGGAATGGAAAGATGTAACATATTTTCCCGGAGCTGTTACCGCGAAAGGGTATCGTAACGGACAGCTGGTTTTAGAAAAGAAAATTACAACAGCGGGAGTGCCTTCACGTATTGATGCGGAGATATTCCGTGAAACACAGCAGACAGCGGAAAAGCAGACAATTATTTTAAATTTCAGTATAGTGGATGAAAATAGTAATATTGTTCCCTATGCGGACAATGAGCTTTCCTTTGAAGCTGAGGGAGGCAGAATCCTGGGGTGCGCTAACGGCAATCCTGGTGATCACAGCCCGGAAAACATTCCGTTAAAAAGAGCTTTTGGGGGACGGGTACAGCTTGTGGTGCAGGCAGACAGAAAACAAACGGTAAAGGTCAGGGTAAAGACAGCAGCCCTGCCTGAGCAGGTTTTCGAAGTGAAATAACAGAGGAGGCTGCCTGCCAACTCCCTTTGGAAAAAGATCGTAAATCATGTATTTGGTTTCACCTGAAAAATATTTCCTTATCCTTAAAATATAAATAGATTTCCTGCCGGCTGTAATAAATACTGTCATCTCAGCCGGCGGGGAATCTTTTTCTTTGCCCTCAAACTGAACAATAATGCGATTGAAATATAGAAAAAGACGAATAGATTTAAAAAAATAGGGCTTAAAAAATTTAGAAACTGATAAAAATGCTGAATATTTTAATAAATTTCAAGTTTTCATGGTTGAATAGCACAAAACCATATGTTAGTCTGGCCTCAGAAAAACGAAGGAGGCCAAGGAAGTGAGTACGAAACAAAAAAATAAGAAAGCAGTTCCTTATGCAGGGAAAAAGGTCAGCCTGCTGCAGGAAATCAGGCAGAAATGGTTTTTTTACCTGATTGCGATACCTGGCGTAATCTGTCTGATACTTTTCAGTTATCTGCCGATGGCCGGTCTGTATGTGGTATTCGAACGCTATACCTATCAGGGAGGGCTGTTCGGAAGTGAATTTGTAGGATTACAGAATTTTAAATTCTTCTTTATGAATCTGAATAATGCCATCCGGGCTACCAGGAATACACTGGTGATTAACGGGTTCAGCATTGGGCTGGGTGTAATAGTTAATGTAGGGCTTGCAGTGCTGCTGAACGAAATTAATGCCAAAAGATACAGAAAGGTAACCCAGTCGGTGATGCTTTTCCCTTATTTTATATCCTGGATTGTTGTGGGCATGGTGGCGCTGGCTCTCTTTGATGAGAATACGGGAATTATCAATTCTGCGATTTCCGCACTGGGAGGCACCCCGGTGGAATGGTATTCCAATGCGGACTACTGGTGGCCGATCATGATTATAACTACCATATGGAAAAACGCTGGCTATGGTTCCATCATTTATTTCTGCGCACTCACCGGATTTGACCAGAGCCTGTATGAGGCGGCAGAGATAGACGGGGCAAGCCGGTGGCAGAGAATCAGGCGGATTACGCTGCCGCTGTTAAAGCCTACCATTATAATTATGTTTCTGCTGAATATTGGGGGCATTCTGGCGGGCGGAGTGGATCAGATTATGGGTATGACCAGCCTGAACCCGCTGCTGTTGGAAAAAACGGATACCATTGCCACCTTTGTATATCGGTCGGCAATCGTAAACGGGCAGTTTGAATCAGCCTCTGCAATTACCTTATATCAGTCTATTTTTGGTTTCTTTCTGGTGCTGGGTTCCAACCTGCTGGTAAAGAAATTCGATCCAGATTACGCTTTATTTTAAGGAGGCAAATCCGCTGCTCGACGGAGGGCAAATTTCTAAAGAATTTGCATTTTGCTTCGCAAAACCAGTAGGAGGATTAAAAAAATGAAGAAACAACAAGAGACACAGTCCCGTAAAACGAAAGAAAGCATCCTATGCTATGTAATTGTAGGAATCATGGCGGTCAGCTGCTTCCTTCCTCTTTGGATAGCTTTTGTAGCATCCATTTCCGATGAAACGGCAATTGTCAGTTACGGGTTTTCCCTGCTGCCCAGGAAGCCTACCCTGGAAACCTACCGGTTTATTATGGAAAATAAAGGAACTATGCTGTTAAGGGCCTATGGGATATCCTTTTTATGTGTAATCATCGGCACCATTTACTCGGTGGCCGTAATGTCATTGTTTGCCTATGCGACGGCGCAGAAAAAAGAGAATTTCAGATTCGCTAATAGTCTTTCCTTTTTTGCATGGTTTACCATGATTTTCAGCGGGGGCCTGCTTCCCTGGTACATACTCTGCACGAAATATTACGGGCTGCAGAACAATATCTGGGCGCTTATCCTGCCTTATGGAATGAATGTTTTTTATATGTTTGTATTAAAAAGTAATTTTAAGGCGGTCCCGGAGGAACTGGTGGAAGCGGCAAAAATAGACGGGGCCTCCGATGCCAGGGTATTCTTTTCCGTGGCGCTGCCGCTTGCCAAGGTGGGGCTCGTCAGCGTAATCCTGTTTATGGCGCTGCAGTATTGGAACGATTTTTATTTATCATTGTACCTGATTACAAAAACGGACTTATATACACTGCAGAAGCTCTTATATAATATGATGGCGAATATTTCAGCCTTGCTGACCAATTCGTCTCTGCAGTCGGCAAAGGACCATATAGTGCTGCCGTCCAATACGGCGCGGATGGCCATGACGGTTTTTACCGTTCTGCCGGTACTGGTGTTTTATCCCTTTGCCCAAAAATATTTCGTCAAAGGAATTACGGTGGGAGCCGTGAAAGGTTAGGCCTTATATATCTGTCAAAGTACGGATATTTAAAAGGATAGATTGTTACGTGCGTTAATAGGCACAGGAAGGAGCAAAATGAGAAAAAGAGTTTTGGCATTGGTAATGGGGTTAATGATGTCAGCATCTGTGCTGGCAGGCTGCGGAACGGGAGGAACCGGTGAAAATACGGAGGCTGCGGCTTCTGTCTCCGCAGAATCAACGGCTGCGGAAAGTACGGCGGCACAAAGTACGGAGGGCGCTGCCGATACGGCTGATAAGGAGCTGGTGGATCTGAGGCTGATTTTTTACGGGGATATGTCTTCCAGGCGGGAGGAGTTCTTTAAGAATGAGTTTCATGACGCCGTCCTTGAGGATCTGAATATCAACCTGACTGTGGAATTCCTGCCCTGGGGTTCCGATACGAATGTTTCCACGATGCTGGCATCCGGGGAAAGATTTGCAGTGGAGTATATCGTATCCAACTATGACTGGCATACCAAAGGATATCTGGCGGAAATCGATGAATCCCTGCTGGAAACCCACCTTCCGGATTTGATTGCAACAAGAGGTGAAAATAACGGCTTTGAATGTACGAAGTATAACGGTAAAATCTATGCTGTTCCCTTCGGTAACAAGCCATATGCCGGATCCATGCAGTATTTTGACGTAAGGGGCGATATCCTGGATGAGCTGGGATACAAGAGCGCGGATGTGAATACGCTGGAGAAGCTGGAAGAGGTTATGGCTTTATGTAAGGAAAAATATCCGGATATGAGAACCGTAATGAACCTGGACTTCCTTCCGTACGCGCTGTGGTCCTACTGCGGAGAGGGAACCAGATCCGTCAATGAAGCCAATGATTTCGTCTATGTGAATGAAGAGGAAGAGGGCGATACCGTCTATAGCTATTTTGAATCCGACGCCTTTAAAAAGCTTTGTGAAATCACCAGCAGGTGGGTGGAGCTTGGCTACATCAACAAGGACCTGATTACCAATCCCTCCCAGAGCGATGCTGACTGGAATGCGGCAAACTGCCTTTCCAGAAACGGAATGCCCGGTTCCCTGATTTCCAGCAGCCTGAAAACAGCGGATCCTGACGCCTATGAAACCATGGTAAAAATTGGGGATCAGAAGAAGGTTAAGAATAAGGATTATGACTGGGGCATTGCAATTTCAGCGGCTGATCAGGAAAACGTATCCCGCTGGCTGGATTTGTTTAACTGGATGTACAAGGATCAGGAGCATTTTAATTTCTGTGTATATGGTGTGGAAGGTAAGGACTATGAAATAAATGAAGATGGTTCCATTAATAAGCTGGTATCAGATTCCTTTATCGACAGCTGGTTTATGGAAGCTATCCCCTATAATGTTTACGACTCATCCATACCGCAGGAAACTATCGAGGAATATGAGCACTTTGATGATGACGCAATTTTTTCCAAACTGACAGGATTTTCCTTCGATACAAAGCCGGTTGCTACGGAAGTGGCAATGCTCACCTCTATCTATGATGAGAAGCTGAAACCCATGGCATGGGGCTTCCTGGATTATGATGAAAATATCGATGCCGTAATTGCAGAGCTGAAGGCAGCAGGACTGGATAATTATATTGCGGAATATCAGAAGCAGTTTTCTGAATTTTACGCACAGAACAAACAGTAGGGGCTTTTTGATGCAAGCCGGGAAAGGCGTCCGCAATCCTGCGAGCGCTTTTTTCAGCAGACAGGGAGAGGAAATTACTGACGATCCGTCTGCCGCGTTCAGGGGATTTGGCTGTTTTCAGATACAGGGCATTCTGCTACAATAGATGCAGAGAAAGCGGGAGGTACAAGGTTATGAAATGGCTTCGGGAAAAAACAAAAACCCTATTTTCCAAAACGCTGCTGGGGATGCTTTCCATATCCCTGACGGTGCTGATTGTGGTGGCGGCAGTATTATTTGCCTGGTTCCGCACGCAGATGGTGGAAGGGTATTATGAGCTTACCCGTGCAACCATGGGAAATACGGATGCAGTTTTCAGCCGGAGCATTACGGATGCCAGGAATTTGTTATCAGAGTGGTATGCCTCTCCTGACGGAGTCAGCCTGCGGCTGGAAGAGGATACGGATTTTACCAACCACATGTCCTTTATCAATAAGGTGCTGAGCATATTAAACGGTACTGCGTATCTGCAGTCGGCCTGCTTCATAAATTATCAAAAGGAAATGGCTCTGAATATAGGATCCAACGTATCCATTCCTGAAAATCTTGATCATATACTGATAGATAAAATGATACAAATTGACGGACAGAATAATGCCTGTGTATGGAATGTACAAAGCAGGCATTCCGATCAGGAAGCGATTCCACTTCTTACCATACCCATGGCTGAAACGGCGATTACCGATCCCCGTTTCAGCGGGATGGCGGTGATAAATATTGATTTGAGGCAGATGAATAAGAGCCTCTTTTCCAATACGCATGAGGAACAGTTCCGCATTGTGATTTTGAATAAGGATGGGGTAGTGGTTGGCAACAGCAACCTGGAAAATCTGGGAGAAGACTGGTCTGACAGGGAATGGGTACGGCGTGTACTGGCACATGAGGAGCAATTTGAACTGAAGGAGGATGGGAAGCGCTGGGAATTTTTATCCTTCCCTGCACAGCAAAACGGATATTATATTGTGGCGCAGTCGGATTATGTCACGCAGATTGTGAATATAAATTACGTTTTTTATATTGTTTTTGCCGTTATCATAGTGGCGGCGGTGACAATTATCCTGATGATGATGCTGGTTTCCCGCCGTATTTTCAGGCCCTTTAACCAAATGGTCGGGAATCTGAAGGAATCACAGATTGCGGAGGAAATGGAACCGGGTGCGGATGAGGACGAGATCGCTTTCCTGGAGCATTTTTATCAGGGGATTTCCACACATATTGAAACACTGAATGAGAAAAAAGAGAATGACTTTATTGTAAAGAACCTGCTGCTGGGAAATCAGAGGAAGGAAATCCAGGATCTGATGCAGCAGAAGGGAATTCTTTCGGGAAACCGTCCTTATTATATGGCTGTAGTTTTTATGGAGAGTGCGGACCGGGCAGACAGCTTCAGTATGCAGGAATATGATATGCTGAGAAATATGGCGGGCAGCGTGTTTACAACAGCCCTGGAGCAGTTCGGGCATTGTACCGGCCTGGAAGTGGGCCTGAGAAGAATGCTGTTCATCGTTTATCGGGAGGATGGAGAGGAACAGGCGGAGCAGCTGATCGTGGAGGCGGTTGGCAGAGCAAAGGCTTCCATACAAAAGCTGTCACAAATCCGCACCTATATTATGGTGTCCCAGGCATTGCGGGACGGCGGCAGCGATTGTGTCCGTTATTTCGGATGGCTCAACGATTGCCTGAAAACAAGACATTTATTGGGCTGTGAAGAAACGGTGGTTCTTACCGGTATGGAAAATGAGATACCGCAGGACTGGGATGATGTGATTATTGGCTGTTTGAAGCAGAGGGATAAAGAAGGGTATATGGAGGCTGTCCGTAATCTGCTTGAGGCTTGTGAGATGATGCCCTACGGACAGTTTGTATCCAGGCTGGAGCAGACTGGGGCAGCGATACTGAAGGCCGGGAGGATGAGCCGGAATGCGGAAGGCAAGGAAAATGGAAGAGGTTCTCTGAGGGAGCGGATAGCAGCGCTGACAGGAAGGGAGGAGCTGCTTTTATGGCTGGAATCCCTGTATGATGAGGCAGCCATCCAAATCAGCAAAATCAGCAGCCATTCTACTGCAGCCATGATGGAAGAAGCGGTGGACTACATACGGAATAATTATGACGACAGCAATCTGAATGTGAACCTGCTGGCGGATAAGCTGAATATCAGCGCCGCCTATTTTGGGAAGCTGTTTACGGAATTTACCGGATCCAGGACATTGGATTATATTCTGAAGGTCCGCATGGAAAAGGCCAGGGATCTTCTCCTTTCGGAGGCGGATAAGGATATTTCACAGATTGCAGATGCCGTAGGCTATAACAACAGTACCTATTTTACGACTGCTTTTAAGAAGTTCTATGGCGTAACCCCTTCCCGGTTCCGGGATTATCATGCGGTTTCCGAGCTGGAGGGCGGCAGCGCTTCCCGGGAATAGTTCCGGGCGGCTGCCGGAATGAGCGACATATAAAAAAGATTGGTTATGAGGAGAGCATACGATGCGTATTACTATGTTGGAAAATGAATATTGGTGGGGAGGTATCGTGAATCTGGGCGAAACGCTTCCCTATGATAAAGACAGTGATTGTGAGCTGGATTTGGGAACGATAAAGCTGGCGCTGGATCAGTCGGCGCCGCTTTTTGTATCCTCCAAAGGACGATATATCTGGAGCGATAAGCCGTTTCGGATCCGGTTCTGGCACGGCGAGATAAGAATCCGTTCGGATTATCCGGTGGAACTGAATTCGGATGGGAAAAATCTCAGGGATGCCTGCCTGAATGCAGCCAGGGATAAATATACACTGCCTTCCAGGGTGCCGGACAGGTTATTTTTTGAAAAACCGCAGTATAATACCTGGATCGAACTGAATGTGAATTCATCCCAGGAAAAAGTATTAGAATATGCTGAAAATATTATCAGCCATGGAATGCCCGCTGGGATTCTGATGATAGATGCCGGCTGGCAGATTTGCTTCGGAAACTGGGAATTCAGGAAGGATACCTTTCCGGAGCCGGAGAAAATGATCAAACGCCTGCACGAGCTGGGCTTTACGGTAATGCTGTGGACGATGGCGGTGGTTGATCCGGAGGCTCCGGATTATGAAAAACTAAAGGCACAGAAGCTGCTGCTTCAGGATGCGGACGGCAATACGGCGGATCGCTGGTGGTGGGCGGGGCGCACCGCTTTACTGGATTTGTCCAATCCATCCGCGGTACAATGGTATAAAAGTCAGCTGGATTATTTGCAGGAAAAATACGGTGTTGACGGTTTTAAGTTTGATGGAGGGGATGCCTATTTCTTTGACGAGGACGATGCTTCCTTTATAAAAGGCTGTGAGCAGGATCAGATTGCATACTATGAAGAGCTGGGGAAACTCTATCCCTTTCATGAGTTCCGCTGCGGCTGGAAGGGCGGCGGAAAGCCCTATGTGCACCGGCTCCAGGATAAAATGCATACCTGGGAAGGAGAGGGGCTTAACCAGATTATTCCGCATTCCCTGCTGCAGGGGCTGACCGGGAATTTCTATCATTGTCCGGATATGCTGGGGGGAGGGGTTTTTAATGACCTGTTTGAAACAAGCTTTGATGAGGAGCTTTTTATAAGATGGACGCAGGCGAGCGCGCTTTGCCCGATGATACAGTTTTCTCTGGCGCCATGGAGAGTATTAAGCCAGGAAGGCTTTCGGATTGTGGAGAGGATGTATCGGCTGCATCAGGAAATGGCGCCCTTCATTCTGGAGCTGGCCGGGAAGGCGGCTGCTTCCGGGGAGCCGATAATGCGGCCGATGGCATATGAATTTCCGGAGGAAGGGATGGAACGGATCCTGGATCAGTATATGCTGGGCAGCCGTGTTATGGCAGCTCCGGTTATGAGGAAGGGTGCGGTAAGCCGGGAGGTTGTCCTTCCCGGAGGGATGTGGAAGGCGGAGGACGGAACGCTGTATGAGGGCGGGCGGACTATCCATGTGGAAGCAGGTTTGGAGCGGCTGCCTTATTTCATAAAAATTGGATAAAGGTAAAAGAGTGCTGCTTCATATTGACGCAATATCATAGAAATCCTATAATTAAGTTCTGCGCGCCGGCCTGCAAGGGAAACCACGATTACAGAGGCAGGTCCTGCGCCGGACTTTTTTATATTAAGGGGAGATAGTGTGTTATGTTAATCAGGAATTATGTGCAGCAGCTAAAAAAAGAGTTTAAGAACTACAGCGGGGCAGATCTTATAAAGGATCTCATGGCCGGGCTGACGGTTGCGGCGGTGGCGCTTCCGCTGGCGCTGGCCTTCGGCGTAAGCAGCGGTGCGACGGCGGCGGCCGGGCTGGTTACGGCCATTATTGCCGGCCTGGTAATCGGTGCGTTTTCGGGCGGGTTTTATCAGATATCCGGCCCTACGGGAGCAATGGCAGCCATATTGATGTCCGTTATTGCGGGATATGGCTTGCAGGGTGTTTTTGCGGCCACGCTCATTGCGGGTGTCCTGCTTGTGCTTTGCGGTATTTTCCATATCGGCAGGCTGACAAGCTTTATCCCGGCGCCTGTTATTACGGGATTTACATCCGGTATTGCAGTGATTATTGCGATGGGGCAGATTGATAATTTTTTTGGAGTTGCGTCGGAAGGATCCAGCGCGGTGCAAAAGCTTTTCAGCTATGGGCGCCTGGGTTTTCCGGTGAATTTGCAGGCTGTTTTGCTGGGAATGTTTGTTGTATTATTTATGGTGTTTTTTCCGAAAAAATGGAACGCGGTGGTGCCGGCTTCCTTTCTGAGCATTATTATTGCCACAGTGATTTCTGTTGTAATGAAACTGGATGTGGAAACGGTGGGCGCCATTCCCAAAACGCTTTTCCTGGAGGACCGTCTGGATATTGCAGCGCTGAATCTCCAGGATATCAAAGGGCTTTTCGGCCCGGCGGTGAGTATTGCCATGCTGGGGATGATTGAAAGCCTGCTGTGCGGGGCCAGCGCCGGGAAAATGGCAAATGTCAGGCTGAACAGCGATCAGGAGCTGGTGGCGCAGGGCATCGGAAATATTATCCTGCCCTTTTTCGGGGGGATTCCCGCAACTGCGGCCATTGCCAGGACGAGCGTTGCGCTGAAATCCGGGGCGCGCACAAGGCTGACCGGTATATTCCATGCGCTGGGGCTTCTTGTTTTTATGTTTATCCTGGGGCCTGTGATGGCAAGGATTCCCCTGTCCGCCCTTGCGGGGGTTCTGATGGTGACCGCCTTCCGCATGAATGACTGGAAGGAAATCAGGTATATTTTTTCCCATCATTTCAAGGGGGCTGCAGCCAAATACCTGATTACCATGGCGGCTACCATTTTGTTTGATCTGACCACGGCGATTCTGCTGGGTGTGGTAACCGGGCTGGTTCTTCTGGTCAGCCGTTTGTCCCATATAGAAATCAATTATGAGAAAGTGGATATGAGCCGTATCAATAATGCGGATGAGAGACTGAATAAGAAGTATGAAAATGCTGCGGTCGCTTACCTGACGGGAACCATAATTTTTGCGAACACGCAGAATATTGAGGAAATCCTTGTAAAAATGCAGGAGTTTGATACCGTCCTGCTGTCCATGCGAGGGGTTTCCTATATGGATATCTCAGGCGCCATTACTTTTATGCAGGTGCTGGCCGAGCTGCAGAAACAGGGGAAGAAAATCTTTTTATGCGGAGTTCCTAACAGCACTATGATGATGCTGAAACGCTCCGGTATCTATGATATGATTGGGGAGAATAGTTTTTACTGGAGCGTGGAGAGGGCGCTGTTGGATTAGAAGTACCTTTGATGTAACTTTGAGGGTACTGAACAGTTATCCATTGATTTTATTTTTGCATTGTTCTAAAATTAACCCATGGAACCATCTTTTCGTATGAATGCGTACAGGGATTTAAGTCCCTGGTTGGACGGCGCGCAGATACCCGTATATGTGCATCTACGACAGGATGGCTCTTTTTGTATCTTGAAGTTTTGCTGCGGCAGGCGTAAAGGAAGAGCCTGGAATGAAGGGGATAAACATGGGGGAAAATGGCAAAAAATCAATTTTTAAAAAGGTGCTTTGGTCAATGGGGGCGGTTATGACCGGCGCCATTTTAATTATTGAGATAAGCAGCCTGTTATTGATACATAAGGACGGGCAGCGGGCACAGGAGCTGTTTGAAGATACCATTGACAGCTACGGAGTCTTCTGGGAGAACAAGCTGAATGAAACATCGCGGATGATGTTAAGTTTTATCAGTGCGGAAACCGGGGCATTGTACAGCCAGCTGTGCAATTCTGAGGATAAACTGACTGTGGAAACCGCAAAGCTGCAGCTTCGTTCACAGATTGCGGATATGAATGCCAGGCAGGGATATGAACTTGTGACCTTTGTATATGTCCCGGATAGAAACATATATTTTTCAGTGGATGAAAAGAATACTTCCTATCTGAAATCGCAGGGGATCAAAGAAAATGTTTTCGATTATATTGCGCATAATACAATAGCCAGCAAGGACAAATGGAGTGTCCTTTATGTGCAGGATACGCCGTATCTGCTGAAAATTTACCATATGGAAAACGGGTATATCGGCAGCCTGTATCCTGCGGGGCATATTCTGGAAGGCTTATATGATCAGGAAGAAAACTGGGTCCTGGAAATGGTGGATCGCGCGGGAAATACGGTTGCGCACATGGGAGAGCCTTACAAGGGGATGACAGTTTCCTATGACCGTTTTCTGGAGTATACTGATGCCGGTATCCGTGTGACCATAGGCAGCGGCAGGCTCTACAGCAATAAAGGCACGGGAGTACTCATTTTAATGGGAGCTATGCTGTTTGCGTCGCTTCTGATATTTCTGGTCTTGGGGAGGCAGACCAGGGACGTATTTGAACCGTTGGAAAAGCTGCGGGCGGCAATGGAAAATTACAGCGGCGGGGATATGGATACCAGGCTTCCTGTGGTACATGATAATTCCCAGATTGCGAATCTGTTCTGTACCTTCAATAACATGGCGGATCAGATTGCGCATCTGAAAATTCAGGTTTATGAAACGGAGCTGGAGCGGCAGAGAATCAACAGCAATTACCTGAGAATACAGATACAGCCGCATTTTTATACGAATATACTGAATCTGTTCTATGGTATGGCGCAGATGAAGGATTGCCTTTCCATCCAGAAACTGGCGCTTGCCTGCGGGAGCTATTTTCGCTATCTTCTTGGCAGGAAGGGGACGTTTGTCCTGCTGCAGGAGGAATTAAAATGTCTCAGCAGTTATGTGGAAATCCAAAGATATCGCTATCAGGATCGGTTTGAGGCCCGGATATCGGTGGAACCGGGACTGGAAGAACAGGCGGTGCTGCCTCTTCTCATACAGACATTTTTCGAGAACAGTTTGAAGCATAATATTATGCGTGTTCCGCTGCTGCAGGTAGAAGTGACGGTGGAGGCTGTGGAAACAGAGAAGATGAAGATTACGGTCAGGGATAATGGAATCGGTTTTAAAAAGGATATCCTGGAAAAAATAGAGCGGGATGAATCCATTGAAGCAGGAGGAGAGCATATAGGAATCCAGAATGTGAAGGAAAGAATCCGGGTATTTTACGGGCAGACAGCGCAAATGCAGATAGAGAGCGTACCGGGCAATACGGTGGTAACCCTGCTGCTTCCGCTGATGATATCGAAGGGGGGACTCAGAGAATGAAACTGCTTCTGGTAGATGATGAAGTTACTATGATCCAGATCATGGAGAAAGCCATAGACTGGAAAAAGAAAGGGATACAGAAGGTTTTTGTGGCTTATAATGCGGATGAAGCAAGGGATATCCTGGCGTCGTCTGCGATTGATATCATGATTTGCGATATTGAAATGCCGGGAGAGAGCGGCCTTGAACTGATACAGTGGATGCAGGATGCTTATCCGGAAATTATCTGCATAATCCTGACGGGCTTCCCTGATTTTAATTATGCAAGAAGCGCGATTTCCCTTGGGGTCTATCAATACCTGCTCAAGCCTGTTTCCTTTGAGGAGCTGGAGAAGGTGATAAGCTCAGCGATTGAACGGGTGGAAGAAAATATGGCCGTATCCATGAAAACGCCGAATGAAAAAGACAGTGAAATGTCAGATCCCATCAGGCAGGTCAGAAGCTATTTGGAGGAGCACTATAACGAAATTATCACACGCAGGAATATCGAGTCCCTGGTCCATCTGAACGGGGATTATATTAACCGGGAATTTAAAAAATGTACCGGCTATACTTTAATGGAATACATACAGAGATACAGAATTATCATGGCGAAGAAACTGCTGCGGGAAACAAATCTTTCTATGGCGGAGATCAGCGCCCAGACCGGCTATGACTCTCCGGCCTATTTCGCCAAGATTTTCAAGAAACTAACATCCCAGACACCAAGTGAATATCGTGTCAGACATGAAAGGGATTGATAGGAAAAGGAGCATCTGCGGCCGCACTGCGGCTGGTGCAGATGCTCTTTTTCTTTATAAAAAGTCGGTTTTGTTATGGAATGCATCGGTATTGAAATTGAAGAATGAAGGTGCAGAACGTATGATAAGGATATCAGAACAAGAACGGCCGTTACCATTTTAAAATTAGGAGGAAGTATATGAAAAAGAAGTTAATTACATTGTTATTGGCAGCTTCCATGATAGTATCGACGCTGTCGGGCTGCGGAAATTCTTCATCAGGGAGCGGAAGCGACAAGCCGGCTGCCGAAACAGGGAATGAAACGGGAAATGAAACAGGAACGGCGGAAGCGGCTGATGCGGCCGACTCTGTTTTAAAAGACGGGGATATGGCAGAAATCCTTATGATATGGCCTGGTTCCAATGCTTCTCCTGCCAGCATGCAGGAGGTAGAGGATGCAATGAACGAAATTATCGCCCCGGTGGCTGATGCGAAAGTAAAGCTGCAGATTATTGAATGGGGAGCTTATGGGGATCAGATTAACCTGATGCTGTCCAGCGGGGAAAAGATGGATATTTTCATGCAAAGCGATGGTATCAGGGAAGAAGGACAGAGAGGACAGCTGTATGATGTTTCGGACATGATTAAGACTTATGCGCCGGAAGCCTACCAGGCGATGGAACGTTACATAGATGCCTGCTATTTTGACGGCGCGCTGTATGGACTTCCCAGCTATCGGGATATGGCGGCGCAGGCGGGCCTGGTATGCAGGAAGGATATCCTGGACGAAACCGGTATTAAGGAAGAAGATATTAAGACAATGGACGATGTGGAGAAGGTATTGAGCCAGGTACAGAAGCTGCATCCGGGTATGTATCCTTTGATTCCGTCCGATTTAACCAGCGGCTGCTTTTTGAATTATGTAAAAGGTCAGTTTGATGAAATTGCGGCAGGCGTAGGCGTGGATATGAAGGATGATCCTTCAGATGGCGTGACTATCATTAATACCTACGATACGGAACAGTATAAGAAAATGGCGGAAGCCGCTTATGAGTGGAATAAAAAAGGTTATTTTATGCCGGATTCCACAACAAATACCACACCGAGGCAGGATATTCTGAAAGCAGGCAATGCCTTTGGTTATTTCGGAAATTATCATCCCGGCATTGTAACGCAGGAAACGATGAATACAGGATTGGAGATTACCGCTATCCCGATTACGGAAAAATCACTCTCCACCGAATCCGTAAACTTCATTGAATGGGTAATTGCAGGGCAGTGTGAACATCCTGAGAAAGCGCTGGCAGTGCTGAATCTTTTGTATACCAATTCGGATTTCCAGAATCTGTTCCGTTACGGGATAGAAGGCAAGGATTATGTAGTGAAGGACGAGGCCAAAGGAATTGCCGGTTATCCGGAAGGCGTTACCGGGGACAATGTAGGCTGGGGCAATGAAATGTGGTTTTCCGGGAATGCATCCATCGGATATGCATGGGAGACCGACCCGGAGGATGTGTTTGCAAAATATACTGAGTTTAACGACACGGCAAAATTATCCCCGCTGTATGGCTTTATCTTTGATACATCCAAGGTGAAGAATGAGATTACGGCAATCAGCAATGTTAAGGGAAAATACAAAGCGATTATTGAAAACGGGGATGCGGATCCGGCAGAATCCCTGCCAGCCTTTAATGAAGAACTGAAAGCGGCGGGAATTGACAATGTTATTTCTGAAATGCAGGCACAGGCGGACGCCTGGCTGGCAGAACAAAAGTAAACAATAATGCTTATAAGCGGTCGGTTGATATCGTTATCGGTTGACCGCTTATTCTTTAGGGCGGAATTGATGTCAGGAGGCGCTGCATATTGCAGGAAGGAAGAAAAATTTGATAAGGACTGCCGCTGCAGGGGCTTTGGAGGAAAAAGTGAATATGAACGGTAAAAAAATAAAACTTTTCCGTAAGGCATTGCCACTTTATATTATGGTATTGCCGGGATTTGTATATCTGCTGATTAACAATTATATTCCGATGTTCGGTATTGTCATCGCATTTAAAAATTTAAATTTTTCAAAAGGTATTCTGAAAAGCGACTGGGCAGGCTTTTCCAATTTTGAATATCTTTTCAAGGCGCCGGATGCATTGCTGGTTACCAGGAATACACTTCTGTATAATACGGCGTTTATTATTGTAAATACATTCGCGGCAATTTTAATTGCAATTCTTTTGAGTGAGTTACGCAGTAAGACCAAGGTGAAGCTTTTTCAGTCCTGTGTGCTGATTCCGTCGTTAATTTCCATCATCATCATCAGCTACCTGACCTATGCGTTTTTTAGCGGCCGAACCGGATTTATTAACGGAAGCCTTACTGCGTCGGGCAGGGAGGCAATTTCCTTTTATACGGAGCCCAAATACTGGCCCGGGATTTTGATTTTTATCAACTGCTGGAAAGGCGCGGGGTATTCTTCCATCATATATCTGGCGGCGATACTGGGAATCGACCAGGAAATGTATGAGGCCGCAGAAATCGACGGCGCAACCAGATGGAGCAAAATCCGTTTTATCACGCTGCCGCTTTTAAAATCAACGGTAATTACATTGACCCTTATGAGTATCGGAAGAATCTTTTATTCGGATTTCGGCCTGTTTTATCAGGTGCCGATGAATTCCGGAGCCTTGATTAACGCAACAAATACGATTGATACGTATGTGTATCGCGGGTTGATTGAACTGGGAGATATCAGCATGTCGTCTGCGGCATGTGTATATCAGTCACTGGTGGGCTTTGTCCTGGTGCTGGCAGCCAATCGGATAACCAGAAAATACAGTGCTGAGAATGCATTATTTTAGCAGACAGGAGGACAATATGGTTGGGAAAAAAGAAAGACGTTATCAGTGGATGCTTACTTTGGCGATGGGGCTTATATCGCTGATTATGATAATACCTCTGGTTCTTCTGGTAATGGCGTCGCTTACCAGTAACAATGAGATTATAATGCATGGCTATTCCTTCTGGCCAAAGCAGTTCAGCCTGGAAGCATATCAATATATATGGAATGAAAAGGCTCAGATTTTCCGCGCCTATGGAGTTACGCTTATGGTAACTGCGGTTGGCACGGTGGCAGGAACCATGATGACGCTGCTTTATGGCTATGTTTTAGCGCATCCGGATTTCCCCGGGAGAAAATTCCTTTCCTTTTATTTGTTTTTTACCATGCTGTTTAATGGAGGCCTGGTTCCTACATATATCATGTATACCCGTTACCTGCATATGAAAAATACGATAGGCGCACTGATAATACCGGCGCTTTTGATGAACGCCTTTAATGTTATCCTGGCCCGCACTTACATTCAGTCCAACATGCCGATTGCATTAAGCGAGGCCGCCCAGATTGACGGCGCCACGGAATTCCGGATATTCGGCCAGGTAGCGCTGCCGCTTTGTAAACCGATTATTGCCACAATCGGCCTGTTTATCGGTTTGGGGTATTGGAACGACTGGATGAATGGGTTATATTATATCACAGATGCAAAACTGTTCAGCGTGCAGCAGCTTTTGAATAATATGATTAAAAATATTGAGTTTTTATCAAAAAATGCAAACAGCAATATCAACATGTCCAGCATCAGCGGGGGGATTCCCCAGGAAACCGTCCGGATGGCTATTGCCATTGTAGGCCTGCTCCCGCTCCTTGTGGTATTTCCTTTTATGCAGAAATATTTTATTAAGGGAATTTCGGTAGGAGCCGTAAAGGGCTGAGCGGGCCTGGAAAAAACAGCAGGAGGAAAGCTATGAAAAAGATAGAAGAAATGAAATCCTTTGAACAGGCGCAAAAAGAATATGTGCCGGAAGAAGTACACAGACTGGACGAGAGCAGTATGCAGTGGTTTCGGGACGCCAAGTTTGGGATGTTTATCCATTGGGGACTGTATTCCATGCTGGGAAAGGGAGAATGGGTACTGTTCAGCGAACGGCTGAATGTGAAGGAGTATGAAAAACTGTCGGAGGAATTTGCGGCCTGCAGGTTTGACGCCCGTGCATGGGCCAGGGCGGCTAAGGATGCGGGAATGAAATATATGGTGCTGACAACCCGCCATCATGATGGCTTCTGTCTGTTTGACAGCAGGAGCAGCAGCTTCAATGCGATGAACAGCGCGGCGCACAGGGATTTTGTAAAAGAATATGTGGAAGCCTGCCGGGAAGAAGGGCTTAAGGTGGGGTTCTATTATTCTCCCCTGGACTGGAGATTCCCGGGCTATTTTTTCCCGGATCTTTATTGGGAAAATGCGCTGGAGCTTAAAAAACAGTGCCATGATCAGCTGATGGAACTGATGACGAATTATGGGAAAATCGATTTGCTCTGGTTTGACGGGGAGTGGCTGGCATTGGGCGGAATCGACTGGTCCTCCGAGCAGGGGTGGTTCCGCAGGCCGGAATGGGCCGTCAGCGAATATATGAAAGTTAATTATTTCTGGGAATCGGAAAAAATAATCAATGAGATACGCAGGCTTCAGCCGGATATTATGATAAATAACCGTTTCGGCTGGGAAGGTGATTTTCACGTGAGGGAACGCCGGATTGATGATATCCGTACGGATAAACCATGGGATTCCAATGATTGTATTGCGGATTCCTGGGGATACATTCCGGGAAGGCCGGTGCTGTCTTTACGGGAACTGGTTCATAACCTGATTTCTATTGTGGTCAGGGACGGCAATTATCTGCTCAACGTCGGTCCCACAGGAGATGGGGATATGGAACCGGAACAGGTGGAACGTCTCAGGCAGCTTGGTGACTGGCTGCAAAAATATGGGGATACAGTGTACAAAACGAGAGGCGGCCCGGTTATACCGGGAAGCTGGGGCGGAACTACATACCGTAAAAACAGGGTATACGTCCATATCATTGAATGGCAGCAGGATACTGTAAAGTTTACGATACCGGATAACGAGCTGGTTTCCTGGCGATCCTTGAATGCCCGTGACGCAGAACTTACGGAGGATGGAGGCAATATTGAAATCCGGGTGCCGATAGCTTCACGTGATATGCTGGATACGATTATTGAACTGGAGTTTAAAGAAGAAATCCATTGGGATGGTGTGGAAGGAAAAGAAAATGATGTTTACGGGCTGGGTGACGGATTAAAATAGGCCTGGCGCAGATACAGAACCTGCACAAAATATCAATTACTCCCTGGGCGGAAATCAATAAGGCGGCGGGGGATTAATGAAGTCCTGAAACTGGCCTATAGCGCCGGAGGAAGGCACTTAGCGGGAACCGGGATCCCCTTCCGGTTCCCGCAATTGTTTCCTGTTTTCCTCATATTCCTCCACCGTCATTTTCCTGATTTTTATGAAAACAGTAATCCCTCCGGATTCATTTTTTTCAATATGCAGCCCATAGCTGGGACCGTAAAAGAGCTTCAGGCGCTGGTTCAGGTTTTTCAGGCCGAAGTTCTCCCGGCTGTGGCGGATCGGCTCTTCAATTTTCTGGTTCAGCACAACGACCTCTTCCTCTGTCATACCATAGCCGTTATCCTTTACAAGGAGCTGAATATTGTCTTCATCCAGGAAGGTTCCCATGAATTCAATTTCATTGTCCGGCCGGTTGGCGTCAAACCCGTGGACGAAATAATTTTCTATCAGGAGCTGGAAGACATTCCGTATGATTCCGTAATTGAGCAGGGCGGAATCAAAGTCATAGCGGAAGCTGACGAGATCCCCGTATCTTGCGATAAGAAGGGACAGGTACTTCTTGCTGAAGGCCAGTTCCTCCCGGAAGGTTACGAAGGTTTTTGCTCCGATGAAGCTGCGGAAAATGGAGGCCAGGTTGGCAATCAGCCCCGCTGTCTGGGAATCCCCGTTGCTGTAGCACTTATTGCGCAGCATTTCCAGGGTATTGTATAAAAAATGCGGGTTGAAGGTAGCCTGCAGCTCTGCCATTTCGGCATCCTTTTGCTTCAATTCAAAATAATATGCTTTCTTAATGCTTTCATTGAGCCGTGAGCTCATCATATTGATATCCTGTGCGATTTCCGGGAAACCATTCTGCCTGAAATTGGTAGGCAGCTGGTAATCCAGGTTGTTTTCCGCCAGAATGTTCAGTCCCTCCTTAATTACAGCCACTTCCTCCGCCACCTGCCGCTGAATGCTGCGGCCGATGAAGACGGAAAATCCGAAAAAGGCAATAAATACGGCAAGGAGCAAAGGGGTATCCTTGTGGACAGACCGGAGCATATCCCCGTAATTAATGGAGCAGACAACATAGGAGGAAGCGTTGCCGGAAGGGAGCGCCTGCACATATTTACGGGTGCCGTTTACCGTGTGGATACCGTCTGTTTCTCCATCCGGCTGATAAAGTGAGCCGATATCATAATTCTCCTCAGAATTATAAACAACCTGTCCATTGGATATGACATAATACTCCATGCTTTTTACATTATCGGGAAACAGAGTGGCAGATTGGGCGAGGGTGCTTGTCTTATAACCGATGATAATGCTGCCTTTCCCAAAGCCGAAGGGCACGCCGCCGCTGATGGCAAAGGTTTCATTTCCGGCGGAAGCAGCGTTTAAATAGCGCATGCCATAAACCTCCATCTGCTGTTTTTTGTCCGTCAGCTCTTTGATATAGGGAAAGCTGTCAGGCAGCGTATTAATGGAAGTATCATTGGCGTATTGAATATAATTTACCGGCCTTAAAGCGGAATACAGGGCAATCCATGTAATCCTGTTATCCCGCAGGCTCATCCTTTTTAACAGGCTGGAAAGCTGGTTCTTTTCCTGAGGGGTCAGTTCGTCCTCCGCTGCGAAATAGCTCTTTACCAGTGTGGAATCCTCTTTCATTGTTTCGTAGACAGGCATATAGGCCTGCCAGAAATTGTTCACTATATTTCCGTATTCCTGGCTGGTATAGGTGCTGATCATTTCCATGGACGATGTAATCCGGCTTTTTTTGTCGTGGTAGGAAAAATATATGGCAAGAAAGCTGAAAATAAGCAGCAGGATACAGAAAACGGAGGCGCTGGTGAGAAAAAGATTATTTACATGATTGTCCGGTTTTTTATTGTTCATTGGTTCTGCTCCCTGTATTTCTGAGGTGACATTCCCGTATATTTTTTAAAAGAGGTTATAAAATAGCTGGTTGAGGTGAAACCGTTTTTTTCTGCGATGGTATTTACCTTTTCCTGGGAGTTGACCAGCTGTTCCCTGGCTTTTTCCAGCCGGTAGGTATTCAGGTAATTGTTAAAAAAGGTATTGGTCTCTTTCTTAAACAGATAGCCGAGATAGGCTGTGGTAATGGTATGCTTCGCACAGAAATCTTTGATGGATACCCCATTTGCGTATTCTTTGTGGATGTAATCAATCGCCTTTTGTATGATGGGGGAAAGATTTACATAATCAATAGAAGCGTCCGGGTCTGCCTCTATCCTGCTGTTGTCCGGTACAAGCTGGACCGTTCCGGCCGGAGGCTCCGGAGAGGAAAGCAGTTTTACTGCCCCCTGGTAGCTTACACAGAGGTTTTCACTCTGCTCCGCCACGGCTCCTGCGGCAATGCGTATTTTATCGGAGATATCCAGCTGGCGCGCAGTTTGCCTCAGTACCCCGGCCAGCTGCTCCCGGTCTATTTCTTTCCCGCTCACAATCAGGACATAATAGCCCTGATTGTCCCAGACATGAAGACAATCATATACGCGGGACAGCTCCGGCACACACTTCTCGGTAAAAGCGGACAGGGAAATGGAATGCTCCGCTTTACTCATGCATACGGCACAATAGGAGCGCTGGTAAATATTAATATCCCCCAAAAGACTGCTTCTTTCTCCCAGTTCATCCTCACCGATGCTGCCGGTAAGCCAGCGGCGCAATATATTCTCACGGAAGAGAACCTCCTGGTTTTTCCTGTGCAGGTACATATTTTCTACTGTATTTTCAATTGTCTCCGTCAACTCCTCCACCTGAATCGGCTTGAGAAGATAATTATCCACGCCCAGCCGGAAGGCAGCCTTTGCATATTCAAATTCACCATAGGCTGTCAGCAGGATGCAGTGGGTATCCGGGGTAGTCTGGCGGACCTTTGCCAAAAGCTCCAATCCGTCCATACGCGGCATGCGGATGTCGGTTATCAGAAGATCTACCTGATTTTTCTCCAGAACAGCAAGGGCTTCCCTGCCGTCGGAAGCGGTATGGATATTTTCTATTCCAAGGCTTTCCCAGGGAATGGAGTTTTTCAGAAAATTCGTAACAGATATTTCATCGTCACACAGCAATACCTGGAACATATTACCTCCTGTAATTTAAAGATACTATTTGGGAATGAACAGTGACCTCTGCCTTAACAGTATGTAAATCCGTACTATAATTTTATAGGAATAAGGCAGGCAAGTAAAGCCGACTTTGTGAGGAATACGGAATTTCCTAAATTATCCGAGATTTTTTATATATACAAAATTTATGAAACTATTTATGATTGAGCTAAGAAATTCGAATGGATGTCACGTGACGGTTAGAAGCTGAAGACTATAATTTTATCAGGAGGGAATGTATGAAAAACAGATATTGGAAGAGAGTGGCTGCGCTGGCGTTGTCCGGTGCATTGGTGATAGGGACGCTTGCCGGCTGCGGAAGCGGTACAACGGCTTCTTCGCAGGAACAGCCAAGCCAGGCAGGGAACAAAGAAACGGCCGCGCAGGCAGCGGGAACGGAAGAAGCGGCAGAGGACAGCGGAGTAAGCTTTGATTTGGCGGCATTTGAAGGTGAGCACAGCGGGAACCCGGTTTCCATTTCCCTGTATCCCTTTAACGCGAATCTGACCAGCGGGACTGTTTCGGGTTATCTGGGAGATTTTTTCAAAACAAAGGGGCTTGCCATTGACGTATGGGCTTATTCGGACGAGAAAACCAATGCAATTCTTGCCAGCGGGGATCTGCCGGATGTTATGCACGTAAACGCGGAAAATCTCTCCCTTATGATAGATGCGGGCATGGTGCTGAAGCTGGATGATTATCTGGACGACCTTCCGCATGTGCAGGCGGCGATTGAAAAAAACGGTCTTGGACCCGCGCTGGAATTCGTAAAAAATTACAGGAGTAACGATACGGGCAGTCTTTACGCAATGCCTACCAATGTGGGAGGAACTGATATTACAGACATGGGAGACCGTAATGTGGTAAGGCTGAACTGGAGCATTTATGAAGAAATCGGCGCGCCGGAAATCAACAGCTATGATGAACTGATCACAGTGGCAAAACAGATGATGGAGGCCCATCCCACAGATGACAGCGGCAATAAAATCTATGGAACTGTGCTGAATTCAGGATCCGATACCGAGTATTGGGGAAATATTATTACATGGCTCAGATGGCATGGCTATACGGAAAACCAGCTTCCCTATCTGCTGGAAACAAACATGATAGAGGGGAAATATTCTTCCATCCTGGAGGATAACAGCGTTTATTACCAGGGATTGAAATTCTACTTCGACTGTATGCAGGCGGGGATACTAGATCCGGACAGCATCAATACGGACCGGAGCACTGCCGGGAAAAAGACGAGAATGTTCGGCGGCGGCACACAGCCCGGATGGCGTAACGAGTATTTTGAATATTGGATTCCGGGAACAAAATATTATATCAATAGTGAAACGCTTTACGGAGATGCTATCTTTGGAAATACGGATGAATATATTGTGGTAAATGCCAATACGAAAAATCTGGAAGCATGTCTTGCCTTTATCGATATGATGGCAGATCCGGATGCACAGATGATGGGGAATGCAGGACCGGAAGGCGATATGTACGAGATTAACGGCAATGTTCTTACACTGACCGAAAAAGCAAAGGAATATAATCAGGCAGCGACCGGAGACAAGTACTTTTATGACAATGGAGAACAGGCCTATCTTTGGAACACAAGCTGGATTCTTGCCCAGTCTGCGGTTATGACATATAAGGGGCCCAATGGAGAAGATTTAATCAGTGTCCATACAGGCTGGCCGGAAGAAAAAGCAATTGCCAATGACAATGAGGCATATCGTTCCTGGAAAGAAACCACAGGCTATGACAGCTGGCAGGATCTGGTGGATACCAATAACTGCGCTGTTTATACAAGTGACCTTGATTTCATCAACAGCTTTTTAAGCACACCGGATGACTCTATGAAGCTTACTATGAGCACCATTAATGATAAGGTGGTAGATGCGAGCTGGAAAATGGTCTATGCGGAGGACGAAGAAACCTTTCAAAGTATTTGGCAGCAAATGGTTGCCGACTGTAAGGATCTGGGCGCGGAGGATCTGATACAGTGGCGTCTGGATGATATCGAAAAGGCAAGAAATGAAAGAGATGCGGTCCTTAATGCAGCTGAATAATTGCCTGGCCGGAGTCCTGTCCGGAATGCAATAAATGGAAGCGCCGTGTCCTGTGAAAAGAATTGATTTTTCATGGGCACGGCTGTTTTTATGCACAAAACATAATTATAAGAAAGAGGATGAACAGATGGAAAACAGAATCAATATGGACTTGGGCTGGAAGTTTTTCAAAGGGGATCTGGCGCCGCATACCAATACGGAAGGCTGGGGAGGAGCCAAAGGAAAGTCCTTTTATTTCGGCGCGGCAGGAAGGAACCTGGAAGATTCGGGCTGGAAAGATGTAGATGTGCCTCACGATTTTGTCATGGAGGGAGATTATACGCAAAAAAACGAGGTTTTTGTGGGATCAGACAGGGTGCCGGATATGGAAACCATTGACAGCAGACATTTTGCAGGCGGTTCCCTGGAAGGCGGAATTGGATGGTACCGGAAAAAATTTGAACTCCCGGCCTCTCAGGAGGGAAAACGTGTTTTTCTGACCTTTGACGGAGTGTTCCGCAACAGTACCGTATATGTGAATGAACATTTTGTGGGAACCCATGAAAGCGGTTATACAGGGTTCACTTATGATGTGACGGAATATATCAACTTTGAAGAATCTAACCTGGTGGCAGTAAGAGTGGATTCCACCGGTCGGGAGGGCTGGTGGTACGAAGGCGGCGGCATTTACCGGCATGTATGGCTGACTGTGAAGGAACCAGTCTATCTGCCGGAAGACGGCATTTATATTACGGCGGAACCGGTTCTTGAGACCTGCTGTGCGAAGGTCCGCATTGAAACTACAGCTGCAAACCGCCGTGATAATGAGATTTTAGTGTGTATACGTTCCGTGATTCTTGATGCTGTGGGACAGGAAATCTGTTCGACATCTACCGAAATGGATATTTGCTTCTGGGATGAAAATACAGTGGAGCAGGAGATGCATTTGACGGATATCAGTCTTTGGGGGCCGGAGAATCCTTATCTGTATACCCTGCGGACCGAGCTTGTTTATGATGGGAAAGCTGTGGATGTAAGGGAGACCTCCTTTGGTATCCGAAGCATAAAGGCGGACGGGGAAAAAGGCCTGCTGCTGAATGGTTCCTTCTTTCAGGTGAAGGGCTTCTGCCAGCATATGGATCATGCGGGAACGGGCATAGCAGTCCCGGATAAGCTGATGGAGTACCGTCTTCATAAGATGAAGGAACTGGGAGCAAATGCGCTGCGCTGTTCCCATAACCCGCCGTCTCCCGAACTGCTTGCCATGTGTGATAGGATGGGGATTCTTGTCATGGATGAAACCAGAAAAACCAGTGTTTCGAAAGAAAGCTTGGAGCAGCTTAGAAATATGGTGAAGCGTGACAGGAACCATCCCTGTATTTATTGCTGGTGTATCGGAAACGAAGAAGTGAACCTTCAGTTTACTCCGGAAGCGGGACGGGTAGCTCATGCAATGCGTATGGAAGTTAAAAAGCTGGATCCTTCCCGTCCGGTTACCATGGCCCTTGTGTACTGGAATCCCAATGGCACAAAGGACAGCAGGGATATCTCCCTGGAAGAGCTGCTTCCCCTGGCCGGAGAATTGGATATTGCAGGCTTTAACTATTATCCCGAGAGATGGGATCCGTATCATGAAACGACCTGCGGACAGCCGATGATGAATACGGAGGCCTTTTCAAACGGCTGGACCCGTTCCTGTTATGAGACAAATACGGAACAGGGGTATTTTTATCCTATGGATCCGGAAAACGGTAATAAAAATATTCGGAAATGGAGCGGGGATTCTGCCTTTAAGGCGGAAAATATGTGGAAAATGTATCATGCCCGTCCTTATCTGTCCGGGTATTTTGTCTGGACGGCCTTTGATTATAAAGGTGAACCGACGCCTATGCCGTATCCGGCGGTTTCCACCCAATACGGCGTGATGGACTACTGCGGCTTTAAAAAAGATATCGCCTATTATTATCAGAGTTGGTGGTCCGGGCAACCGGTTCTTCATGTATTCCCCCATTGGAATCTGGCAGGGCAGGAAGGACGTCCGGTTACCGTATACTGTTACAGTAATTATGAGGAAGTGGAACTGTCGGTCAATGGCAAAAGCTATGGAAGGAAGCGGATGGAACGGGATTGGTTCCTGAAATGGGAAAATATTATTTATGAACCGGGAGTTTTGTGTGCGGTTGGCTATCAGGGCGGAAGAGAAGCAACGCGGGAAGAAGTACGGACGACAGGGCCTGCGGAAAGAATAGAAATGACAGCTTATGAAAACTGTATTTGTGCGGATGGACAGGATATTGCCATTATCAATGTCCGTATTCTGGATAAATATGGCCGGGTAGTCCCCACAGCGGATCCGCAACTTACATTCACGGTGGAAGGCGCGGGAACCTTCCTGGGAGCAGGTAACGGGAATCCGGGAAGCCACGAGCCGGATAAGCTGCCGGTAAGACGTGCTTTTCATGGACTCTGCCAGCTTCTGGTGAAATCCAACCCTGCCCCTGGGAAAATAAAAATCACCGCAAAAGCGGAAGGTCTGTACAGTTCAGTATGTATGATTGAAAGCAGGGCGGAAAGCAAATAAACCGAAATTATTAAAACTATCGGTAATTTCTTTCATATACGGCAAAGCGCTGTGCGTGTAACATAATAGTAGCAGAAAAAACAATTAAAATACGGAGTTGAAAGGAAGGGGGACACTTCATTGAGTAAGTCAGAACCTAAAAGCAGGAAAGATATGTCGGCGTCAAAAAAATGGCTGGGCTATAAGGTTTTTCTTATGGCTTTGCCGGGAATCCTTGTGATACTGCTGTTTTATTATCTGCCGCTGTGGGGCTGGTCCTTTGCGTTTTTCCAGTATAAGCCGGGAAAATCGTTGTTTGACAGTAACTTTGTAGGGTGGCAGAACTTTCAGGAATTGTTTGGAAACAAGGTAATGCGGGCGAATCTGTTCCGCGTGCTGAGAAATACCTTTGCCATTCATCTGCTGGGATATGTATTTTCTCCGTTGCCTATGCTGTTTGCGGTATTGCTCAGCGAGATGAAATCGAACAAATTTAAGAAGGTGGTGCAGACCGTAACCACTTTGCCGAACTTTATAGGCTGGGTAATCATGCTTTCCCTGGCTATGGGGATTTTTGGATACAACGGCGTGCTGAATAATGCGCTTATCGGGATGGGCTGGATTTCGGAGCCGGTCAACATCCTGAACTCCGATAAGCATGTATGGCTGACCCAGGTGCTTCTGCAGCAATGGAAAGGCCTTGGATGGAGTGCGATTATTTACTTTGCGGCGATTTCCGGTATCGATCAGGAACTGTATGAAGCCGCGCAGGTGGATGGCGCAGGCCGCTGGCAGAAGATAAGGTATATTACGATTCCTCAGCTGATCCCCACGTTTTTCGTGCTGTTGATTATGAGCATCGGAAATTTCCTGAACAATGGTGTGGATCAGTTCCTTGCATTCGGCAATTCACTGAATAAGGAATACATAGAGGTACTGGATCTGTATGTGTACAATCTGGGTATTGGAAACGGCCAGATTTCCTACAGTGTTGCGGTAGGAGTCATGAAATCCATTGTAGCGCTGGTACTGTTCTCCATGGCTAACTATACGTCGAAAAAAGTACGTGGAACAAGTGTTTTCTAGCAGGGTGAATTTGTCGCTTAAGGAGGTAAAAATATGGCAAAAACAAAAGTATTACCAAAGGCTAAGAAACCGATGTCCATGGAAGATATCGGCTATAATATAATTTTCGGGATTCTGTTCACCTTACTGGCGCTTCTGTGTGCCTATCCCTTTTATTATCTGCTAATCTGCACGATCAGCAATAACCAGATGGTGGAAGTGGGAGCCATAACCTGGCGTCCGGTGGGAATTCACTTCGGCAACTACAAAGAAATTCTAAAGGTGGAAAACCTTGGAAATTCAGTTTTGATCACGCTGGCCAGGACCGTCCTTGGAACCGGTGTCAGTGTGTTTGCCACAGCATATACCGCATATTTTTTCACAAAGCAGGAAATGTGGGGGAAAAAATTCTGGTACAGGTTCTGTGTGGCAACCATGTATTTTTCGGCAGGCATGATTCCTATTTATTTGAATAACCGGATGCTGCATCTGGTGAATACTTTCTGGATTTATATTATTCCGGGTATGATTTCCGTTTATAATATGGTTCTGCTTAAAACTTCCATGGAAGCTATACCTCCGGATTTGGAGGAATCCGCTTATCTGGACGGCGCAGGATATTTTACCAGGCTCTTCCGGATTGTGCTTCCTCTTCAGAAACCAATCCTGGCCACGGTGGCTTTATTTACAGCGGTAGGCCACTGGAACGACTTTTTTACAACCAAACTGTATATTACCAATCCCAAACTGTATACCATGCAGTTCCTGCTTTATGAACTGCTCAATCAGATCCAGGCGCAGGCGACACAGATTACCAATGACACGCAGCTTTCTGCAACAGCAGCCACGCCTACCAGCATCCGGCTTACGCTGACAGCCTTCGTAATTCTTCCTATTATGCTTGTGTATCCATTTGTGCAGAAATACTTTACCAAAGGAATTATGATGGGAGCGGTGAAAGGTTAAGCGTTTTCAGTAAAGCACAGAAAAGCCAGCGGGCGGCACGCCCGTGGGACAAAGGGATATCGGATCGGAGGTAGGACAATGATATTTGACCAGATGGAATTTCATAATGTGGAAGCAATGGTATGGGAAGAAGACGGTTATAAGATGTCTCGTCTGCCGAGGGATGTGGCAAAACAGCTGGATCAAGGGATTCGTGATAACACATCCTTCCTTTCAACCGGGGTTGAGGTGAGATTCCGTCTGACCGGGGAAGAAGTTAAGCTCCATCTCCGGGCGGATCCGGATGAGGAAGCACAGACGGTGCTGATATACTATGGTTCATTCCAGGGAGGATGGCAGTATTCTGCCAAAGCACTTAGGGAGACGGAAACAGTTATTTCAGTAAAATATCCCGAAGAGCTTGAAAAACTGGAAGCAATTGCAAGGCAGGCAAGGCTTCCTTTTTCACCCCGGATGGTAAGGGTTCTGCTTCCTTATGGCACCTGTAGATATTTGGGCAGGGAAGGGAATACGGAACCGCCCTGTAAATCGGATGCGCCTGAGAAATGTTATCTGGCCTATGGCTCCTCGATTACGCATGGCGGAATGGCATTGATGACACCCTGGACCTATCCGTTTCAGGTGGCCCATAAATTTGGAGTGGATTATATGAATCAGGGCTATGCAGGCTCGGCTTTTATGGAAAAACCAATGGCAGAATATATTGTTTCAAGAAAAGACTGGACATTTGCGTCTGTGGAGATGGGGATTAACATGCTCAAAAAGCCTTTGAGTGACGCGGCCTATGAAAAAAGAATTGAGGAGTTTATGGGAATTCTCGCAGCAGACGGCAGGCCTGTTTTTGTAACGGATATTTTTACGCATAATGGGGATATGCAGGAGAGGACGGAACTATTCAGGGAGATTGTGCGTAAACATGCGGAAGGGACAAAGCTGATATATACGCCGGGAAAACAGCTGTTAAGTAATCCGGAATATATATCTGCGGATATGACACATCCTACAGGGGAGGGGCTTTCGCAGATTGCCGAAAGGTGGTCGGAGATTATGCGGCAAATTCCATACTTGGCTGCCAACCCGTAGGGTGGTATCCTATAATCAGCACTGATTCACCGTTTGCCGGACATGAGGCCAGGGGGTCCGCAATGGAAGAAGGAGAAGCACAATTATGGGACAATCCGACAAAAAACAGGAAGACTTCTGGTTTACCCTGCTGCGCAGGGAGGATGAACGCGCGCTGTGGCATCCGGAGCTGGAGTTGCTCTTTGTATTAAAGGGGGCCGGGCGGGTGTGCCTTGCCCAGAACGGGCCGGTATACCGTATCAATGAAGGGGATATTTTTGCCGTCAACAGCTTCCAGATGCTGGAACTTGAGCTGGATGGGGATGCGTGTGCGCTGTCGCTGTCGATTTCCCTGCATTATCTGGCCTCTGTCAGCCCGGAGCTTCTGAATCATAGGGTAAACTGCCGCTCCTTCCTGTATCCGAAGGACAGGCAGGGGAGCTATGATGTACTCCGGAACAATCTGGCCCGGGCCTTTCAGGCGCAGTATAAATATGAGATGAGGCAGTCCCTGTATATAAAGAACCGGATTGCGGCGCTGCTTGAGAATCTGGTCCGGCATTTCCTAGAGGAAAAGGAAGAGCTGCCGGAGGGCAGCGGCTGGGAACGGCTGGAGCAGGCCATTGATTATATCCATAATAATTACAGGGAGCCGATTACCCTGGAGGATCTGGCGGAGCATACCTTCCTGAGCCGTACATACATATCACACAGCTTCCGCAGATATCTGGGCGTGTCCTTTATGGAGTATCTGACGAGGGTGCGTGTCTGCCATGCCGTCTGGATGATGCACGGCAGGGAAACGCTGACGGAGATCGCCTATAACAGCGGATTTCCCAATGTGAACGCCATGATCAAGGCGTTTAAGCAGTACCGGGGTATGACGCCGGGAGAATACCGGAAACAGGCCGCGGCGCAGCAGGAAACCCCGCAGACGGCGGCAGCGGAGCCGGATGAAATGAACCATGTTTTTTCCTCTCTGATGCGTTATGCCGGCAGCGATCCGGAGGTAAAGCAGTACAAGGAAAAAGTGCGGGAGCTGGTGATAGATCTGGAGGGCAGAAAACCGCGCATCACTCAGCACTGGAAGCGGATTATGAATGCAGGCTATGCGAGGGAGCTGCTGGACGGAGCGAGGCAGCAGGAAATAATGCTTCTGCAGCAGCAGATCGGATTCGAATATATCCGCATAAAGGGGATTCTTGATGATGATATGTGCCTGCTCCGGACGGATATGATTGGCAACCGGGTAAAAAATTTCACCTATGTGGATGAAGCCATTGATTTTATTGTGTCAGCAGGGGCGAAGCCCATGGTGGAGTTAAGCAATATGCCCAGGCTCCTGGCGCGCAGTACCTCCATTCCCTCCATGCGGGCGGGGGTGGTTTCCTATCCGGAGTCCCTGGAGGCGTGGAAAGATCTGATCCGAAGCCTGCTGGAGCACCTGGTGGAGCGTCACGGCAGAGATCGGGTGCGGCAGTGGCTGTTTGCCCCGTGGCTGATTCCGGAATATATGAATTTCGGTGTATGTACGGAAGCGGAATATGAGGAGATTTACACCTGTACCTATGAGACGATAAAATCCGTATGCGGCAATTTCCTTGTATGCGGCCCGGGAACAACGGACTGCCGGAAATATCTGCCTCAGTTTCTTGCCATGTGCCGCCGGAGAGGCTGCATGCCGGATATCATCAGCTTCCGCTCCTTTGCCGGGGTGAATCCGGAGGAGGAAGAGGGCGGCCTGAATCTGATAGTGGGGAATGAAAGCTTTCCCATGGCCGTCAGCAGGGATGAGGATATCCTTTTCCATCTGACGGAGGAAGCCCGCGGGATTTTAAAACAGGCGGGGGCAGGGGCGCTGCCGCTGGTGGTGGAGGAATGGAGCAGCACGATCTGGCAGAGGGATCTGTGCAACGACACCTGCTATAAATCAGCATATCTTTTTAAAAATGTCCTGGAAAACAATGCCCATTTAAGCGGGATGGGGTATTTTGCCCTGAACGACAGGCTGGATGAAATCCCACCGGTGCCCCAGATGTTCTGCGGCGGCTTCGGGCTGTTCACCAAAAACAGCGTGAAAAAGAGCGCTTACCGGGCGATGGAGCTTCTGGCGCAGATGGGGGACCGGCTGGTGGAAAAGGGAAACGGATACTTTATTTCACAGCGGGATGAGGAGATACAGATTTTCCTGTATAATTATTGTCATTATGATTTGCTTTACCGCTACCGCCACACGGTAAATATGACGCAGACCAACCGGTATCAGGTATTTCAGCCGAAGGAGGCGGAGGCTTTTTTCATCCAGATGTCCCATCTGGCGCCGGGAAAATACCGGATAAAACGGTATGGCATTACAAGGCAGGGAGGCAGCAGCTATGACGCCTGGGTGCGTATGGGAGCGCCGGATACGCTGAACCAGGAGGAGTCCGCGTTCCTGGAGGCGGGCTCGTATCCTGAGTATCGGACAGAATGCGAAGAGGTACGGGAGGAGGAGCCTGTTCTGAATATCAGAGCCAGTGTGAAGCCTCTTGAGGTCATGCTTATTAAAATTCGGAAGGAATAAGGCTTGCCGCCTTCATGCAGCCACACGGCCTGTGCATAAAATGCACAGGCCTGTTTGAATTAATGCCGGAAATCATCAATTTTTGCTGTTTTTATCATGAAATCTTGCGTTAGCAGGAAAAGTGAAAAAACTGCCATCCAAAATCCGGCAAGGAAGGGAGAAAAGGTAAGGAGAAATGCGATATCCTGTGGCGGTTCTTTTTTGTATAGTTGATATAACAAAAAGAACCAAAGGAGGAGCAGTTTTATGGTTGGAAAAGCAGCGGAGGCAAAGCTTTCCGGGCAGACGGAAAAAATAGGGGTATTTGAAAAGGTGGCTTACGGCGGAGGGGATCTGGCAAGCAACCTGATTTTGGTCCTGACCTCGACCTTTGTAACCTTTTTTTACACGGATGCGCTGGGGCTGAATGCGGCGATTATTGGAAGCATTATGATGTTTTCGAGGCTGGCGGACGGGTTCACGGATATTTTCATGGGCTACGTAATGGATCGGGTAAAGACGAAATACGGCAAGGCGAGGCACTGGATGCTCTGGCTTGCGGTTCCCATCGGCATTGCATGTGTGCTCGTATTCCTGGTGCCGAATACGGGGGATCTGGGAAAATACATATATGTGGCGATTACCTATAATCTGGTTACCACATTCCTGTACACTATGATCAATATCCCTTATGGCGCGCTCACCTCCCTGATGAGCCGTGATCAGGGACAACGTACGGTAATCAATATTTTCCGTATGTTTATGGCACAGTGCGGTTCCCTGCTCATCAATGCATTTACCCTTCCCTTTGTAAATGCCATGGGCGGCAGCAATCAGCAGAAGAGCTGGATTCTTGTTTCCATTATTTATGCAGTGGCAGCGGCGGCGCTTTTCCTCCTCTGCTTTGCAAAGACAAAGGAGCGTGTGCGGGTGTCCTCCGTACAGAAGGAAAACATCAGTTTTGTGAAGGGCTTCAAGCTTCTTCTGAAGAACAATTACTGGCTCATTATTGTGGGTATCTGGGTATGCACGGCACTTGGAATGTCCCTGGGCATGGGCGTGGGCACCTATTATGCCAAGTGGATTCTGGGCAACGAAAACCTGGCGGGCTTTATTACGGCGGTATCCATCGTGCCGGTACTGGTATGCATGCCCGCAGTAGCACCGCTGAGCAAAAAATACGGGAAGCGGGATGTAGCCCTTGTGGGAAGCATTATCAGCCTTGTGGGGCAGGTGCTTATGCTTATGAATCCCACAAGCGGCGGATGGCTGATTGCATGCTCCCTGATTAAGGGCGTGGGAAATGCGGCTCTTACGGGAACCCTGTTTGCCATGGTGGCTGATACCATTGAATATGGACAGTGGAAGACCGGAACCCGTGTGGAAGGCATGCTTTATTCCAGCACAACCTTCGGCGCAAAAATCGGCGCAGGCGTGGGTGGCGCCGTAGCGCTGGCCATTATCGGCGCGGCGGGATATAATGGACTTGCAGCAGTACAGCCGGAAACCGCCATTGCGGCGATTAAGAATCTGTATCTGGCGGCGCCGATTCCGTTCATGCTGGCCATTCCGGTATTCTATTATTTTTATAAGCTGGATAAGCTTTATCCCACAGTAATGGCAGATTTACAGAAACGGGAGACGGAAGGAAAATAACAGTTATTCAGGAGAAAAATCCGCTGCCTGCAAAAGTGGGCAGGTATTTTCTCTGACAAACAAGCAGGAGGTTAACAAGATGGCAAAAAATTTTAATTATGATGAAGTACCGGTGGTGGAAACCACCGGAGGAAGGCTGAAAGGATTTCTCTATGAAGGGGCCTATATTTACAGAGGCGTGCCCTATGCATATGCGGATCGTTTCCAGATGCCAGAGGAAACATCCTGGGAGGGCGTAAAGGACGCCACCTCTTACGGGTTTGTGTGCCCGCTGATGAACCAGGATACGCCCAGCGCGGAGCTTATGGTACCCCACCGTTACTGGCCGCAGGATGAGCACTGCCAGAACCTGAACATCTGGACGAAGTCCCTGGATAAGGAGGCGAAAAAACCGGTGGTGGTATGGCTGCACGGCGGAGGATATTTTGCCGGCTCCTCCATTGAGCAGATCGCCTATGATGGATATAACATGTGCATGGACGGGGATGTGGTGGTGGTTTCCGTCAATCACCGTCTGAATCTGCTGGGATATCTGGATCTGTCCCCCTTCGGGGAAAAGTACAAAAACTCCGGAAATGCAGGCCATGCGGATATGGTGGCGGCATTGCGCTGGATACATAAAAATATCGCCCTGTTCGGCGGGGATCCTGAGAATGTAACAATTTTCGGGCAGTCCGGAGGTGGCATGAAGGTGGCCGACCTGATGCAGATTCCCGACGCGGACGGCCTGTTCCACAAGGGCATGATCATGAGCGGCGTAGGGGATGCGTCCACACTGCCTATCTGCCGCGGCGACGGGCGTGAAATCGTCGGGGCGCTGCTCGCGGAGCTGGGGCTTGGCGAGGGGGATGTGGAAAAGCTGGAAACCGTACCCTACTATGAGCTGGCAAAAGCCTATACGAAGGTCAGTATGCCGATTGCCATGAAGGGCGGCTATGTGGGAGGCTCCCCGCTGTTAAATGATTATTATCTCGGCAGCCCGCTGGAGTGCGGCTTCCGTGAACATGCATATCAGATCCCGCTTTTGATCGGTTCCGTATTCGGGGAGTTTTCGTTCCTGCCGGAAACCTATGATAAAACAAAGCTGTCAGGGGAAGAGGCCAGGGAGATCATTGCAAAGGTTTACGGAGAACATACGGATGAAATGATTGCCGCCTTTGCCAAAGCCTATCCCGGAAAATATGCCACGGATCTGCTGAATGTGGACCGTGTGATGCGTCAGCCCTCCAAACGTCTGGCAAAGCTCCACGCGAAGGGAGGCGCGGGGACCTACCTTTACAACTTTATCCTGGAGTTCCCGATCCAGCATCAGAAAATCGCATGGCACTGTTCGGATATCCCCTTCTTTTTCCACAATACGGATAAGGTGGAGGTATGCGGCATCCAGGGTGTTTCCGATGAACTGGAGGCCCGGATGTTCGGCGCCCTGATGACCTTTGCACGGACCGGCAGGCCGGGACATTCCGGACTTCCCCAGTGGGATGCGGTAACGGAGGAAAAAGAGCCTACCATGATCTTTGACCGCAGCTGTGAGGTGCGCGACCATTATGACGACGCTCTGTATGAGCTGATTGACAGTATTCTTCCTCCCTTTAACCTGATGGAAATGATGAAGAATCAGGATGTCCAGCACTGAGCATGCATGAAGAACAGGGCTGCTGCAAATTGTTTGATTTTGCAGCAGCCCTTTGTATTGCAGTCCCCTGTTTTTATATGGTTTAAAGGTGAGGGATGATATGCCCTTCCCATTCCCTGACAGCCGCAACACCGGTCAGCCAGGCAATCGTAGGAGCAAGATCCAGCAGGCATGCGTGCTCCAGCTTCCTGCCGTGCTGGAAGTACCTGCCGCAGAAAAACATGGGAATTGTCATATCCTCAGGACAGTTATCTCCATGGCTGCGGTCATGGCCGCCATGATCAGCGGTGATGATGATATGGTAGTCATTGCCAGCCGCCTGATAAATCCGCTGGGCACAGGAAAGGGCGTTGCCGAGCTGCCCCAGATATTCGGGAGACATCCAACCATGGTCGTGCCCTCCCTTTTCATCGGTTTCCACCAGATGCAGAAAGAGGAAATCCGGTTGCTTCCGGGAGATAAGGGATAAAAGCATCCCGGTCAGAAGGCTGTCGGAATTATCCTCCTGATAGGCATTGATATAACCGGTATATTTCATGGTTTCCGACTGCCAGATGTGACGGATCGGTTCCCAGTTATGGAAAGCGGCGCATACCTTCCCGGAGGCGGCCAGCTGTTCGGCAATTCCTTTTACCGGCCGTACAGGAGGGGTATAGGTGTTGGTAAGGATACCGTGACGCTCCGGCGGGACCCCGTAAAACATGGAAGTATGGCAGGGCAGAGTAACTGGTGGCAGCACGGAGCCGCCCTGCAGTGTATAAGTGCTTTTTTCCATCAATTCCTGTACAAAAGGATGGCCGCAGCCAACGGCTCCGTCGGGACGCATACCGTCAATGGATATGAGGATTACTTTTTCGTTCATGTTAATCTCCTTTTTTGTACTATAAATAATAAAATAACAGCCAGGACAGACAGGAAAACCCAGGATAAAAACATACCGGAATAGGTGTGGGACTCCAGCCAGAAGCCATAAAAAGAGGAACTGATTCCAGCGCCCAGGTAAGTGGCGAAATCCATCAGCCCCACCACCTTGGATACACAGCCGTATTGCTGGTAGCGCATAGGGTAAATGGTGAGGAATGAGGTATTTATCAGTGAAACCGCTGCAGAGGCGGTGCTCAGGCATATGGCGGAGGTTATCAGGGAAATTCCGGAATAACACAGAGGGACCAGGCTGACCGCCGCTAAAATGAGTGCGAATAAGGATACCCTGTGTTCGTTTCCGCCACAGGCCCGGTAGATAAGCGGGTAAATCAGCCTTCCTGCCAGGGTCAGCAGTGGAACCGCAAATACAAAGAAGGACATAGTGGGCAAATCCACTGAAAAAGTATCCATAAAATAGGAAGCTGCCCACAGAGTGATGTTGTCCTTGAGCACGCCATGGCACATGGCGGAAAGGAGCAGGAGGATCAGCCCAGGTGAAAACAGGGAAGCCAGGGGTTTTTTCTCCTGATCTGCGGCCTGCGCCGGTACACCGGGAAACAGATAAAACACGGCAATAAACGAAAGCAGTGCGGCCGCACCCGGCCAGATAAAAGCATACCGCAGATTGCCGAAATAGATGGCCGCCGTTGCCAGAAATACGCCGAGAATGCTGCCCGTGCCCACGGAGGAAACAAGCAGTGAGGCGATAAAGGATTTGCGCCCGGGAGGATAGTGGCTGGCGACAGTACGCAGTAATGGCCCCCAGAGCATGGATTGGGCAAAGCCGTTGATTCCCCAGAGAAGAGTGATAACCGCCGTACCGGGAAGAAAGCCAATTCCCAGATTAGAAGCCGCAGTCAGGAAAAGACCGGTCATTATCATGATTTTCGGCGGGAAAATATCTCCCAGATACCCATTCAGCAGCTGGCCGGCAGAATAAAAAAGGAAAAAGATACCTCCCATAGTTCCAATTTGTGCGGCATTCATGAGCTTTTCCGACTGCATGACAGGTGATGCTACTGTCAGGTTCAGGCGTGCAATATAGATAGAAGCATAGGCGAAATAGGCAACGAGGAAAAGCAGCCGGCCGGAGGCTTTTTTCATAGCTCATCCTTCTTTCTGATCCGTTCCAGAATCTCATTCCGGGTTCTTAAGTGTGCCGCCGCCTCTTCGCCCTGGCGCAGGGTCAGTATTACTGCGATGGCATCCAGGATACAGATATGGGCGAGCCTGGCGGAGACTGCCTCCACGGGATAATTGATGTCATCAGGGTAGGCGGTGAGAGAATAATCTGCGGTTTGGGCCAGAGGGCTTGTACGGTAGCTGGTAATGGCGGCGGTAACGGTTCCCTGCCCCTTTGCCAGCTGCAGCGCCTGCAGGGTGGCCTGTGTCCGGCCGCTGTGGCTGATGGCGATTGCCAGCTCTCCTTTTTTCATATTCATAGCGGCGACAGGCATGAAGAGAATATCCTTATAGCTGGATGCGGAAAGCCCCAGCTGGAGGAAGCGGTATCCGGTATCCTCAGCGATGGGGGAAGAGGTGCCCACGCCAAAAATACAGATACGTTCCGCCTGTAAAATCTCATTTACCAGGGCCTCAACAATGGAAAAATCCAGCATGGAGAGCGTATTCTGCAGAGTACGCACGCTGGAGTCAAAAACCTTGCGCGCTGCGTCTGCGGAGGTATCGCTGTTGGTAAGAAGAGGCATGACAGGCGCAGGCCTGCTGGCAAGCTCCATGGCCAGGGTGATGCGGAACTGGGAAAACCCGGTATAACCTATGGTTTTACAGAACCGGATGACTGCTGAACCGGCCGCAGCAGAGGCCGCAGCCAGATCGGCCACGCTCATTTCCACCACGGAGCTGCTGTTCGCGAGTATGTAATCGGCAATCTGCCGTTCGGTTTTGGTAAGTGTATTGTATTGGTTCCTGATAGCGGCGAGGCAGGCTTCATTTTCCATAAGTACCCTCCTTAACTGTAGAATAAAATTCCCAAAATATATTTATTAAATGTAATTATATTCTAAAATAAAAGTTTGTCAAGGAAAAGAAATTCTATTATCGACAGGGAAAATAGTTTTATCATCGGAAGAAAAGAGGTAACTGTCCAAACGACTGACACTGTAAAAGAACGGGAAAGACGACCACGGGAATAAAATAATTTTTTCTGCCAAAGCGCCTCAAAGCAATGAATAAAGCTCAGGTTGACAGGCAACACTCCTCAATAGGATACGGAAAGGGATTTTCAGATGAAGTATTTTATTTGGAGGAGACAGCAATGAGCATTCAAAAAGGTGATATATATTACGCAGACTTACGTCCGGTGATCGGCTCAGAACAGGGAGGCATCCGTCCGGTTCTTGTCATTCAGAATGATATGGGCAACCGCTACAGCCCCACCGTCATCGTGGCCGCGATAACAAGCCAGACCGGAAAGCATAAGCTTCCCACGCATATACCGCTTGAGGATTCCAAATTCGGTTTAAGAAAGGATTCCATCATTCTTCTGGAGCAGGTGCGTACCATTGACCGCTCAAGGCTTAAGGAATACATAGGCAGAGTGGACAATCTTTTGTTGGGACAGGTGGACCGGGCGCTTGCGGTAAGCTTTGGGATGTGTATGTAGGGTAAAGGTTATTTGGGAATGCGGTAGATAGTCAAAAACTATTTATCGCATTCTTTATTTTTTGTAATACCTGCTTCGTAACTGTTTTGTGGGTCAGTATGTTTAGCCGTGCAGGCAGACATTTTCTTTTCCGGCGAATGGAGATAGGAAAAAGAAGGAGATGATAGCGGAAGCAGTGGCCGGTAACCAGCCGTTTTTCTCAATTGCCTGTGTCATGAATTACCAACCCTGCATTGCTGCGATGAAGTGGTTTCGGGAATCTGTTTATTTTTCCAAGGATTATGGGGATATCCCGAAGCAGCTTTTAGAGTATGCTGAGGACTCCAATATGCTCTCTGCTATTGTTTCTTATGCAAAGCAGGCAGATGTGGGAATTGAGGATATGACCTTTGAAGTAGGCAATGAGGAACTTTCCCAATCTGAGCTTTATACCGGGAATCTTCCGGAAGGATCAGGTTTATTTTGTGGATAAAGACAGGCATAGCGGGGTTCGGAACTTTTCAACCTGACGGAATTTCAGGTGCGGACCAATGATAATATCCGAAAAGCATATATGGCCGGAAAATATGGGGCCGTACCGGAGGTGGATACGGTGGAGGTGGAATGATGGGAACAAAAAGCTATCCCCACACAACAGAGGATAGCTTTTCTCTTAAAATTATTACCTGTTCAGGACAGACATCATTTTAAATGGCTCTGCCATTTAATCATCACCGGATATCCACACATCAGAACTTCCCATCCAGATAATCCTGATACCACTGCAGCCACGCGTCATACTGCAGGGCCTTCAGCTGCTCCAGATGTGCATTCCAGGAGCCGTCGTCGATTCCCTCCAGGATACTTGTAGCGATATAATTGCGGATATAGGCCAGAAGCTCCGTTTCAATAAAGGTCCTTTCATTGGTCTTGGCAGGATCCACGAAGCGGATGGGCAGCTGGTTTTCTGCAGGGAGGCAGTAATCATGCACTTCCTTCACGCATTCGATGCGGTACCAGGAGGTCCAGGCTACGTCCTCCAGCACCTCCGCATTTTCGTCCTTGCGGATCAGGGGGCCGTAATCCACCATGCCATAGGTGTATTTATAGTTTTCAATCGTGAAATCGTCCGTCAGGCTTTCGGGCAGTTTTTCGAAAACTGTACCGTTTTCGTCCATGTCCCAGGCCTCGCCCTTGGGGCCGAAACGGGAGGTATATTTCATGTCCGTGCTGCTTGATAAATAATCCCACCATTCCAGCAGCCGGGGAACGTCCTTGCAGGCGCTGGTAATGGCAAAGCCGGTGCGGTTGGCGGCGAATTTATCCTGAGAGCCGGTTTTCACATAGCCGGGTCCGTCAGGCGCCTGAAGGGCAGGAACTACCACATAATCGGCCGCCGCCGTTTCGCTCTGATCCCCATAAGGATTCCAGGCCCAGTAGCAGCCTACTACGCCCTCGCTGAGCTTGGCGTGATACTGCTCGGAGGTCTGGGAAAAGGATTCCATATCCAGCAGCCCTTCCTCTACAAGCTGGTGGGCAAATTCCAGAAAGCTTCTGAATTCCTCCGTATCCGCAGTCCCCACAACCTTTCCGTCCTTAACCATTTTAAAGGCGGCCTCATCACTGGAATCCGTGCCTGCGATTCCCCAGGGATTGGCAAGGTTCATAATCTTGGAGCACCAGTCGCTCTGGGACGGCTCCAGGGGGATTTCGTCCGTGGTGTCCCCGTTGCCGTTCATATCGCCGTCCCGGAAAGCCCTGAGCACATCCAGGAACTCCTCTGTTGTAGTGGGAATTTCCTTCCCGGCCTTATCCAGCCAGGCTTTGTTGATGAACATTATGCCTTCGCCGTCGTTTTCGTAGCTTGTCTGCCGTCCGGTCATGAGAGAGCGGATGGAGCCGTCCGGCCAGGTCACCAGATCGAATCCGCCGTTGATGGTTTCATAGTCCGCGGCCACATGAGGCGCATAGGTCTTGAGCAGATCGTTTTCCGCCAGGTTGGCGAAGGAATCCATGTTGTTTGCGATCTGCCCCTCGCCTACCAGGCCGAAAAACGCATCCGGCAGATCGGAGGCAAGCATGATATTTACCTTATCCTCCGCATCCGCTGCGGAAATGGGAAGCCATTCAATATGGACGCCGGTAGCCTCCTCCGCCTGTTTGAAAACCTCCTTGTTGTTAAAGTCCTCATCCTTTGTCAGCGGATGAAGGAGCACTGCGATCTTGAAGGTGGTTTTCTCCTTGCTGTCCGTCGGGGCCGGCTCGCCGGCTTCCGTCTGCGCACCCGCCGTATCCCCAGGAGCCTGCGCCGCATCGCCGGAAGCGGCGTTCTGCCCTCCGCAGCCTGTCATGGCGGTGAGTACTGCCGCCAGCAGTAGTGTAATCAGTTTCTTTTTCATTCTCTGCCTCCTTATTATTGTTTATCATCATGGAACGCTTTCCATTGATATCAGCCTTTGATGGAACCGATCATTACCCCTTTTACAAAATATTTCTGAAGGAAAGGGTATACGCAGAGGATCGGCAGGGTGGAAACGACGATAACGCCGTATTTGATCACCTGTACCATGGTCTGCAGCTTTCTGGCCGCCTCCGCATCCGTTGTCATGGAGTTGGCGGCCCCGGTGGCGGCGGTCAGCAGGATTTCACGCAGATACAGCGCCAGCGGGTATTTGCTTCTGTCAGTAAGGAAAATCATGGGATTGAAATAGGAATCCCAGTAGGAAACGGCCAGGTAAAGTACCAGGACAGCCATAATCGCCTTGGAGAGCGGAAGCGCTATTTTGAAAAAGAAGCGTCCGTTGCCGCAGCCGTCCACGCGGGCGGCGTCCCGCAGCTCCTCCGGGATATTGTTTTCCATAAAGGAACGGGTAATGATGATATTGTATACGCCCACAGCGCCGAGAATAATCATAAGCGTTCTGGTATTGGTCAGCTGCAGCTTTTTAATTACCATATAAAAGGGAATCAGGCCGCCGCCGAAATACATGGTGAATACAAAATATGCCATGAGCAGGTTGCGGAAGGGGAGATCCCTCCTGGAAAGGGCATAACCGGCCATCATGGTAAAAAAGGTGCCCAGCGCCGTACCTCCGATGGTATAAATCAGGGTGTTGCCATAGCCTGTCCAGATACGGGAATCCTCAAATACCTTCTGATAGCCGAGCAAGGTGAAGCCCTTGGGCCACAGGAGCATCGACCCGTTATTTACATAAGAAGGATCTGAAAAAGAGGCCATCAGTACGAAATAAATGGGATAGGCCATAATGAGAATAATGATTGACAGAATGGCGGCTACAATGATATCGAAGACCGTATCCTGGGTAAAACGGAATTTTTTCTTACCGGTTACCGTTTTTTGTGTGTGCATTACAGGTTCCTCCCTCCTTGTGTTACCATAAGCTGGAGCCGGAAAGCTTTTTGGACAGCTTGTTCACCACAACCAGCAGAATAAAGTTTATCAGGTTATTAAAAAGGCCGATTGCCGCGGAATAGCTGTATTGCTGCTGCTTCAGGCCGATTTTGTAAACATAGGTGGAGATGACCTCCGCCGTGGTTACGTTCAGATCGTTCTGCATCAGGTATACCTTCTCATAGCCCACGCTCATAATGCTTCCCGCGTTCATGATCAGCAGGATAACCATGGTGGGGATGATTGCCGGCAGATCGATATGGATTATCCGCTTCAGCTTGCTGGCGCCGTCCACCATGGCCGCCTCATGGAGCTCCTGGTCCACGCCGGAAAGAGCCGCCAGATAAATGATGGAGCTCCAGCCCATATTCTGCCAGATGCCGGACCATACATAAAGATGGGGAAAGACGGCTGCATTTCCCATGTAATGCAGGTCGTCCGGGCCGCCCAGCATAGCGATGAGATGGTTCAAAAACCCGGATCTGGGAGAAAGAAAGACGGACATCATGCCCACCAGGGTGACAGTGGAAATAAAGTGCGGCATATAGGTGACCGTCTGCGTCAGCTTCTTAAAACGGGTGCCCTTAACGCTGTTTATCATCAGGGCCAGGAGGATGGGAATGGGGAAGCCCACCACCAGGGAATAAAGGCTGATTACCAGCGTATTTTTAACAATCTGCCAGAAACGGGGCAGTTCAAAGAAGGTGCGGAACCATTTCAGCCCTACCCATGGGCTGCCCAGAATGCCCTTTCCCGGAGAATAATCCTGAAATGCCATCAGTACCCCGTACATGGGTGCATAGCAGAAAACCCCGATAAACACCACTGCCGGAAGCAGAAAGAGATACAGGCAGTAGTTCCGCCGGATTCCTTTCCACAGCTCCTTCTTCCTGTTCCCAGGCAATATTTTCCCATCCCTTTTCATACAATTGTCTCCCTTCCGGTATTCTGTTGTTTTTTGCTTCTTTGTTTGCCTGGCGGCAGCATTCCGCGTTACTAAGCGGAACGGTTCCCCTGTGGTTTCCCGTTATTGCCGTCCCGGGTATCCTGTTCGGCAGGGGAGGAAGCGTTTCTGCCATTCCGGGAGCGCAGGCCCGCCACAAAGGCAGCGATAATAAGGCTGTCTTCTTCGGATGAATCTATGATGAAACGGATGATTTCATCTTTGTAATCATTAGCTTTCATGTTGAACCCCTCCACTGCATACTTGAATGAGTACATAATAGCATTGAATGACTACATTGTCAACGCATTTAGATTGACTCACTACAGCTTTCTTGCTATGATAGGCACAACGAGGTGATTTTATGAAATTATCAGACAGAATCCGGCTTATTATTTCAGAGAACGGCCTGAAGCAGAAGGAATTCGCGCAGAGCATTCAGGTCACGGAGAGTTATATTTCCAAGCTTCTGAGAGATGAAAGCGGAGTGTCTCATTCCACGGCCACGCTGATAGAAGAAAGATACGGATATTCCGCAGGCTGGATATTGGACGGCAAGGAACCCAAAATGAGCAGGAAGGGCAGGAATGCATCGCTGTCACCTGTCCAGAGGAGAGTCATCGCTGATATTGAGCAGATGGACGATAAGGATCTGGCGGCGGTCAAGGCTTTTATTGACACGTTCAACAGCTACAAAAAGGCTCTTGGCCAGGAGAAGAAATAATGGGGTTACGTCTGTTTCGGATGGAGGGGTTCCATGAATATCAATGAAATTGCAAAGCTGGCGGGGGTTTCCAGGGCCACGGTATCACGCTACCTGAATAACGGCTACGTCAGCGATGAAAAAAAAGAGCGCATTCAGGAGGTGATTGACCGGACGGGTTACAAGCCCTCCACGCAGGCCCAGACGCTGCGCACCAAAAAGACGAGGCTGATCGGCGTCATCCTTCCCAAAATCAATTCCGATTCCATCAGCAGGATGGTGGCGGGGATCAGCGTGGTGCTGAAGGAAGCGGGCTACCAGCTGCTGCTTGCCAATACGGAGAACCGGGAAAAGGAAGAGCTGGAATACCTGCGGCTGTTTTCGGAGAACCATGTGGACGGTATTATACTGATTGCCACAATCATTACCCGGGAGCATAAGCGGGCGCTGAAGGCGCTGCAGGTGCCGGTTGTCCTGCTGGGCCAGAGGCTGGACGGATATTCCTGCGTTTACCAGGACGACTGCCTGGCGGCGCGGGATGTGTCGCGGCTCCTGCTGCGGGGGGCCGGAAAAATCGGCTGTATTGGCGTGACGCAGCAGGATGAGGCCGTGGGCGCGGGCCGGAGGAAAGGCTTTCTGGAGGCGGCGGGGGATGCAGGGATAGCGGAAGACGCGGTCAGTTTCCTGGAAACCGGCTTTTCCGTGGAGGACGGCTATCGGGCGATGGATCAGCTGCTTGCCCTGTGCCCCGGTGCGGACGCTGTTTTCTGCGCCACTGACAGTATTGCCCTGGGCGCGCTGGCCAGGCTTCAGGAGGCGGGAAGGCAGATCCCGGAAGAAGTGGCGCTGGCAGGCGTGGGGGATACGGTGTCCGGCCGCATCGTCAGCCCTAAGCTGACAAGTGTTCATTTCTATTATAAGACCAGCGGTAAGGAAGCCGCCAGGCTGCTCCTGGAGCTGCTGGACGGGAATGAGGCAAGAAAACAGATTAAAATGGGCTACCGCGTGGAGGAAAGAGGAACCACGAGGCAGCGGTAATATAAAACAGAAGAACAGAAATAGAAACAAAAATAAATACAGAAATACAAAGCTGCGGGAAAAACAGAAAATGATCTTTCCGCAGTTTTTTTGTGTAATTTCAACAGAAGCAGGGATACTATTTTGGTGGAATTATGAATTTACAAGTACTCATCAGCAGGTTATAATAAAGACAAGATGTGAGAACGATTCCATATAAAATATTCACATTGTACTAGCTATTTTAGGCATAATAGTAACGATTCATATGAGAATGATTCCTTATAATGTGAAAAGGAGAGGGTGTTATGGATTACAGGAAAGCAGCGCAGGATGTATATGAGAGCATCGGCGGCAAAGAGAATATTATCAGTGCGGCGCACTGCGCCACCAGGCTGCGGCTGGTAATAGCGGACAATGACAAATGCGATAAGGATGCGGTGGAAAATATTGAGGGAGTAAAGGGCGTGTTCTTTGCCTCCGGCCAGCTCCAGATTATTTTCGGGACCGGCACGGTTAACAAGGTATATGACGAATTCCTGCAGATTGCGGGAATCGGCGCTGCCACCAAGGAAGAGGTGAAGCAGGCAGCCTCCGCCAGGACCAGCTTCTGGAAACGCGCTGTGAAAACGCTGGGGGACGTATTTGTACCCATCATTCCGGCCATCGTGGCAAGCGGCCTTTTAATGGGACTTCTGGAAGGCCTCTGCAAGATTTATCCGGCCATGGCCCAGTCCGGCACTTATACCATCCTGCATCTGTTCAGCAATGCCGCTTTCGTGTTCCTGCCTGTGCTCATCGCCATCAGTGCGGCGCGGGTTTTCGGCGGAAATCTGTTTCTGGGCGCAGTAGTGGGCATGATTATGATTCATCCGGATCTGCTCAATGCCTGGAGCGTGGCCGGCGCGGAATCCATCCCAACGGCGGATGCCTGGTTCGGACTGTACCAGATTAACCTGGTGGGTTACCAGGGACATGTAATTCCCGTGGTAATCGCCGTCTGGATCATGTGCATGCTGGAGAAGAAGCTGCATAAAATCGTGCCTGAAATCCTGGATCTTTTCGTAACGCCTCTCGTAACCGTACTTGTGACCGGTTACCTGACGCTGACAATCATCGGCCCCGTATTTTCCTGGATTGAAAATGGCGTCCTCTCCGGCATGCAGTTCCTGATTACCCTGCCCTTCGGCATCGGCGCCGCTGTCTGCGGGGCTGCCTATGCGCCTACGGTAGTGGCCGGCGTACACCATATGTACAATGCGCTGGAGGCCGGACTTCTGAGCGGGACAGGCCTGAATACCTGGATGCCCATTGCCACGGCAGCCAACGTGGCACAGGGAGCCGCCGCCCTCGCCCTTGCCTTAAAGACAAAAAACAAAAAGACGAAATCCATGGCGCTTCCGGCTTCCCTGTCCGCTTTCCTGGGAATCACCGAGCCTGCTATTTTCGGTGTAAATATCCGTTTCATGAAGCCCTTTGTGGCCGGCTGTATCGGCGGCGCCTGCGGCGCCCTTATTGCGGGCTGGACAGGAATCGGCGCTTCCGCATACGGTGTGACGGGACTGTTCGGTTATCTGATTACCACGGATTACACACTGCAGTATACCATGATTATTGCCGTATCCGCAGTGATAGCCTTTATCCTTTCCTGGGCGCTTTATAAGGAAGAGCCTGCGGCGGTCAGGAATACGTCTGATTCCGCAGCAGCGGCGACTGTTTCCGGGCCGGCACCTGTTTCCGGACCTGCAGCACCTGTTTCCGGTCAGGCAGCTGAAAAATCCGGCAGCGATACGACGGTATACAGCCCGGTAAGCGGTGAAGCCATTGCCCTCAGCCAGGTAAAGGACGAAACCTTTGCCAGCGGCGTGCTTGGAAACGGTATGGCTATAATACCCTCGGAAGGGAAGGTATACGCTCCCTTTGACGGGACGGTGCAGACCATTTTCCCTACGGGCCATGCGGTGGGACTGCTGGGCACGGACGGTACGGAAATCCTGATTCATATCGGCATGGATACCGTAAAGCTGGAAGGAAAATATTTTACCGCCCATGTACAGGACGGCTCCGATGTGAAAAAGGGAGATCTGCTGATAGAGTTTGACCGGGAAGGAATTCTTGGGGAAGGTTATGATATAACAATCCCCGTTATCGTGACGAACACCGGAGATTATGCACAGGTAAATACGCAGGCGGCCGGCTCTGTAAAGGCCGGGGAACCGGTGCTCTCCTGTGTAAAGTAAACAGTGTGCCAGACAAAAAGAGGAGGAGCAGCGGCCATGAACGAAGCAGGACTGCAGATGATCCGCAAAATCAGGGAGGCGGAAGCGGCGGCGCAGGAAGGGGTGCAGAAAGACCCCTGGCGTCTGAAGTTCCATCTTATGCCGCCCGCAGGATGGCTGAACGACCCTAACGGCCTGTGCCAGATGAACGGTGTCTACCATGTTTTTTTCCAATATTCGCCCTTTGACCCCTGCGGCGGGGAAAAGTTCTGGGGGCATTACACCAGCCGGAACCTGACGGACTGGGAATATGCGGGCGTTCCCCTGGCCCCGGATGAGCAGTTTGACAGAAGCGGCGTTTATTCCGGAAGCTGTCTTATAAAGGATGGGATCATGTACCTGTTTTACACAGGAAATGTGAAGCTTGCGGGAGACTTTGACTATGTCACCCAGGGACGGGAGGCCAACACGGTGCTGGTGGAAAGCCGGGACGGCAGGACCTTCGGGGATAAAAAGCTGCTGCTCACGAACAGGGATTATCCGGCGGACTATACCCTGCACATCCGCGACCCCAAGGTATTTGCCCTGGAAGACAGATACTATATGGTTCTGGGGGGCAGGAAGAAAAATGACTGCGGGGCGGTGCTGCTCTATGAAAGCTGTGATTTGGAAAACTGGCGATTTTGCCGGGAGCTGACCGTGCCCATGAAGTTCGGCTATATGTGGGAATGCCCTGATTTGTTTTGTACAGGGGGAAAATGGTTCCTCTCCCTTTCCCCCCAGGGGCTTCCCAGGAAAGAACACGAATTCCAGAATGTCTATACGGCAGGTTATTTTCAGGTAAACGGAGATTTCCGGGAGGGCTGCCGGCTGGAGGATTTCCGGGAATGGGACAAGGGGTTTGATTTTTACGCTCCTCAGACCTTTACGGATGAAAGCGGCAGGACCCTGCTGATCGCCTGGGCCGGCCTGCCGGATGTTGAGGAGGAATATGTAAATCCCACGATAGAAAGCGGCTGGCAGCATGCGCTTACGGTTCCTCGGGTCATCCGGGAACAAAACGGCCGCCTGCTCCAGTATCCGGTTCCCGAGCTGGAAGCCCTGCGCGGCGAACGGCAGGAGGTGAGGGCCGGGGAAGCCGTGTACTGCGCTCCCGCCTTTGATTTGATAGTCCCTGTGGATGAAAAAGGAGGCGCCGGTGCCAGCGGTGTAAAAGACAGTAAACTGTCAATTACGATTGCAGACGCTCTCAGGTTTACCTGGGACGGAAAAGAGGCGGTGCTTTCCTTCACGGACGCTGTTGCCGGCAGGCAGATCGGCGCCGGCAGGGGACGCACGCAGCGGAGGGCGCTGATCTCCGGTATACAGGAAGTACGTATCCTGGCAGATACATCCCTGATAGAGATTTATGTCAACCAAGGTGAAACAGTGTTTACCACTCGTTTCTACCCGATGGAGGATACCAGGCGCCTTCTCGTGGAAGGCGTATACGCTAAAGCCGGCGTTCTTTGGCCCATGTGTCAGGAGACTGAATAATTAAAAAGTAAAAAGCGGCTTTCCCGCCTGCCCGGCATATTCCCCGTGCGTCAGGGCTTTACGGCTGCAAAATGTGAAAACTTCTTCCGAAGAGAAAAACACGGTGTTTTCCTGCGGAGGAAGTTTTTTTGGTGCCCGGATTTATGCACAGTTGGCAGAAATTGTACCTGACGTTTATGCAAGATGGATCGAAAACGAAATATTGACCGGAAATGAATTGTGTATTATGACTTTCCATAAATATTTTTTATCATTATATAAATATAAATAAATTTACATTATTATTCCGGGCCGATATAATCTGGAAGAAAAAAACATATGAGGTGGATCATGGACTTTCTGAAAAAGAATGGAAAAGGAATTTTACTGTGCTTTCTGGTTGCATTTCCCTCCTGGCTGCTGGTCAGGCAGGTAGGGGCCCTGGAGGTGATAGGAGCTCCGGTTATAGCGATCATAGCGGGAATGGTGCTGGCAATTGCCATCAGGGACAAGTCTTCTGTCAGTGGAGGCATCGCCTTTACCTCCAAGAAAATTTTGCAGTATGCGGTAATCCTTCTGGGCTTCGGCCTGAATCTGGGAACGATAGGGAAGGTGGGGATGACTTCCCTCCCCGTTATCATTTCCACAATCACCACATCCCTGGTGGTTGCAATACTTATGTACAGGCTTCTGAAGATTCCCGGCAAGACGGCGGCTCTTATCGGCGTCGGCTCCTGCATCTGCGGCGGTTCTGCCATTGCGGCCGCAGCGCCTGTCATTGACGCGGACGATGAAGAAATCGCCCAGGCCATATCCGTTATTTTTCTTTTTAATGTAATAGCGGCGCTTATTTTCCCCACGCTGGGAGAGGTGCTTGGGCTGACTGACACGGGCTTCGGGCTCTTTGCGGGAACAGCGGTCAACGATACCTCCTCCGTTACAGCGGCGGCCTCCACCTGGGATACGCTGCACGGTACAAACGGCGCGGTATTGGAATATGCGACCATCGTGAAGCTGACGCGGACGCTGGCAATCATACCGGTTTCGCTGATGCTTGCTTTTGTAAGGATGCAGAAGGAAAAGAAAGAAATGCGGGGGGAAGGGAAGCCGGTCAGCCTGAAAAACGTATTCCCCACATTCATACTCTATTTCGTCGCCGCCTCCATCATTACCACTGTTATCACCTCTGTCTGCACCGGGCCTGTCCTGGGAGCCGCCAATGAAATCTTCGGTTTCCTCAAGCAGCTGAGCAAGTTCTTTATCGTTATGGCCATGGCGGCTATCGGAATTAACACAAATGTGGTAAAACTGGTAAAAACAGGAGGCAAGCCTATTGCTCTTGGATTTACCTGCTGGGTGGCCATTGCCCTTGTGAGCCTGACCCTGCAGCAGATGCTCGGCATCTGGTAAGACGGTACGGTTTCAATATCTGAACTGCGTCAGAAGAAGTCCTGGTTTTCAGGGCTTCTTTTTTCAGTTGTTCCGGTGATATTAAATTTCATAATTCCGTTTCTAAACTTCCGCAGCATTGCTTATTCCTTTCTTGTATGATAAAATTATTAGATATATGTGGGTTGGGCAGGAATGAAAACATAATGCAGAGGGCGGAGACATGATTTCACAGAAAAAAATACTGGTGGTAGAAGATAACGAAATTAACAGGGCGATGCTGAGCGAGATTTTATCCTCGGAATATCAGGTCCTGGAGGCGGAAAACGGAGCGGTGGCTCTGGATGTGCTGAAGGAGTATGGGGAGGGGATTTCACTGATCCTGCTGGACATCATCATGCCTGTCATGGACGGCTATACCTTCCTGGCTCATGTAAAGGCGGATCAGGCCTATTCTTCGATTCCTGTGATTGTTACGACGCAGAGCGACGGTGAATCCGACGAGGTGGCGGCGCTTTCCCATGGGGCGGCGGATTTCGTGGCGAAGCCCTACCGTCCGCAGATCATACTGCACAGGGTGGCGAGCATCATTAATTTAAGGGAAACGGCGGCTGTGATCAATATGATCCAGTATGACCGGCTGACCGGGCTGTACAGCAAAGAGTTTTTTTATCAGCGCGTGAAGGAAATCCTGCTGCAGCATCCGGACAGGAAGTATGATATCCTGTGCTCCGATATAGAGAATTTCAAGCTTATCAATGATATATTCGGCATACCGGCAGGGGACCGGCTCCTGTGCGGCGTGGCCGACATGTATACCAGGCTTGTGGGAGATAAGGGGATCTGCGGCCGTTTTAATGCGGATCAGTTTGCCTGCCTGCTGGAGCATACCGCAGAATATACGGACGACATGTTCATTGAGCTGGGAATGGAGATCAATTCCCTCTCCCATGCGAAAAATATTGTGATGAAATGGGGGATTTATTCCATACACGACAGGGGGATTTCCGTGGAGCAGATGTGCGACCGGGCCTTGCTGGCGGCCAACAGCATCAAGGGGCAGTATGGCAAATACTGTGCTGCCTATGACGATCAGCTGCGGAGCCGGCTCCTGCGGGAGCAGGCCATCACGGACGGTATGGAGGCGGCGCTGGCGGAGGGCCAGTTTGAGGTGTATCTGCAGCCCAAGTACCGGATTAAGGATGACAGGCTGGCCGGAGCAGAAGCGCTTGTACGCTGGAACCATCCGGAATGGGGAATGCAGTCCCCTGCGTATTTTATTCCTTTATTTGAAAAGAACGGTTTTATCACCAAGCTGGATCAATATGTCTGGGACCGGGCCTGCGCAGTACTGAGGGAATGGGAGGATAAGGGATATCCTCCGCTTTCCGTTTCCGTCAACGTATCCCGTGCCGACATTTACAACGCGGACATTGCGGATATTCTGCTTAACACCATCCGCAGGCACAGGCTCCCGCCTTCGCGCCTCCATCTGGAGATTACCGAGAGCGCCTATACGGAAAATCCGGCGCAGATCATCCATACCATCGGCCGGCTGCGTGAGCTGGGCTTCGTGATTGAAATGGACGATTTCGGAAGCGGTTATTCGTCCCTGAACATGCTGAATAAAATGTCCATTGATATTCTGAAGCTGGACATGAAGTTTATCCAGAGTGAGACGGCAAAGCCGGTGAATCAGGGGATTCTCCGCTTTATTATGGGACTTGCCCGCTGGATGAACCTGGGCGTGGTCGCGGAAGGCGTGGAAACCAGGGAACAGCTGGAGAGGCTCAGGGAAATCGGCTGCGATTATGTACAGGGATACTTTTTTGCCAGGCCCATGCCCTGCGGAGAGTTTGAAGCGCTCCTGAGGAAGGAACGGACCACCGTGGACGAGGGGCAGGCGCAGGCGAAGGAGCGGCCCTGGGTGGAGCAATGGGCCCGCGTGATCCTGGTGGCGGATGAGGATGCGGAGTACCGCAGCCAGGTGAAGAAGACCTTTGAGAATAACTATCAGGTAGTGGAGGCAGCCGACGGGGAAGCGGCGCTGGCCTGCATTGCCAGCTATGAAAATAAAATTGCCGTGGCGATCCTGAGTATGACGCTTGACGGTCCGGATAATTTTTCTGTGCTTGAGGTGCTGCTTCGGGAAAAATCTGTCTGGAACATCCCTGTGATTGCCACAGGCCCCGGGGATACGCAGCTGGAGGAAAGGGTGCTGGATGCGGGCGTGGATGATTTCGCAAGAAAGCCACATACCCAGAAAAGCCTGTGGAACCGGGCGCTGCGCGCCATGGGAATTACAGCGTCCAGGGAGCGGGAGCGCACCCTTCAAAATGAAGCCTACCGGGATTTCCTCACAGGGCTTCTGAACCGGAGGGGGCTGGAGGCGTCCGTGGAAGCCCTGCATAAGGAGGACTGCCCTCTGGCGGTATATCTTTTTGATTTGGACAACCTGAAATACATCAATGATTCCTTCGGACACGGAGAAGGGGACCGGATGCTCATGAAGTTCAGTGAAATTATCCGCAGCCATACCAGGGGGACAGACATTCTCTCACGGTTCGGCGGAGATGAGTTTGTCGTAGTTATGAAGCAGATGCGTTCCGAAGAAATGGCTCTTAAAAAGGGAGGAGAAATCTGCCGGGCGGTTCGTGAAAGCGGATGGAGAGAGGGTCTGGTACCGGCATGCTCTGCCGGAATTGTGATTGGTAATGAGGAAGACGGCCTGAATGAAATGGTAAAACGGGCGGATGAGGCGCTTTATAGTGCCAAAACCGCCAATAAAGGCGGATGCTGCCTCTGGAAAGGGTGAAGGGAGCCTGGAGATCATGGGGGAATACGAATATCAGGGGGACAGCACAGGGATGGACAATAAAGACCTGAAGGAACGGCCTTTCCCGGAATATCTGCTGAAGAAGGAACTTTCGGAAGCCAACGAAAAAATGCAGGAAATCATAAATGCCATACCGGGGGGCGTTGCCATCTATAAGGTATCCGATATTTTTGAAACCATCTATTTCTCGGATGGTGTGCCGGAATTGTCCGGCTATACGGTGGAGGAATACCGGGAGCTCGTGAAAAGGGATGCGGCGGAAATGACCTATTGTGAGGATTCCAAAATGGTGGTATCCAGAGCGATGAAGGTTGCCAGGAGCCATGGCGTGGATGATTTTGAGTTCCGTAAGCAGCACCGGGACGGGCATATTGTATGGGTGCGGGTACGGATGAAATGGATCGGGGAAGAGGACGGCTGCCCTCTGCTTCATTGCGTATTCCATAATATATCCGATCTGAAAGAAGCGCAGCTGGAAATGGATCATCTGATTAACTCCATACCGGGCGGGATTGCCAGCTACCGGATAGAAGGGGGACGTTTTATCCCCACTTATTTTTCCGACGGCGTTACCATGCTTTCCGGCCACAGCCGGGAGGAATATGAGCGGATGATTGGCAGGGATGCGCTGAACGTGATTTATGAACAGGACAGGAAGCGGGTTTTTGAGGCGGCGCAAAAGGCAGTGGAAAGCGGCGGCGTGCTGGATGTTTCCTACCGGATGTTCCATAAGGACGGACATCTGGTCTGGATTCATTTGAATGGCAGGCGGATGGGGCCGCTGGCGGAAAGCACGAGGTTTTATGCTGTTTTTACGGGGATTTCCGAGGAAACCAGGCTTTTTCAGAGCATTGCCAATGAAACGGCGGACGGGATTTATATCATTGACAGAGATAATTATGATCTGCTTTATGTCAATGAATCCAGGACTCTTTTCAGCAAAGGCGCTGAATGCGTGGGGAAGAAATGCTATGAGGCGCTGCACGGCAAGGATGCGCCCTGTTCTTTCTGTACCCTACGGTGCCATCAGCCGGACGGGATCGAGCATGAAATGCGGATTGACGGTACGGACCGCTATTTCATGGCCCGTTTTAACGAAACGGAATGGAACGGGATTCCCGCCTATGTGACGTATATCCGGGATGTGACGGACGAGGTGAGGACGCGAAAAGAGAAGGAGCGTCTGGAGGAATACTTCGAAACGGTGGTGAAGAATCTGCCGGGCGGTATTGCGGTGGTGCATTATGAACCGGACGGAAGCATGATACCGGAATTTCTGTCGGACGGTTTTGCGGCTCTGACCGACATGCCGCTGGACAAGGCCTGGGAGCTTTACAAAGAGGATGCCATGATGGGCGTCCATCCGGAGGATCGGGATTATGTAAATAAAAGGATGAATGATTATATCAAAAGCGGCGACAGCCACTGCGAGATTGTTTACCGCCTGAAAAAAGGGAAGGACAGCTATGTCTGGGTGAAAAACAACCTTACCCTTATCCAGAACGAAGGCGGGGAGCGCCGGGTCTATGCCGTTTATCATGACGTTACCAGGGAACGGGAGGAACAGGAGCGGCTCCGGAAAAAATATCAGGATCTGATTATCAGCCATTACCGTACTCCTGATCCCAATGCGCTCGTTATGGGGCACTGCAATATTACGCAGAACCGTATCCTGGAAATTATCGACAGGACCGGTTCAAATCTGCTGGAGACCTTTGGTACGGTGAGGGAAGAGTTTTTTATGGGCCTTTCCAGCCTGGTGGTGGATGAACAGGAACGGGAGGAATTTCTTGGTATTTATTTGAACAGACCTTCCCTGGAGGCATTCCGCCGGGGGGATACCCAGCGGCGCCTGAAATGCTTTGTAAAGCTGCCTCATGAAGAAAGGGGGCGGTATGTCCTCATCAATATGAATCTGGTTGCCACGCCGGACAGCAAAGATGTGACGGGGATACTGACAGTGTCGGATATAACCGGACAGACCATTTCCGACAGGATTCTGCATCAGCTGTCCGTTACAGGCTACGACTATGTGCTGGATGTGGATTTGTCCATGGACAGCTGCACGCTTGTTTCCAGTAATGAAGGCGCCTCCCGCGTACCTTCTCAGCAGGGCCGGTATACCGAATGGATAGATTCCATGATCCGTGACAGCGTGGTTGGGCAGGATGCACAGTTGTACCGGGAAAGCCTGAATCCGGAGAAAGTTTCTGAGAAGCTGGGCAGGGAGGGGGCTTATGCCTTTTCCTTTTCCATGGTAGATGACAGCGGGGATATCCGTATTAAAAATATGACCGTTTTCGCCACGGATCTCAGGCTGGGAAGGGTATGCCTTGCCAGGACGGATATTACGGAATCGGTGAGGCAGCAGCAGGGGCTGCTTTATATGATTGCCTATACCTTTGATCTGGCGGGCTTTGTGGATCTTAGCAGCGGCGGACGGCTGACCATGTATACCAGGGACACGGTGCTGAAGAACCTTCCTCCGTTTATCATGGAAAATTATGATGAAGCGATCATGCGTTTCCTGGGCAGCCATGATTCAGAGGATGCGAAGCGGGATGTCAGAGAGCTTTTCCGGACAAAAACGATGCTTAAAAACCTCAGGGAAAAGCCGTCAGGCTATGATTTCCTTTTTTCCTACAAGGAAGATGACGGCAGCCTGCGTTATAAACAGGTCAATGTACTCTGGGGAGATGCCAATCACAGGACGATCTGCCTGGTACGTGCGGATGTGACGGATATGCTGGCCTCCGAACGTCAGACCAAGAAAATACTGGAGGATGCGCTGGCCCTGGCGGAAGAAGCCAACAAGGCAAAGAGTGAATTCCTATCCGCCATGAGCCATGATATCCGAACGCCCATGAATGCGATTACGGGGATGACGGCTCTGGCTGCCGCCCATTTGGATGACAGGGAAAGAGTGGCGGACTGCCTGAAGAAAATATCCGTGTCTTCCAGACATCTGCTGAGCCTTGTCAATGATATTCTGGACATGAGCAAAATAGAAAGCTCCAAGATTACCCTGAACCGGATGAGCATATCCCTTTCCGGGCTGGTGGAACAGCTGTCGGCCATTATTGCTCCCCAGGCCGGGGGCGCAGGGCTGCGGTTTGTGATAAACAAAGGAGATATCCGGCATGACTGTTTTTATGGGGATGTCCTGCGGATTAACCAGATTCTGATCAATATCCTTAGCAATGCGGTGAAATTTACGCCGGAGGGCGGTACGGTGGAGTTCCGGATTGAAGAACTGGAGACCTGCCGGGAGCCGGAGCATACGCGCTACCGGTTTACGGTCCGCGATACGGGGATTGGGATGTCGGAGGAATTTTTATCCCATATTTTTGATCCTTTTACCCGAAGCAACAGGACTGCGGGGATTGAAGGAACCGGATTGGGTCTGAGTATAACCAAGGGGCTTGTGGATTTAATGGGCGGAACGATAAGTGTGGAAAGCCGGGTCGGGGAAGGAACCACCTTCTGTGTGGAACTGGAGGGTGAATGCGCGGACGGAATGGACAGCGACGTCAGTGAAGAGACGGATGCAGGAATTCTGGAGCCGGGGGCGGACACGCTTTTGGCCGGCCGCCGTTTCCTGATTGCCGAGGATAATGCCATAAATGCGGAGATTATCAGCGAGCTTCTCCGCATGTTCGGCGCGGAGCCGGTTCTCAGGCAAAATGGCGCCCAGGCGGTGAGGGAGTTCCGTGACGCGCCGGCAGGAACCTATGATGCGGTGCTGATGGATATTCAGATGCCGGTGATGAACGGCTATGAGGCCGCGCGCGCCATCCGGGAAACCGACAGGGAGGATGCCGGGACAATTCCTGTGATTGCAATGACTGCCAATGCCTTTGCGGAGGATATCCAGGCAGCCCGGGATGCGGGCATGACGGCCCACATTGCCAAGCCCATTGATGTGGGAATGCTGAAAAATACGCTGACCAGAATACTTGGACGGACGAATAAGAAGAAAGGGAAATAAAAATCGAGGGTTTACGATGAAGTCGGATAACGGACTTTATAAGCTTATTTATGAGTATTTTGAGACAAGGCTTCTCTATGGATATTATGCCTGCGGTGACAGCCTGCCGTCGATTGCCAGAATCGGGGATATGTTCCGCATGGCTCCCGGAACCGTGCGGTCCGCGTTGGCGCTCCTGGAAAAAAAGGGATATATCCGGATTGATGCGAGAAAGACCGCCAGGGTGATTTATGAAGCGCCCAGGTTCAGCTTCCGCAAAAATGCGGCCCTGTATTTCGTGCCGAGAAGGAACGGAATTATGGACCTGGCGGAATCAGGAAAGCTTCTGTTTGAGCCTCTCTGGGAGGAAGGGCTGCGTCGGATGGATCAAAAAACATGGGATCGGTTTTGCAGGCCGCCGGAAGAACCTTTTCAGGGGGCTGTGTCCATGCCTGTATCATTTTATATAATGGTTCTTTCCAACTTAAACAACCGGCTGATTCTGGATCTTTACTGGGAAACGATTCGGTATATCCGTTTTCCTTATCTGGACAATAAAGCGGATGTGGAAACTGAGGTCTGGAATGCGGGAGAGCTGTCACAGGAAGAAGTCATCTCAGCCCTGAGAAACCGGTTCGAGGTCTCTTATGGCAAGGCCGCCTCGGAATTGTTTGCCTTTATGGACGAAGCGGAAAATGAGTTTTCCTTAAAGCAGGTAAAGCAAATCCCGTTTTGCTGGGATGTATTCCGCAGCAGGCCGCAGCGGCGGTATTCCCTGGCCTCGCGCATTATCCGCGAGATTATCCACGGCAGCTATCCGGCCGGCAGCTACCTGCCTTCCCTTCCTCATATGGCAGACAGATATGGCGTGGGGATGAATACCATCCGGCGTGCGCTGGATATTCTGGAGGATCTGGGAATGACCCGATCCTATCACGGAAAAGGGACAATCGTCTGTACGGAGCCTGAGAAAATCGAGGCTGCGGGCAGGGAAATCAGGGAAGGTATAGAGCTGTATCAGGAAAGCCTTCAGCTGCTTGCCCTTACAATCAGCCAGGTCCTTCTGTATACGCTGCGGGCGGAGGGAGAAGAGGTGCAGAAGCGCCTGGGGGAAAGCTTCTCCTGGTATTTACAGGAGGGAAAAGGATATCTGTGTTTTGAGATTTGTATAACCTTTATTGTGGAAAAATGTCCCCTTGCCCTTGTTCGCGAATGCTATCAAAAAATAAGGGAGCTGCTTCCCTGGGGCTATCCCTTTTCCCTTCTCCGTATGAAGGGGAAAAGCCTTCATTCTGTCTATGCAGGATGTACGGAGCAGGCGGTGGAATATCTGAAAAACGGGCGGCCGGAGGAGTTTGCCGACAGCTGGCGCAGGATTGTGGAGGCGGAGGAGAGCCAGTTCCGGGCCTTTATCCGTGATTCCTTTCCCCTGCCGGATCCACATGGCGCCATGGAGCGGCAGGCTCCGGGGCAGCCGGCTCCCGGAACGATATAAACCAGGCGGGCGGTTTCTTTTGCAAAAAAAGGGTGGATGACATATAATAGACACATATTGCTGCATGCCGCGGCAGAGGGGCAGCCGGCACAGGAGACTGGGGCGCAAAAGACCCGGAAGGAACGGCGTGCAGCCTTGATTCCCGGAAACAGAAAGAGCATGGTACGGCGGCATGACAGCAGCTGCAGAAAGGACGGTTTTAATGGGATTAATCAGAGCGGCAGTACAATCGGCGGCATCGGTAATGGCGGATCAATGGGAGGAGTATTTCTACTGTGACTCCATTCCTGCCAATATCCTTGCGGTAAAAGGAAGCAAAAAAACCTCAAGAAGAGGCTCCAATAAAAAAGGAAGCGACAATGTAATTTCCAACGGTTCCGTCATTGCGGTCAATGAAGGACAGTGCATGATGATTGTGGACCAGGGCAGGGTTGTGGATATCTGTGCCCAGCCCGGGGAATACATTTATGACACCTCCAGCGAGCCCTCTGTTTTTTACGGTGATTTAGGAGAAAACATACGTAGATCCTTTGAAAATTTCGGCATCCGGTTTGCCTTCGGCGGGGAAGCGCCTAAGGATCAGCGTGTTTACTATATTAATACAAAGGAAATTGTGGGCAATAAATACGGCACGGCCAATCCGGTTCCCTTCCGTGTGGTAGACAGGAATATCGGGCTGGATATTGATATCGCCATCCGCTGCCATGGGGAATATTCCTACCGTGTGGTGGATCCCATCTGCTTTTACGTGAATGTATGCGGTAATGTGGAGGGGGCCTATTCCAGGGAGAATCTGGACAGCCAGCTGAAAAGTGAGCTGATGACGGCCCTTCAGCCGGCTTTTGCAAGAATATCGGATATGGGAATCCGTTATAGCTCCCTTCCGGGACATACGCAGGAAATCGCGGCGGCGCTGAACCAGGTGCTTTCCGAAAAATGGGTGAAGCTGCGCGGCATCGCGCTGGCATCCTTCGGCGTGAGCAGCGTGAAGGCGTCGGAAGAGGATGAGGATATGATCAAGCAGCTGCAGAAGGCGGCGGTGCTCAGGGATCCTAACATGGCGGCTGCAACAATCACCGGCGCGCAGGCCGATGCGATGAAAACCGCGGCAGGAAATAAGGCTGCCGGGCCGATGATGGCCTTTGCAGGAATGAATATGGCAGCCAATGCAGGCGGAATAAATGCGGGCCAGCTTTTTGAAATGGGACAGCAGAACAGACAAAACAATGCGGCGCCCCAGACAGGGACGGGCACGGCATCCCAGGCAGGGGCTGGCATGTCCCAGGCTGCCGGCGGCTGGACCTGCAGCTGCGGCGCTCAGGGAAATACGGGCCGCTTCTGCGCGGAATGCGGAAAGCCGAAGCCGTCAGATAACGGCTGGACCTGCTCCTGCGGCGCGGTAAACAAAGGAAAATTCTGTACGGAGTGCGGAAAGCCCAGGCCGGCGGGCGCAAAGCTTTACCGCTGTGACAAATGCGGCTGGGAGCCTGAGGATCCGGCTCATCCGCCGAAATTCTGCCCGGAATGCGGCGACAGGTTTGACGACGGGGATGTGAAGTAGAAAAAGAAAGCAGGAAGTGACTGGCAGGCCTTGTTTGGGAGGACGCCGGCTTTCCTGCTTTTTTTCAATGTTATAACCTGGATGAGCAGTTACCGGATAAAATTGGTGGTATTTCCTCTTTCCGGTTCAGGCGCATGGATTCCGGCTTCCTTACCCGCCTGGATGCAGTGCAGCAGCCAGGCCATGTTCCTGGCGAGATTGCGCATGGTCTGCAGACCTTCCTTATCCTGAAGCACCTCCTCCGGGGTATTTCCATGCACCATATTCCAATAGGAGGAACCTACAAGGGGCATGTTGGAGATGGTGAAATATTTGTTCAGCTGATCCAGCGTGGCAGTGGATCCGGCGCGGCGGCAGCTTGCCACGGCGGCGCCGGGCTTGTAAACCATACTGCTTTTCCCGGCATAGAACATGCGATCCAGGAAGGAGGTAATGCCTCCGCCCGCGGAAGCGTAATGAACAGGGGAACCGAAGATAAAGCCGTCTGCCTCCGCCGCCTTTTCGATAGCGGTGTTCACAGTGTCTTCATAGATGCATTTCCCCTTTCCGGCGCATCCGCCACAGCCCATACAGCCGCGGATGGGAGCGGCGCCGATATGGAAAATTTCAGAATCAACGCCGCATTCCTGCAGGGTCTTTGCAATTTCGGACAGTGCAGTGAATGTACAGCCATTTTTGTGGGGGCTTCCGTTAATTAATAATACCTTCATGCTATGTACCTCTTTTTTCATAATATAATCAGGCAGGGACTCTCCAGGGCCGGAAAACAGACGCTGGTCTCCCTTATCTTATTATTATAGCGCGCTACAGCCGAAAATTGACAGTAAAATAATCAAAAGCAACACGCACTTTATGGAGATTGAAACTTAATGACAGATTCCGACAGCCTTAATGGGGCTGTGTTAAGAAAAGCTATAGGGAATGACGGGATATACGTATATAGTGCGTCAGAATTAAGATTAATTTGTGACAAAACCTCTTGAAAAAAGACTTGAAGTCATTGTAAAAAGTGCCTGAAACCCGCATAAATGCTGGAGAATTTCAGGTACACGAATCTTATTGGAATCTTAATGCCACAGAAGCAATCTTAAGACTATCTTAATGCCCGGGATGCTATGCTTAAATTAAGAAAAGAGTTTAAGCGAGCATCCTTTTTCGTATCCGGAAAGCTGTGGATACGGAAAAAAGGCAAGGAGGCGATCATGAAATGACGATTCTGACAAATATTTTATTGCTGACCGCATTGACTGCATATCTGCTGATTGTAGGCTTTGTTTTTACAGGACATATGGATGAGATCCTGAAGGGATACCATTTCCGGCCGAAGGGTGCGGCGCCGGACGATGATTACGAGGTGCTCATCGGAGGCGAAGGGGAGCTTGCCATCCTGTTTGAAAAGAAGCTCCAGGAAAACGGTATCAGCTGTCTGCGGATTCCGGAGTTTGACAGCGCTGCAAGAGAAGAGCTGACGGATGTATCCTCCCGATGGCATGAGGTGGCTGGCGCGCCGGGGATGACGGTGTTCGCCCTGGATGGTTCCGATTACCATAACCTGCTGTTGTGCGGCATGGCAAACCGCCTGGCAGGGGCGGAGCAGCTGTACGGCATCTGTAATGAATCGGGAAACCGGGGGATTTACCTGGAGAACCGGATCAGGGTCCTGGAAAAAACGGGAGCGACGCCCGAAGGATTGTATCATCTTTTTGAAAGACAGAGTTCAGGCAGCAATGCCTGAGCAGCACAGCCCCGTGACTGTGGGTACGGGCGGATGCCTGCTGCCACCACGTTTTCTCACGGTTTGCGCAGTGAATGCGCAAACCTGCCTGAACTGTTACAGAGAAATAACAATAAAAAATAATAAAAGGAAAAGGATTGGGAAATGTTTCATTATATCAGAAACAAACTGACACAGGCGCAGATAATTGCGATGGGATATTTTCTGGTAATTACCGTAGGGACGCTTCTGCTGATGCTGCCTGCGGCTACAAGAAGCGGTGAGATGGCTACGCCCCTTACCGCTTTGTTTACGGCAACAAGCGCCACCTGCGTGACAGGTCTTGTTGTGGTGGATACCGCTTCCTACTGGAGTGTGTTCGGACAGTGTATCATCCTGCTCATGATTCAGGTGGGCGGACTGGGCTTTATGACCATTGGCGTGCTTTTCGCCATGTTCCTGAATAAGAAAATTTCCCTGAAAACAAGGGGAATCCTTCAGGAGAGCATGAATACCAGCCAGGTGGGCGGCGTGGTCAGATTGGTGCGTAAGGCGCTCATCGGCACCTGTATTATAGAGATGGCGGGCGCGGTTCTTCTTTCGTTCCGGTTTGTGCCGGAATTCGGGGTGCTGCGGGGAATTTATTTCGGTATTTTCCATGCGATATCCGCTTTCTGTAATGCGGGCTTTGATTTGATGGGAACAAGCAAAGGCCCTTACTCCTCCTTCACCTCATATGCGGATGATACGCTGATTAATGTAACGATTATGGGACTGATTATAATCGGCGGCATCGGTTTTTTTGTCTGGGATGATATCTGCAGAAATAAATGGCAGATAAAGAAATACAAGCTGCATACTAAAATTGTTTTGTCCTGTACGGCGATTCTCATTGTGGGAGGCGCTTTCTTTATCTATCTGTTTGAAAAGGATAACCTGATGGCGGGCATGTCCGTAAAGGAAACGGTGCTCACCTCCGCCTTCAGCTCCGTAACAGCGCGTACTGCGGGCTTTAATACCATAGATACGGCGGGGCTGACCACCAGCTCCAAGATGCTGACCGTGCTTCTGATGTTCATCGGAGGCAGTCCCGGATCCACGGCAGGCGGCATCAAGACCACCACCATTGTGGTGCTTCTCATCTATGTATGGTCCAACCTGCGCGGCGCCAGAGGCTGCAATATTTTCGAAAGAAGGCTGGAGGACGATGCGGTGAGAAAAGCCAGCGACGTGGCTGTAATCAGTCTGTGCATGGCGATTATCGCGTCCATAGCCATCCCTTATTTCCAGCCGCAGCTGGTAATGGAGGATGTGGTTTTTGAGGTCTTTTCCGCCATTGGCACGGTGGGCATGTCCACAGGCATTACCAGGGATCTGAGCGCGGCCAGCCGGATTGTCATTGTCCTGCTGATGTACTGCGGACGTATCGGCAGCATGTCCTTTGCCCTGTCCTTTATGGAACGCAAAAAGGTGGCGCCCATAAAGCTGCCGGAAGAAAAAGTAATGATAGGATAAGATAAGATGAAAACAGTATTGATTATAGGCATGGGGCGGTTTGGGCAGCATTTAACCCGAAAAATGCTGGAGCTGAAAAATGAAGTCATGATAGTGGATCAGAGGGAGGAGGCCCTGGAGGCTCTGCTTCCTCTGGTGACCAGTGCCAAAATAGGGGACTGTACCAATGAAGAGGTGCTTCACAGCCTGGGTGTGGGAAATTTTGACCTGTGCTTTGTGTGCATCGGCACCAATTTCCAGAGCAGCCTGGAAATCACCAGCCTTTTGAAGGAGGCGGGAGCCAGGTTCGTGGTCAGCAAGGCCACCAGGGATATCCAGGCAAAATTCCTTTTAAAAAACGGCGCGGACGAAGTGGTGTACCCGGAGCGTGATATCGCGGAAAGAGTGGCCGTCCGCTATTCTGCTGATAATGTATTTGATTATATCGAGCTGGATGAAGACTATTCCATCTATGAAATCCCTCCCCTGAAGGAATGGGTTGGAAAAACAATCGGCGAGGTGGATTTCCGCGCCAGGCTCAACAGCAGCATTATCGGTACGAAAATCAACGGCGAGACCAGCTTCCTCCCCGGAGCGAACCATGTATTCCGCGCGGAAGAGCACCTGATGGTAATCGGCCGTAAAAAAGATATTGATAAAATCCTGAAACATCTATAGAATAGAGACAACACAGGTTTCAGGAGGATTTATTGTGAAAGAGAAAATGGAAAGGTTTTTGAGATTATATCAGATCCGGTATGCGGGACGGCTGGCGGGGATTATGCTCATTACCTCTCTGTTTTCTTTTTTGCTTCACGGGCTGGGCATCGGTAAGGAAAATATACTGATGCTTTTTATTGTGGGGGTGCTTCTGGTGGCCTATTGTACGAATGGGTACCAGTATGGCGTAATCGCTTCCATTGTCAGCGTTATGGTATTCAATTACCTGTTTACGGAACCGGTGCGTACGTTTTCCATATCCAATCAGGATGATGTGATTCTGCTCATCTTTTTTCTTGTGGCGGCGCTCATATCCTCCAACCTGACGGTACGGTTCCGGAATCAGGTGGAGGTGGCGAGGAAAAATGAGCAGCTGGCGGAGCAGCTGACCATGGAGCAGGAGAGAATCAAGTTTGCCATGGAAAAAGAGCAGATGCGCAGCAATCTGCTGCGCAGCATTTCCCACGATCTGCGGACGCCTCTTACGGGGATTGCGGGGGCCAGCAGCCTGATCGCGGAGTCCGGGGATAAAATGGACCGGGAAAGCATTGTGAGCCTGGGCAAGGACATCAATGAGCAGGCGGACTGGCTCATCCAGCTGGTGGAAAATATCCTGAATATGACCAAGATTGACAGCGGCAAGCTGGTGGTGGAGAAAAAGCCGGAGGCCGTGGAGGATGTGATTAACAATGCGCTTTCTTATGTGAAGGGGCGGAGGAAGCAGCGCCGGGTGGAAATAGACATCCCGGAGGAGATGCTTTTGGTGGAAATGGATGGAAAGATGATCGTACAGGTGATCATCAACCTTCTGGACAACGCCATCAAGCATACGAAGGAGGACGGCTTTATCCGGATAAAAACGGAGGCGGCCCCGGAAGGGGTCTGGTTTTCCGTAGAGGATAACGGTACGGGGATCGAAGAGGTAATTAAGGACAGGATTTTTGATGAGTTTGTGACCTTCCGGCCGGTGAACCGGGATACGGGGAAAGGAATCGGCCTGGGGCTGGCCATCTGCAAGGCCATAGTCACGGCGCACGGCGGTACGATTGAGGCTCTCAACAGGGAGGAAGGAGGCGCATGCTTCCGGTTTTACCTGCCATTCGACGGGCATCTGCCGGAAAAGGAGCAATGATGGAAAACAGTGAAAAAGAAGTGAGCATCCTTATTGTGGAGGATGATAAATATATATCCAATTTTATCTGCATGAGTTTAAAGCAGGAAGGCTACCATTATCTGAAGGCGGACACCGGGAGGGAGGCCATCGGCTTAAGCTATGCCAACAACCCGGATGTGGTCATCCTGGATCTGGGATTGCCGGATATGGATGGCATGGAGGTCATAGAGCATATCAGGAGCAATTCGGACAAGCCGATCATCGTGGTATCGGCCAGGCAGGAGGAAGGCGAGAAGATTAAAGCGCTGGATCTCGGCGCCGACGATTATGTGGTGAAACCCTTCCATATGGGCGAGCTGCTGGCCAGAATCCGCGTTGCTATCCGGAAATCCGAGCAGAGCAGCGGCGGCAGCGAGCTGGGGGAAAGCTTTGAATGTGATTATCTGCGGATTGATTTTGTGAAACGCATGGTGTTTATTGACGGGAAGGAAATCCATGTGACGCCCATTGAATATAAGCTGCTTACGCTTCTGGTGAGCAACCGGGGAAAGGTCCTGACACACAATTATATCCAGAGTAAAATCTGGGGATATGGGGAGGGCGGCGATCCCAACAGCCTCCGGGTATTCATGGCGACGCTGCGGCGGAAGATCGAGAAGGATACCACCAACCCGCGGTTTATTATTACAGAGGTAGGCGTGGGGTACCGGTTTTCGGAATAAAGGGAAATGGGGCGGCCGCCGCCGGAAAGGGAGTGAGCGGAAATGAAAATGCGTGAGGAATATACCTGCCCACTGGAATTAACCCACGATATGATTAAGGGAAAGTGGAAGCCTGTTATCCTGTGGCAGCTGAGCAAGGGGCCTGCTTCCCTGTCCGCCCTGAAAAAAGAAATTGCAGGAATCAGCCAGAAAATGCTGCTTCAGCACCTGAATGAACTGCAGTCCTGCGGCGTGGTGGAGAAAAAGACCTTTGAAGGATATCCGCTGAAGGTGGAATATTTCCTGACGCCGCGCGGTCATAAGATTTTCGGCGCCGTGACCATCATGCAGGAGGTGGGGATTGAGATTATGCGGGAAGATAAAATAACAAAATAAGTAGTTTTTTGTATCCCAATAATATTATCGAGGGAAAAAAGAAATACTCCCGCAGGAATTTGGAGTCCTAAGAAACCAGAATCCTGCGGTATTCTCTTTTTTGGCTCTCTGCTGATTAAAATTACTATAAACGACAGCCCCATGAATATTTTTTTATGTGGTCCCTTTGGTCATATATTCCTTTGGAGAAAATCCGGTATACTTTTTAAATACTTTACTGAAGTAATAAGGGTCGCTGTAACCTAGTTGCGATGCAACCTCATAAATTTTAGCATTGGGTTTAAGCAATAGCTGCTTAGCGTGCCGTATTTTAGCCTGAGTTACACATTCTGTAAAACCAATGCCGTTGTTTTTTTTAAATATAGTTGAAATGTAGCCGCAGCTGACATTAAAACAGGCAGATACATCAGTTAAGGTTATAGGTTCCATATAGTGTTCTTCAATATATTTTTTTATGCTTGGAAGAAGCCAGTTTTTTTTGCTTTCAAAATCTGCTTCTACTTTTCGGCATAGATCATTAATAAATGACTGAAACCATTCGGCAGCCTGTACTGTTGTCCGGCATTTATAAAGACTGTAGTAGAAATTCTGCTGTGTGAAAATATCATCAAGTATATGTTCAGAACCTTTATAGGAAATAGCTGAAAAATGCATAATATCACTGCAGATAGCTATTGCCTGTTCGGGATCAGGGATATAATTAAGTATTAGTTCGGGAATTTGCTCCAGAATCTTTCGTAAAGTAACTATGTCATAGTTATCAAACGCCGCAGTTAATTCTTTGCGGATGATGCCAATGTTGAAGGGATGTCCTGTTTTCGGGGATAACGAGCCATAAACGACTAAAGTTTCCGAAGCGGTGCAATTGCGAAATGCTGTTTTGCTTTCATTAAACGAAGCGGAAACTTGATCAATAGAGGTAACGGGGGTACCTATTCCGGCAAAAAGGGATATATTTTGATACATCAGTATCATTTTTTGAATATGCTGTATACACGGAAGAATAAAATCTTTGTACAAATCCTGTTCTGGTTCCGGGTTAAAATACAGAACAATAGCAAAACTATTAAAATTCCAGGGAGCTACATAACAGGGGCAATAATTTTTGCATAGTCCCGTAATAAGGTTACAGAGATTTGTAAGTGCGGCGGCAGTCTTGGGCAGAGGTGAGGCTGTATCAGTAAAGGACGGTATGCCAAGATATACACAGGTATAATAGGTACCCGAAACTGTAATATCCAAATCTGTCATCATTTCATATATAGACTCTGGTGTTTCAAACCAGTTATTTAATAACTTCAGGAAGAAATTATCCACCAATGATACATGCTTCATGTATAAATCATTTTTTTCAGAGTCAGTATGCATTTTTGTTTTTTTTATTTGTAATATGGTTTTACGCAATACTTCCGCTAAGTTTTCTGAAGTAAGTTCGATTTTCAGCAGATAATCTATTGCGCCAAGTTTAATAGCCCTTTGGGCATATTCAAATTCGTTATGGCAGGATAATATAATAAAAACAGGGGATACCACTGATTCTTTTTTTATTGTCTCCATAACTTCCAGCCCATTCATAACAGGTATATTTATATCCATCAGAACGATATCGGGGGAATACATGCGGATTTGCTCTATAGCTTCTTCTCCCGTGCTGGCAACGTTGATAATTTCAATCTCATAATCATTGTAATTGAGAATAGAACGGAGCCCCATTTGAATAATAGGTTCGTCATCAACAATTATCATTTTATACATAGCACTTTGCCCTCCTAAAACATAATGGGATAACGAATGGTAACCTCAGTGAATTGATTTAATTCACTGCGTATTCTGATTCCATAATGCTCTCCATATTCCAACTGTAAGCGGCGATTAATATTTTTTAACCCAATTTTTTTGAAAATTTGTTCTTCTGTTATGTCTTCTGCAGTTGATAAAATCCTATTGATTTCTCTCTGAGATATTCCAATGCCATTATCAGTGATTATAATGATCAGATCAGATTGCTCTTTTTTCACACGTAAATGTATTTGTCCAGGCTGCTTTTTTGTACTTAATCCATGAAATATTGCATTTTCTATAAGCGGCTGCAGAGAAAATTTAAAGATAAGACTGTTTAACAGTTCTTCATTCTCAACTTCCAATGAGTAGCTGAAACTGTCTCCATATCTATAACGTTGAATTGTAATATAATGGTTGAGAAGTTCCAGTTCATCTCGCAGGGTAATTTTGGAATTTTTATTTTTCGAAATATTTTTCATGATTTGCGTAAGCGAATCCAACATTTCCGTAATACCGGGAGCATTTTGGATTATGGCCATCCACTTAATGGTATAAAGTGTATTATATAGAAAATGAGGACTGATTTGATTCTGCAGATTATCCAATTCCAGCTGCCTTTTTTCATGTTCTGTTTCTAATTGTTGATTCATAAGTCTTTGGATACTCATCGACATAACATTTATTCCTTTACCAATATGCCCAAATTCATCTGATGTTTCCAAGGATGAATCCGTAGTAAAATTACCGCCCGATATGGAATCAATCTGGCAGCTGATTTTGGTTACGGGATCAGAAACGGTACGTTTTAAAATATAGCCCAGTACAAGGAAACTGATAAGAAGTATCAAAATATAAGGAATAATAATTTTTTCAAATTCGTTATAGCTAAACAAAGTTTTAGGGTCAGGAAGCGTTTGAATCAGCATCCAGGGGGCATTTCTAGTGCTGATACACAGCGCTTTTTTATTGTCTTCATTTTCTGTAAGGTATAAAAGAGAACTGGTATCTGATGGAGAAGCATCCTGTATACACAGATGGGTTTCTACAAAGTTCCCATTATCATATCGATAAGCTTTGTTTTCAATCATCCAATAATAAGTAGAATCAAAGGCCTGAGGATGGGAAGTGAGTTTCCCTGCTACAAAGGAAGGATCTAAAGCAATATATAACCAGCCATTGATTGCGCCTGTTGAACTGTTAATAAGCGGCCTGATGATTGGAAGAGAAGAGGTTCCGGGACGGGAAGATGAAAATAATTCTGGTTGTAAACCAATCCATTCATAATCAGATGCATTGAGCAGTGCATCAAAATATGGAAGATTTCTGCATATTTCCACATCTTTATTGATACCATAGGACTTTCCCTGGATAATAAATTCACCCGTTTTAGAAACTAATATTATCTTATTGATATAGTTTTCTATAGAGGAGTTAAATATTTTAGCATTCAGCTGTTCATAAGCTGTCATGGAAATTGGATAAGATGTATAAGCTTGGTTTTTCATACCACTGGCGAAACGGGAAATCTCGATATTAGTTGAACAAAAAAGTATCACTTGATATAAATTATCTAATTCTCTTTCTATATTAGAAGCTATGAGATCCAGATTGTAGTTAACAGTTTGAATTTGTTCCCTTTCAAAAGATTTATGCATGAAACGGTATATTTGGTAGGAAAGCAGTAGTGATAAAAAGATAGAAGTAATTGTACAGAGTAATATCATTTTCATTTTCAGTGTATGAAGCAGTTTCATAATCAAGTCTCCAATAATTTAAATATTACAACACATTAGTCATTGCTTTGTTGATATTATACTATGATTTAAAAGAAAAGAAAAACTAGTCTGACAAATTTACTAAAATATGAAAATATTCCATCCTGTAAGTAAAAAATATAAAAAATCTACTGATTACAGGTAGGAAATTCCATTGTTTTCCACGCATGAAAAAAAGATAATAGGGTTACAACAACAAACGGCCAAAGTTGCATGCAACAAACTTAATGAAAAGGAGAAGTTCTTATGAAGAAAGGGTATTTAGGAAAAACAATGAGGTTGCTGGTAAGCCTGATAGTAGCAGGTTCTATGCTTGCAGCATGTGGCAAACAGCCCGCCGTAACAGAAAGTACGGAAGCTGCCGGGGAAAAAACGGAAACTGTGCAGACAGACGGCTCAACAGCTTCGGAAACAGAGGTCGAAGACTGGGAAAGTGAACCTATCGTTCTGAAGGCGACTATAGTTGATTATGCAACTTGTGGTTATTTTGAGGAAGCGATGAATAAATTTACCGAAATGCATCCCAATGTAACATTTGAACCCATTGATATTCTTAATTCGGATTATATTGAGAAAGTGACAACAATGATGGCCGGGGGAGAAGATATTGATTTAATCTACTCTAAGAACAACCAGCAATATATGACACTTGTTTCAAATGGGCAGGTAGAGGATCTTATGCCCTATATAGAGAGGGATGGCGTAGATTTATCTATTTATAGTGGGGCGGCTGAAAAATTAAGCATAAATAATCAGATATTCGGCTTGCCGTTTAGAAATGATTTATGGCTTCTGTTTTATAATAAAGATTTATTTGATAAAGCTGGCGTTGCATACCCAACGGATGATATGACCTGGGATGACTGGGCACAGATGTGTAAAGAGATGACCAGCGGAAGCGGGACTGAGAAGGTTTATGGCGGCTATTTACAAAATTGGCCGGCAAGCGTTCAGAACATGACAATACAGGATGGAAAGCACACAACGATAGAAACAGATTATGAATTTATGAGAGATGCTTACCAAAGAGTGTTGGATCTGCAGGATAACGGCTATATTATGGATTACTCTACAATTTCCACAGGAAGCCTCCACTATACCGGAACATTCTTTAATCAGCAGGTAGCTACCGTATATCAGGGCAGTTGGTTTATTACTTATTTGCTGGAAGAAACAAATGCGGGAACACTTCCTTTTAAATGGGGTATGGTAAAAGCTCCTCATACCGCTGGCGGCCAGTCGGGAGATGCAGTAGGAGCAGCATTCCCTATGTGTGTAAATTCAAAATCCAAGAATAAAGAGGCGGCATGGCAGTTTATTAAATACCTTTGCAGTGAAGAAGGCGCAGAGATTATGGCAGCTAATGGTGCACTTCCTGCCGTACGTACAGATAAGGTTATGGAAATATATCTGAACCAGGAAGGCTTTCCTGAAGGATGTGAAAGTGCATTTGATGTAACGCAGTTATCTTTTGAGGTCCCTGTACATGAAAAATCAGGAACAATTGGAACCATACTGAATGAAGAAAACAGTTTGATTATGACAAAAAGTCTCTCACTGGATGATGGACTGAAAGAATTGACAGAGAGAGTAAACGAAGCATTGAATGAAGAATAGATAAGTGGAAGGGATGCTCCAGGACACAAAGACCGGTTTTATAAGGACGTTTTGGAACATCCCTTCAATAAAAAAGGAAGGGACAGTATATGAAGAAAATTTCTTCAAAAACATTTAAAAATAACATGATAGCCTATTCCTTTATAGCCCCTAATTTTATTGGGTATCTCATATTTACGTTAATTCCGGTAGTGTTTACTTTGGTATTATCTTTATGTGAGTGGAATGCCGGGGATAAATTTTGGTTTGTAGGATTGAAAAACTATCAAAGAATGATCAAAAACAGTACATTTAGAATCTCATTGTTTAATACGTTGTATTATGCTGTTTGTACTGTGCCGGTAACTATGATATGTTCACTTGGACTTGCCAGGCTGCTTAATACGGCAATAAAAGGGAAAACAGTTTTCCGGTCAGCGATATTTTTTCCACATGTTGCAGCAGTAGTCGCCATAGCGGCTGTATGGAACATGATGTTTAATCCGGATATGGGACCTGTAAATATGCTTTTGCAATCAATTGGGATTGAAAATCCTCCCCGGTGGGCTGCATCTACCAACTGGTCTATGCCTGTGGTAATTCTGGCATCTATATGGCGAAATGTGGGCTACTATATGATTATATATCTTGCTGGCCTGCAGGGAATTCCCGGAGAATTATATGAAGCGGCAAAAATGGATGGTGCGTCAGGATGGCAGAGTTTTCGAAGAATAACGGTACCAATGCTGACCCCGATTACCTTTTTTGTCAGTATTATGTTGACAATTTCCTGTTTTAAGGTATTTGATTTAATTTATACTATGACGGAAGGTGGCCCCGGCAGATCTACAAATGTTCTGGTTATGCATATTTACCAGAGTGCATTTACCGAATACAAATTTGGATATGCCAGTGCGGTGGCCATGGTACTTTTTGTAATTGTTTTAGTTATTACTCTGATACAATTCCGGGCCGAGAAAAAGTGGTCAGATTATATGTAAGAAAAAGGAGAAATGGTGATAAATATGAAAATAAAGCTAAGACCACTCCTCGCAAAAGTGTTAATATATATTCTTCTTATTGGCATCAGTCTGATTATGCTGATCCCCTTTGCGTGGATGCTTACATCATCCTTCAAAATGAATAAGGATGTATTTACATATCCTGTAGTATGGTGGCCAAAGGAATTCATAACAAGTAATTACGTTCGTATTTGGGAAGAAATCCCCCTTTTAAGATATTTCTTTAATACGTCAAAGCTTACAGTTCTTATTACGATTCTGCAGCTGCTTACCAGTACTTTTGCTGCTTATGCATTTGCAAAAATGAAATTTCCCGGAAAAGATTTTTTATTTTTAAGTTACATATGTACAATAGCCATGCCATGGCAATCCTATATGATACCGCAATTTATTATAATAAAGAAAATGGGGTTGGTAAATACTCATTTAGCACTGATTATACTGCAGAGTTTTACTGCATTTGGAGTGTTTTTAGTAAGACAGTTTTATATGGAAATACCAAATGAGATATGTGAGGCGGCGCGTATTGATGGTATGAGCGAATATGGAATATATGCAAAAATTATGCTTCCCCTATCCAAACCGGTAATAGCAACACTGACGATCTTTTCCTTCACAACCATTTGGAATGATTTTATGGGTCCCCTTATTTACATTAATTCCCAAAATCTGAAAACAATCCAATTGGGCTTGAGAAGCTTTATAACGGAGTATTCTTCAGAGTATTCTTTAATTATGGCGGGATCTGTAGTCGCTTTAATTCCGGTATTAATTGTTTTTGCATGTCTACAGAAATACTTTGTGGAAGGTATCGCATCAACCGGATTAAAGGGTTAATGGCGGTTAGGAGTATGGATGAAAAAAAAGACTGTAAATAATTTCAAATTATTTATGTATGAACCTTTCGAACTTCTTTCGGAGAAAGAGGTAATGCAAATAAAAGAGAATTATGACGATCCCGAAAAAGGATATATGATTCCGCATATGCCCATGCAGGTACATGAGGTATTGATATATCATAAGGTGATTGTGGATCCGGGTATAACCGGCAGCGGAAAGGAAAGCACTTGGATCTCGGAAAAGGATTGGGTTTATGCTGCTCAAGTTTTTTGTAATGAACCAATAGCAGATAATGAAACCTGGAAATTGCATATTGACGGGATAGATACTCTGGCCGATATTTATTGGAATGGAAAGCGAATAGCCCAGAATGAAGATGTTTTTTTACCGATAGAGGCCGATATTTCTGAAATTGTAAATAACGCCAATTTTTTAATTATTCATGTTCATTCCAGCCATAATAAACTGAAGCAGATAGAAATTCCTGACAGATACCTGGGAAAAGAAATGCCAAAACAGGCTATGCTGCGCGTTTTTTTCAGAGGTTATGACGATTATCTGGGATATCCTCCCTATTTAACGAGGGTAGGTGTATACGATGATATATGGTTAGAGCATGGAGAACAGGGTATCCATTTTGTGGATATATCAGTGCAGACTTTGAGAAAAATAGGAACGGAATCGCAGGACATAAAGGAGTCAGTATTAGGACGTGTCTGTGTGAATACAGAGTTCCTCAGCGATCTTGCGGCAGAGTGCAATCTGTTCCTTTCGTGCGGTTTATATGATGATAATAAGTGTATTGCCAGCCGTGAAATCAGCGTAAAGAGTCTGAATGCAGAGATTATTTTAGAAGTAGAAAATCCAAAACTGTGGAATGTGATACATAAGGGAGCTCCCTTTCTTTATCAATTAAAAATTACGTTAAAGTCAGGGGAAGGCATGATAGATGAAGTACGGAAAAAGATAGGTTTTCGTTGTCTGGAAAAAAAAGGAGATATGGATTTTGTTATAAATGGTCTGCCTTTAAAATTATGGGGAGCAAATATGGCGCCTCTTGATAACAAAACCGGCTGTTATCAGAAAGAACGTGCTGAAAAAATAGTAAAAATGGCTGTAGAAGGGAATATGAATTGCCTTCGGATTTGGGGAGGAGGAGACAGGCTTCCGGACAGCTTTTATGATATGTGCGATGAAGCTGGAATATTACTGTGGCAGGACTTTTTTCATGATTATTCCATGTATCCGGAGGAAGCCCGCTTCAGGGAGTTGTGCAGAAAAGAGGCAGAATATCAGGTAAGGAGACTTCGGCACCATCCCTCCGTACTCCTTTGGTGCGGAAGTAATGAAAGTATAATGTGCAGAGATTTTTCAAATCCTGGGCGGGAATGCATCGGGTACGGTATATATGAAGAAGATTATCGCCAAATTTGTAAAAAATGGGATCCTCAGCGATATTATCATCTTTCCTCACCAAGCGGCGGTTCTTATGCAAATGATCCGTTAGAAGGCGATACCCATAGCTATACAAGTACCTGGTTTGTTCCCGGAGGGGAATATCCTGTTTTTCTAACAGAAAATATGAGATCATTTCCTCCGGCCTATCATTCTATGGAAAGAATGGTGGGAAAGGAAAAGCTTTGGCCCCCATTCTATACAGGACAAATGATAAAAGGAAATATATTCCCATGGCCAGAAACATGGCGTCCTTTTACTTCAGCCGACAGTTGGAAAAAGATTTCAGAAGTTGAGCAGTTTTATGATGGTAATGATCCAGAATCTATGATTTACAGATTTCAGGGTTCTGTGGGTAGATATATGACAAAATGTGTAGGGAGATATCGCAGGGGAAGAAAGTATGAGGAAAGAAAAGATAATATAAGAAGGTGTAAAGGGCATCTTTGGTGGAAAATAAATACCAGCGCACCGCATATTTATTCAGGTCTTCTGGATTACTATATGGAACCCTCACTTCCATATTTCGCATTAAAACGGGCATATCAGCCTTTTCAACTGTTTTTTTCGATAGATGACTATATCGGATTGTGGGCTGTGAATGACACTATAAAAGAAATTAGGGGAAATGTTTTTATTAAGTTATTTAACATAAAGAAAAATTATCCCATAGCTTTTACAAAGACTTCTTTTTCTGTGATGCCGGATCAGTCGCTTTTTATTATGGATTTAAACCAGTTTCAGCAATTTCCGATGAATGAGAGTATTTTATACGCTGTGGCAGTGGATGAAGGAGGAAATATCCTGACAGAAATTATTGATTTTGCGGATATAGAAAGGCATATGGAGTTTCCAGACTGCAAACTAAGCCTGTCTTGGGAGAATGAAATGCTTGTTATTGAGACAGATTCTTTTGCGAGAAATATAGTTCTTCAGGCGGAAGAGAAAGGCGATTATTTCGGCTGGGAATTCAGCGATAATTATTTTGACTTGTTACCTGGAGAAATAAAAAAGGTAAAAATAAAAGGAAATCATAAAATGGGAAGGATTCATGCGAAGGCCTATTATTCAACACAGGAAACAGTAACTATATTAGAACCTTTTACATAAGAAAACGGAGGAGGTATGAATATGAACTACGAACCGGCTAAAAAAAATATAATGGCGCAGGAGGAATTCCCTTTGAATGATCCGCCTGAATTTCACTATAAACTACTTCCATATGGTGAAAGGCCATATTGGTCTCCTGATGGAAAACGGATCGCTTTTATTGAAAGTAATTATGGAGATGTTTGTGAAATTAATATAGAAACCAGGGAAGTAAGAAATTTAACCAAAGATCTTGGAACACACCATTCTTTCTTGCGTGTACTTTTCCTGCCTAATGGCGATTATATTTTAATTGGTCCCAAAGAATTTAAAGATCGATATATAAGCAGACGTGTGGAATCTGAGTTGTGGATTATGGACAAGGATGCGAAATATCCGCCCAAACCGCTGGGAAGAAGAATATTTGAAGGCTGCGGAGTGTCAAGGATTGCAAATCGAATCACATATTCAATGAATGGAAACCATGATCCATCTATTGGCAGCCCTGAAGATTTTGAAGTGCATGTTACAGAAATAAATTATGGAGAAAACGGCCCTGAATTAGGGGAAGATAAAGTTATATACCGCTCACACGGATATGATCCGGAACCGCAGGATTTCCGGTTGGAAGATTCGGAAGTTATAATGGCTGAATATTACAATCCGCCCGAGGTCGATAAAGCAGATTATTTCTGTACTGTAAAAGGGGTCAATATTAAGACGGGTGAGGTAAAACTGTATATTTCAGAATCGCATATTCATAATGAATGTGAAGGGATATTTCCGGATGAAGAGTATATATGTTTGGAATCCTCCTGTGATGGAGGCGCTTTATCAAATACAATTGATTTATGGAAGCTGAAGCTTGATGGTTCCATGGAAAGAACAAGAATGACAAGGATGCTGTGGAAAAAGCCATGGAGAGCAACAAATTCCAACGTGAGCCCTGATGGAAAATGGCTTGCCTTTATGCTGAACATTTGCGGTTCAGAGGCGGGGTATGGTATGGGATTGGGACTTTTGGATTTAGAAGCGTGGGGAAAAAGTAAATATGCCAAAATGACGGAAACTGTCCAGTCACGTAACGGAAGAAAGACTAATCCGAAAACAGGGGGATACATATGATTAAAAGAGAATTAGGAAATACCGGTTTGCAGGTTTCAGTGCTTGGATTTGGAAGTATGGAAATAGGCAGGTTGAGGTATGAAGAAGCGGAGAAGCTTTTAAATGAAGCATTGGACGGCGGCATTAATTTTGTAGATTCTTCACCCTGTTACGGTATTGCAGAAGAGTATGTGGGCAAAGCGATAGGACGGCGGAGAGATGAATATATTCTTGCTACCAAATGTGGCTGTAATGTAGGTTCTCATGGAAAATTCAGTCTTGGGCCGGATCATATTTGGACGGCTGATCAGCTATATAAGAATATTGACCGCAGTCTTGAACTTTTGCAGACAGAATATATTGACATATGGCAGTTACATGGAATTATGCCCGATTATCTTTCAGGAGGAGCACAGGATGAAGTGATAGCTGCAGCTGAAAGTATCAAAAAAAGCGGCAAGGTACGTCATATTGCATTCAGCTGCAGAAATGGTTCTCCTGATCAGCCAATGTATCCGGCCCTCTTTGGATATCAGGCTTGTAAAGAAATGCTTCAATGGGATAAATTCGAGGTAATTCAATTGATTTATGGAGCGTTGATTAGGACGAATGAAAATATTATAACGCAGGCAAAAGAAAAGAATATAGGAATAATCTGCAGGGGGGCAGTGAAGAAATATTTTGATTATTATGATGAACTTTTTAAAAAGTCAAAGCTGGATGAATTATGTGACAGCGGAGAAAGTGCAGCTGATTTTTTAATCCGTTTTGCAATTAGTCATCAGGCTATTGGGACAGTAATTGTTGGTACAGGAAATATAAAGCATTTGAAAGCTAATATCAGGGCGGCTCAGAAAGGGCCCCTATCAGAAGAGATATACGCGGAGGCTAAGAGAAGGCTGGATAATGCAGGAGTATGGCCAAAATAAGTTATGCCTATCAGAATCCATATAATAAAGGCGGGAATATTATGAGAATCCAAATACCTTATGGTAAGGAAACCTTGGAGGCAAACGTTGAAGATAAAAGAGTCGTTGGCGTTATAAACAGTAAACTGGACACATTTTCTGCAGGAAAGGGAGAACATGAACTTATATCGGATGCGATGCAGAATCCGATAGGGACAGCGCCTCTTTGTGAATTGGCAAAAGGCAAGAGCAAGGTAGTTATTATTGCAAGCGACCATACGCGTCCTGTTCCCAGCAAGTTAATTATACCAGATATGCTGAGAGAGATTCGTAAGACAAATCCAAGGGTGGATATCACTATTCTTATTGCGACAGGCTGTCACAGAAGTACCAGAAAAGAAGAGCTGTATGACAAATTCGGAGAAGAGCTTGTCAAAAAAGAAAAAATAATCATTCATGACTGTGATTCCACAGATATGAAATACTTGGGTAAATTGCCCTCGGGAGGAGAACTTTGGATAAACAGGCTGGCTGCAGAGGCCGATTTGCTGATAGCGGAAGGGTTTATTGAACCGCATTTCTTTGCCGGTTATTCAGGCGGCAGAAAAAGCGTTTTGCCGGGTATTTCTAGGCGGGATACGATATATGCAAATCATTGCGCGGAGTTTATCGAAGATCCTAACTCCAGATATGGTCAGATAAAAGATAATCTGATACACAGAGATATGATTTATGCGGCCCATAAAGCAAGGCTGGCCTATATACTAAATGTAGTAATTAATTCCGCACATAAAGTTATTGGCGCGTTTGCCGGAGATGTGGAGCTTGCCCATAAGGAAGGGGTCATGTTTTTGGAAAGTCTGTGTAAAGCCGGACGGATCCCGGCAGATATTGTGGTTGCATCAAATAATGGATATCCTATGGATCAAAACATATATCAGACTGTGAAAGGGATGGCAGCTGCTGAAAAAACTGTCAAAACAGGGGGCGTAATTATAATGGCTGCAGCCTGTGATGATGGCTGCGGCGGGGATGCATTTTATAAGATATTTAGTCATGCACAGTCTGCTCAGGATGTATTGGATAAAATATTAAAGGTGCCGAGGCATAGGACGCAGGCGGATCAATGGCAAGCCCAGATAATGGCCAGAATTTTATCACAGCATGCAGTGATTCTTATCAGTAAATGTCCTGAAAAAATGGTAAAGAATCTGCATATAGTACCAGCATTCGATTTTAAAGATGCATTGGCAAAGGCAGACAGGATATTGGGTTTTAACAATGGAACTATAACATTTATTCCGGAAGGGATTACAAGTATTATTCAATAAGGAAGGATAAGATATGAATATAGTATTAATGGAAGGTCTGGGAGTGGACAAAGCATTTCTGGATGAACAGGCAGCAAAACTGGAAAAAATGGGCCATACATTTACTGTTTATGAAAAAAGTACGGATGTATCTGTACAAAAAGAAAGAGGTAAGGATGCGGATGTTATTATATTGGCTAATATGCCTTTGAAAGGAGAGGTAATACAGGCATGTAAAAAACTGAAATTTATTGATGTAGCCTTTACCGGAGTTGATCATATTGGCATGGAAGAAGCAAGAAGCAGAGATATTGCAGTGAGTAATGCTTCGGGTTATGCAACACAGGCCGTTGCAGAGCTTTGCATCAGCTTTATGATACAGCTTCTTCGAAAGGTAAAGCAAACAGAAATAAGATGCCGTGAAGGAGGAACAAAGGAAGGCCTTATCGGAAATCTTCTTAGGGGCAAAACGGTAGGAATTGTAGGTGCAGGAGCCATAGGAAGCGGCGTGGCATCTTTGTGTAAAGCATTTGGGTGTCATGTGATTGTATCGAGCAGAAGAAAAGCGGTAGATACAAATATATTTGACGAACAGGTTACAATAGAGGATTTATTGAAGCGTTCTGATATTGTTTCACTACATTGCCCTTTAACAGAAGATACCAAGAATCTTATTGGGAAAAAAGAACTGACGTTAATGAAAAAAAATGCAATTTTAATAAACACTGCCAGAGGAGCAGTAGTGAATTCAGCAGATCTGTCGGAGGCGTTAAGGAATGGTACAATTGCCGGCGCGGCAAGCGATGTGTTTGAGACAGAACCTCCGTTGGATTTGGAGCATCCATTACTTCACTGCCCTAATATTATTGTAACTCCACATATTGCATTTGCCTCGGTAGAATCTATGAAATTAAGAGCAGAAATTGTATTTGACAATCTTTATTCCTGGCTGAATGGTGAGCAGAAAAATAAAGTGTAAGAAAGGACTGCTGCAGATGAAAATTGTAGTAGCAATGGATTCTTTTAAAGGCAGTATGACATCGATGGAAGCAGGGAATGCCGTTAGGGAAGGCATACTTGAAGTTTTACCAAAGGCGGAAGTCGTCGTCAGGCCTGTAGCAGATGGAGGAGAAGGAACTGTAGAAGCAATGGTCTCTGCTTGGAGAGGAGAATTGGTTCAATGTCTGATTACAGGCCCAAACGGCAGTAAAGTAACGGCTGCCTATGGGGTATGTGCTGAAAAAAAGACAGCCATAATAGAAATTGCGCAGGCAGCAGGTTTGATGCTGATGCAGGAGAAGAATCCATGGAAAGCCACAAGTTATGGAATAGGTGAGATGATTCTTCATGCTATCGGGCAGGGCTGCAGAAAGTTTTATATCGGATTAGGGGGAAGCGCAGTAAATGATTGTGGAATCGGAATGCTGGAGGCTTTGGGAATATGTTTTTATGATAAAAATGGGAACCGGCTGAAAGCCATTCTTCCTAATCTGGGTAAAATAGAAAAAATAGTTGATACCGGAAAATGCAAAGACTTAGAAGCGTGCACATTTATTACGGCTTGTGATGTAAACAATCCGTTATGTGGGATTAACGGTGCAACTTATGTATTTGGACCTCAGAAGGGGGTACGGCCGGAAGAAAAGGAATTGATTGATCAGGATATGAGACATTTTGCAAGTGTTTGTGCAGCCTTTTGTAGGAAAGATATGCAGGATGCTCCGGGAGCCGGTGCCGCAGGCGGTCTTGGGTTCGCCTTTTTCAGTTTTTTAAATGCTGGTGTACAATCTGGGATAGAGTTGATTTTAAATGCTTCAGGATTGGAGAAGGAGTTAGAGAAAGCGGATATTGTCATAACCGGAGAAGGACAACTGGATGAGCAGACAATGATGGGCAAGGTACCGGTTGGTATTGCAGCATTGGCTAAAAGGAATGGCTGTATGGTAATCGCTTTAGCCGGTAATGTAAAAGTCGGTAAAAACTGTAATAAATATGGTATTGATGCTTTTTTTTCAATTCAAAAGGGTACAATAACTCTTCAAGAGGCAATGAAAAAGAACACTGCCTATATTAATTTAAAGGACACGACAGAACAGATTTTCAGAGTGATTTCAGGAAAGAAAGTTTCAACAGTTTAAAAACAGATTCCTGTAAAAAACAAAATTCTGTTGAATTCCCTCTTTTTTGGATACCGTAGGTTAAAAATCTGTATTAACCGACAGACCCTTTATAACTGCCATTTAATAGTTACTAAAAAGTGTGTACTTTACCAAAGGAAGGCAGCCAGTTATAATGGGGAAAAAGGAGGGCGAGCGATGAAAAATGCGGAAAACACAATAGGAAATCTGATTGATAAGCAAGGGGTGGCTTTTATCAGCTCCGTGGACGGGGATGGCTTTCCGAACACCAAGGCCATGCTGCCGCCGCGTAAAAGAGAGGGTATCAGGACATTTTATTTTACTACGAATACATCATCCATGAGAGCGGCGCAGTATCGGGATAACCCAAAAGCCTGTATTTATTTCTGCGACAGGCGCTTCTTCAGGGGCGTTATGCTCAAAGGGACGATGGAGGTTTTAGAGGACAGCGAGAGTAAGGAAATGATTTGGAGAGAAGGGGATACCATGTATTACCCGAAAGGTGTCACGGATCCGGATTACTGCGTCCTGCGGTTTACGGCTGCCGAGGGAAGATATTACAGTAATTTCAAATCGGAAACCTTTGAAATCTGACAGGCGAAACAGGTACGGGCCGGAAAACATAAATGTTTTTCGGCCCGTATCTATTGTCAGCAGATAACCAGAACCGCTTATCTGCTGAGAAAGCAATTTTATTTTTTCCCCAAAAGGCGCTTTTTAAAGGCCTTAATTTTATATATGGAATTACTCGTATAGAGCACGGCGGTAATTAACATCCCCAAAGACAGTCCGCTGCAGAAGGAAGCTATGGCTTCCGTAATTCCCTGGCCGGCAAGGCCGGTTACATCCAAAGCCAGGTAGATGAGAAAGCTTACAACTCCGATCCATGAAAAAATATGGAGTTTTTTCATCATTTTCATTTTTTCATCATTACTGTAATCTGCTACCTTTAATACGGTTTCTTCCAATTCTTTATTCATTTTCCCACTTTTCCTTTCTCCATCAAGTATTTCACTCAATTCAACATTATAATAATCGGATATCCTGATTAAGATATCCAGGCTCGGCAGATTGCTACCGGTTTCCCATCTGGATACGGTTCTGTCAGAAACATACATCAATTCTGCCAGCTGTTCCTGGGTAAGGCCTTTTTCTTTTCGAAGCTCCTTCAGAAAGCTTCCGATTTTTTTCTGATCCACCGGGTATTCCTCCTTTCAACAGCAATCATAGAACAAATCGAATGAAAAAAACACGACACAAAGCGGGAAATGCCGTGTTTCCATATACCAGACACTGCATGTGCAGTCCATGAATACAAACTCTGCCCTCATCAGGACAACAGGTATCAATTTCCCTGGCCCGGATCCCAAATCTTTAAGCACATCACCCTATTTTCAATACGGCATCCAGACACAGCTTTAATGCATATTCACAGGCGTTGCCGCCCCAGTTTCGCGGATCATACGCTTCTGCATCTGCAAGGCTATCTGCGGTGTAGAGTATCATTCCCCAAATGACATCACGAAGCCTGGCACAGGCGGCAAGCGCCGAACATTCCATTTCCACCGTTGAACAGCCTTCTTCCTTTCGGTAAGCGACCTTTTCCTTAGTCTCACGGAAAAAGCCGTCAGTAGACCAGGTAATAATCTCCAGGTAATTCATTTTGTGTTCTAAAATAGTTTTCTCTATGGCTTTTCTTGCTTTCTCGTCTATATCAATAAATCTTGACGGCGGAGCATAGTGATAGGAAGTTCCTTCATCTCTCAACGCTTTATATGGAACAAGGAAAGTGCTTTCCGGAAAATCCTCCAACACTCCGCAGGAGCCTGCGGATATAATTTCTTTTACGCCATAGCCAATCAGGAAATCCATGAGCTGTGCGGCCGCCGCCGCTCCTACGGGAGCCTGGCAAAGGCAAATGTCCGTATCCATATATTTTGTTACATAAATTGGATACTGCTTGGTGGCGCTGATAAAGGTTTCTACTTGTCTTGTCTCACTGTTTTTCGCATATTCATCGATGTACTCCCCAAGAAATGCGAATACGCATTTCAATGGAAGCTTCAGGTCGAGTCTGTCATGCGTGGGGTTAATGACCGCTGTTTTTTCGGTATCAAATTCTAAAATCGGTATTTCATGTTTGATGATACCCATAGTTCTGTTTTCCTCCATAAATTCAGTATTATCCAGCCTGGCTGCAGGCACCTTGGTTGTGAAGATATGTTCTCAATTCCGGCAGTAATTGAGGTTAAATCCAATAAACCAAAATCTATTTAACTGAAATTCCAATCATTATTGTTTCGGATTCCAGGTTATTCCATACAGAATGCGGAATATTACCTTCCACAAGAAACGCTTCGTCTTTTTTCACCACAACTTCGCTGTCCGCTAATTTTATTTTTGCTTCACCCTGAGTTACAATAAAGAGGTGATTATGTTCATGCGTATGCTGTTCGGTTGGGCCGCCGCCATTTAAATCGACGTATGCTATCGAGCCATCAATAATTGTTCCCATTGCTCCAAAAAGTTTCTTCGCTTTGAAATTTATGTGGTTGGGCGGTGTAATAAAATTATCCATAATACGATTCTCCTTGATTAAGTTTAGTTTATATTTTTTTCAGATCGGGTAAATTCCTCAGGATTCTTTCATAATCTATAAATACATAGGGCAAATGCTTCACAATTCTTTCCTTATACCAGTTCAGATACCATTGCTTCAGGTGAGCGGATTCTTCCGGCCAGCCTGTTTGGGCGGCTACATACTCATCAATCATCTGATAGCGCATAAATAAATCCATTTTCCCAATCCAGTAAGCGTTGATAGTGTTGGTTTGAAGATATCCCTTCAGGTAGGAGAGCAGATAAGCTTCGGCAAAATTGGTACGTTCCTTTTCCGTCAGATTTTTAAGCGGCCCCGCCCCTTTTTGCACCATAAAAAACATTGCACTCGCCATATCGGCAGCATACCAGTTAAACTGACAGGCATCAAAATCGATTAAGGTTATTCTTTTATTTTCGACAAGAAAATTGTCGGTGTGGATATCAAAATGGACAATCCCATAATTTTCGTTTCCGATAGGAAGCTGTTCCAGTTCTTCCAGGAATCTCTTTTCTCCCTGACGCACAGCTTCGTCCGGTATCGCAATATTCCTGCGCCAGAAATGCGGGCCATTCCATTTGAATTCGGGGCAGCGTTGGTTTCCTTCGTAACACATGGTCAGTTTGTGCATATGTCCCATCAGCATACCAAGCTGAAAGAATAGCTCTTCATTAAATTCTTTAGGGTCGTTAATGTCCACAATTTTTCCCGGCGCTTTTTCCTGCAGGGACAGGATGTAGGTTTTGCCGCCGGCCCCGGCCACCTCATAGAGCCGGTTGTTTACACTCCGTACCGGTTTGGCAATGCCCTCCATTCTTAGCGCCAGATATTCTGTCCAGCGCGTCTCAAATTCCACATGAGCCTCTTTCTTATTACTGAATTCAGCAACCCTCAGGATACGGCGGCGTAATCCGGATTCGGCCTCAAAAATGCTGTCGCCTGAATATCCGGTAGTTATTTCCCACAGCGGTGTTATATGATAAAGCTGTTTGGCCTGGGACAATAGCAGATTACTTTCCAGCTCCACTTGGAATACCTCCAATGTTTAAAAGCCTGTCATATTTATTATTTTCCGGTAATACGTAATATGTTCTTCATGAAAGGGTATATAGTACCAAATTATTATTCTAAGGGACGGAGGTTTGGCTATTGTGATAAGCGGAGGTTTGGCTATTGATTATTTACAACCGTAAAGCTGACACTTCCGTTTTTGGCCTTTTTTCCTGTCACTGTAACTGTATATGTACCGCTTTCGTTAATTTCAAAATCAAATTGCTGGGAACCGATGAGTTTCTCGCTTACATAGAAAGGTTCTTCATCGCCTTTCTGAATTGTAAATGATAAGCACCCGTCCTTTGCCGCGAGCTCTGCATGAATAGTATCGCCTTCTGCTGCAGCCAAAGCTTGCGAGTCTGTGGTATTTAATATCTTAAAATCCATGACAAGCTCACTGTCATTTCCTGTTCGGCTGCCGTCAAAACCTGTCCCGCACGCTGTTAATGTTAAAATTAATATGAAAGAACACAAGATACACAAATTTTTTTTCATCATTTTCTCCTTTGATTTGAAATTTATTTTATTTTAACAGAGAACAAATGCTTTTCCACTTTTACACTATATTTCAAAGAATAGGCAGGGATTCCTTTGGCGATAGCTTCATAAATACTTCGGATTTCATTTGCTATGCTTTCCTGAGATGCATACCATCCCAGAAAGGTAGTGTTTTCCCCGCAAAACGACGATCCTCCATTACTCTGCATCCCTATAAGTGCATATTTCGGGGATTTTTTCCCGCCCTTAAATTGGGGGGAGGACATAACCTTACAGCAGGTCATGACAATATTTTCATTTGGGGATTCAATTACAATTGATCCTGTTACATTGCCGGTTTCCGGGTTTTCGCCATTGGCAATTTCCGTTTCCATAAGACTATCCAGAGAAATATCCAGTTCTTTAGATAAAAGCAAAAGCTTTTCCACCTCAGGATACCCGATGCCTTGTTCCCATTTTGATACGGCCTGCCTGCTGACATCCAGCAATTCGGCAAGCTTCTCCTGGGAGATATTTTTTTCTTCCCTGATTTGTCTCAGGTTTTCCGCAAAGCTCATATCATTACCTCCATTCATAAATTATGAATAGATTATAGGTGTCATTCAAAGGAATTAGTACCAACTTCCCTTTGCGTTTCCGCTACTTGAAGTTGCAAACCTACAAATTTTTCATTTGTCTATGATTATACAGGATAACTTTTGCGATAGCTACAGAAATGGAGGATCTTCCAATAATTGAGCATTAGAGTAAAATCCAGTACGATAAAGGGGCCGGAAAACGGTTTTGTTTTCCGGCCCGCAGCTTTGATCTTGCATGCAATTAGAATTACGTATTTATCTGTTCTTTCTCTTAATTGACAGAAGCACTGCGATAATTACCACCACCAGTATCAGAAGAACACAGGAGGCTATGAGAACGATGGTAATTGTCTTGCTTTCCGTTTTCTTTGTCAGCTCCTTGACAGGAAGCTCTTCCTCCGGAGTGGTTTCCGGTGCGGGAGTGGGTTCTTCCATTGTTTCCGAAGGGGTTTCGGTTTCCTGTGTTTCCGTTTCGCTTTCCGTCTCTGTTTCCGTTGTTGTCTCAGAACCTTTATCCTTCGGCGTTGGCGTATAGGAGGAGGTCTTATTGGAGGAAGGCGCGGAAATTTCCCACGATTTTCCTGAATTGCTGTTGGAGGCGGAGCCAGAACCCGAAGGAGCGGGAGCGGGCGTTGTAAGCGCCGCATTTACCTTGGCGTACAGCTCACTCAGAAGGGAGAGCGGATAATATACACGTCCCTTTTCATAAACCAGCGCCGTTTGGGCCGGTATAATGACAGGCTTTCCTCCGTCCCATCTCACAATCAGGGCCACATAAGGATTTTCCCGAAGGGCGGCCATAACTGCTTCAGGCATTTTATCATAGGTAACCGCATTGACATTTACGGTATCCCCGGCCTTTGCTTTTTTAATCAGCTTGACCACATTGTCCCAGAAATCCTTCTCATAGTCAGGTACGTATGTGTTGGAAGAAGAGTTATTGTCATTATTGTTGGAGCTGTTATTATCCTTATTGTCGGAGTGGTGGGAATCCTCCGCTTTTTTTACGTCCTGGTAAATAACTGAGAACACCGAAAACTTATCACATTTAATGGTAATGGTCTTTCCGGAAGAATCACTGTTGGTAAAAAGTGAAGCGGAAGTACGCGATCGGCTGTTCTCATGTAATCCGGCAACATAAAAGGTTCTCTGGTATCCGTTTGCAACTGCCTTTATATCCTTTGGAACAGGGAAGCTCAAAATGAGCTGTTTGGGTGTTTCGTATAAAGCAGTGGTTGTGGTGATGCTATTTTTGGTAATGATCTTATACAGCTTTATATCGTAGCTTCCGGAAGTGATAACGGCATCCTTTAACAGGGACTGGATTTCCTTTTTCTGTTCCGGATTAACAGTAGATTTTTTTACATTGATTGTTATTGTGTAGTTAGTAATGGCGCCGTTTCTCAGTTCCCTGGCTTCCTGCGCTGTCATATCGTACAGAAGTGCGGCATAGTCGGACATGGTTACGATCCCGGTCTCATCCACATCTATTTTAATAGAAGGGAGAGCCAGCAGGGAACGGTGGAACTTCAGCAGCGTTTCTTCGGGGATATTGGGCGTACGGTTTTGGCAAAGCTCCTCATATTGGATTTTAGCATCCAGATAAGCATTTGCCTGTTCTGTATTGACACTGCTTCCTTCACTTAACACAGGAAGGCTGTCAAACACCTTTTTCATATCCTCAGATTCCATAATAACGAAGGATACCGCAAGCCTGTGGGTCTTGGAATCCCCGGCAGGTACATTTTTCAACTGATAGGTATTTTCCTTGAGTTCCCCTTTGATATCAACACCGTCAAAGGTAACGGAATCAAGCTTATAACCCGGCTCAGGCGTAAAGGTGAAATCAACAGTCTCCCCTTTACTTAACGAGAAGGAGCCGGATGGAGATACCTTACCTTTACCGGATACTGTAACCTCAATTGCGTAAAGGGCATCCGAAACACCCTCCAGGGTTATTGTGCCCTGTGTCTCTGTATAATTATTGTTGTCCTTCGGCGTGAACGTCCAGGAATAATCATGTTTTCCTTCCTGAATCGTCTGGCCGTCATCCCAGCGGATACTGCCTTCCGTGCTTCCTTCCTTCAGGGAAAGCGTAGGGAGGCTGCCGCTGACAGAGATGCTGTCGGAGGAAATAACAGGGGTAACATCAGGCTCTGCCTTACGGATTTTCACCTTAAAGTCATGATGATCCTCATAAATGATCTTATTCTCGCCTTTGATTGCCGCCTGCACCGTAACCCGGCAGGTAAAGCTGCCCGCATCCCGGAACTCCATATTGAATAAGTCATAATCTGATTTTCTTGTTTCTTTTCCGCTCTCGTCAACCCAGGTCCAGATAAAATAGAAAATCACATCCCCGTTCTGTGCGCCCTGATAGGAAGAGTAATGGGGATGGCTGGCTGAGACATTGAGAGAAGCCGGTTTGCCGTCATAGGTCTTATCAATATCGCCGCCAAAGCCTACCTGAGGCAGATCCAGCGGCTGAATCAGCGTGAGCACCTCGCCGGTCACAAGGGAATCAGGGGTAACCCCGGTGCTGCTTCCCTTATCAAATACCCACCTCCAATTATTGGAAGACGTACCCGCGGAAGGTTCCGGAAGCTTATAATCCGCCTTAATTGTCCAGGATTTATTATCCTTCTGCACATACTTCAAAGGCATCCGGTACAATGCCGCCCTGGCCTTAGCCGCCTCATTTCCCGCCTCATCCACAAAACGCAGAGTGACAGGGTAAGTCAGCTTTTCTGCGCGATCCACCGGCGGTTTGAGGGTAAGCGCGTCATAGGAAGACTTGTCCGGGCAGACAACCGCAGCAAGCGCTCCCCCGCCGAATGCCGAATCCCCATATACAGTGTTCTTACCCGAAAGATAAACGAAACGGTATCCCGCGGAATAAAAAGCATTTTCCCCTACCGATGTTATTCCTGCAGGAAGCCTGAGGCTGCCCGTCAGCCCCGTACAGTTAAAAAATGCGCCTTTCCCGATGGCAGTAAGACCGGTGGCAGCAGATAAATCCAGCCCAACAAAACTAATGCTGGCATAATTACTCTGATTAAAGGCATTATCCCCAATGCCCTTCACCGGAACGCCTCCAACCACAGCAGGAATAACCAGCTTCATCTGATTCGTTCCCTGTGCCAGCAGGCCCTGTATGTATTCGGGGTTCACCCCTGTAATAATTCCGTCCTTCCCGCAAAGGTAAGGCTCAGCGGGCGCAGGGGGTACAGGTGTCCCATTCCCGTCAGGTTCACCGGGCGTCTCCGGCGGCGCCTCCACAACAGGAGGCTCTGGGTTGGAATTCCCGCTCACGCTCCCAGCCTCATCCGCCAGGACGGTCATTCCCCCCAGAAAAAGCGTCAGCACCAGGCTGACTCCAAGCAATATAGAAACACGTCTCAAACCATTCATTAAGATGCCTCCCCTCTTCTAATTGCGGACTTGTTACGCAATTACCTATTAAAAATAAACAATCTGCTTCCTTATACCCCCATTATGAACCATCCCACATAGGAAAACAATGAAGTAAATCTTAAGATTGACAAAAGAATTCTGAATTTTGAAAACTTAATAAAAACGTAAAACAATTAAGTTAATTACGTAAAATATAGTCATGAAACTGTAACAAGAAAGAGCTGATATAAGCTTCGGGAGGAAAAAGCCAACGGGTACATTATAACTTGGGTGGACGGAAATGCTTTACGGAAATTCTGTATGGCTGTATAATCTGGGAAAGAACCTGCTGTATATGGCTGGATTTTTCAGATGTCCAGGTTTACACGGGGAAAAAGAACCGCAGCTGTTTCCCATTGAGTAACGGATACTGTATGGGATGACAGGAGATGTGGATATGGTTCTTATTCAGCAGTATCCGGCAAATTAAGATCGGAGAAAGGTGCTCGAATGGGAAGAAAACGGGCTGAAAAAACAGGAATTATGGAAAAAAGCAAAGGAATGATACGGCTGCAGCCGTTGTATGCGCTGGAAATGGTGGTTTTTCTGCTTCTTGCCACAGTAGTGGGAATGCTGTTCCGGAAAATCGGCTTTACGGAAACGAACGTGGTGCTTCTGTATATCCTGGCTGTTTTCGTTACCTCCAGCCTGACCAGGGGTTATTTCTGGGGAATCCTGGCTTCGGTGGCAGCGACGCTTACCTTTAACTATTTTTTTACAAAGCCCTATCATTCCCTGCAGTTCTACGATGCGGGCTATATGGTTACCTTTGCGGTCATGACTGTAGTGGCCTTTGTGACCAGCGCCCTTACCTCCAGGGAAAAGGAAAATGCCAAGAAGGCGTTGGAAAAGGAACGTGAAACCCAGGCGCTGTACCGGCTAACCAGCCATCTTACTGAGGCAAAGGAGCTTTCGGACGCGGCGGAGACCGCCGTTTCCATTATCAGTGATCTTCTGGGCTGTCAGGCCGCCTGCCTTTGCTATGATGAAAAAGGAAATCCGGAACAGACTTTTCTGCAGCAGACAGAGGAAGGAAGGCTGGTAAGAAGAAGGCTTGACGGTGAAGAGGAACTGAAAAAACGGCTGGCACAGCTGCATGCGCCCTTTGATATGGGGACGGAATTTTATGACTGGCCCGTTTATGGCGGGCAGAGAATTTTAGGGGTGGTGCGCATCCCGGTGGAGGCTGCGGCCGGATTCGGGGAAACGCAGAAGGCGTTTCTGCATTCCATGCTGGAATGCGTAGCGTTGGCCATGGATCGGATACTGGCGGTGCAGGAGCAGGCAGCCTCCCGGCAGCAGGTACAGCAGGAACGGTACCGGGGGAATCTTCTGCGCGCCATTTCCCATGACCTGCGTACACCGCTTTCGGGGATTATGGGCACATCGGAAATGATTATGGATATGTCCCGCAGGGAGGATCCCCGCTATGAACTGGCCCAGGGAATCCACAAGGACGCTATCTGGCTCCATACCCTGGTAGAAAATATTCTCAGCCTCACAAGGCTCCAGGAGGGCCGGATGGTGATCCGCAAGCAGGAAGAAGCCGCGGAGGAAATCATAGGCGGTGCTGTGGCCAGGATGGCGGGCAGGGCGCCTGACCGTGAAATCCAGGTGGAAGCCCCGGAAGAGGTGCTCATGGTGCCAATGGATGCAAAGCTGATCATGCAGGTGCTGATTAACCTGATGGATAATGCGGTAAAGCATACCGATGGGGCGGAGGAAATCAAAGTGACTGTAAAAAAGGATCTGCAGGGGGAAAATGCCGTATTTACTGTGGCCGACAGGGGAGAAGGCATTGCTCCGGAGGATCTGCCGAATATTTTCCAGACTTTTTATACCTCGCAGATCAAGCCGGTGGATGCCCAGAAGGGAATCGGGCTGGGGTTGACCATCTGCGAATCCATTATCCGTCAGCACGGCGGAAGGATGGAAGCGCATAACAGGACAGACGGGAGGGGAGCGGAGTTTGTTTTCACCCTGCCCCTGAAAGAGACGGTTACAGAGAAAGATGCCCCGGACAGCGGGGAGGAGGACGACGATGGAGCAGTATCATGAAACGATTCTTGTGGTTGAAGATGATGTGCAGATCAGGAATTTTATCTGCTATGCGCTGAAGGCGGAAGGGTTCCGTTGCGTTACCGCGGGAAATGCAGCTACGGCCATGAAGCAGCTGCTGGCGGAACCGGTGGATATGATGCTTCTGGATCTGGGGCTCCCGGATATGGATGGTGGGGAAGTGCTGAAAAAGGTGAGGGAATGGTCGGAAATGCCCATTATCATCGTATCCGCCAGGGATCAGGACAGAGAAAAGGCAGCCATGCTGGATTTGGGAGCGGATGATTATCTGACCAAGCCTTTTTCGGCAACGGAACTGATGGCCCGTATCCGTGTGGCGCTGCGCCACCTGTACCGTCAGGGGCTTCCCCGGCCGCAGTCCGTTTACCGGGTAGGAGGTCTGGAACTGGATGTGGAGAAGCACGCAGCCTCTCTGGACGGCGAACCGCTGCACCTGACCCCCATGGAATTCAGCCTGATGACCCTGCTGATGAAAAATGCGGGCAAGGTGCTCACCAGCGGCTATCTCCTCAAAGAAGTCTGGGGAGTATCCTACGATTCCGACACCCAGGCCCTTCGTGCGCTTATGGCCGCCCTCAGGCGCAAGATTGAAAAAAATCCCGCAAAACCGAGGTATCTTCTGACAGAAATCGGGATAGGGTACAGAATGGCGGATGAATAAAGGCGGCATGAAAAGTAAGAGTGATTGTGGAGCGGGTGTCGGATATAAAAGGATGCAAATAGGGGGATGAAGAGATTTTTATGAATGATTTAGTATTGATAAGACCATCAAAGAAAATGGAAAAAGATATCTGGGAATACCGGCAGGAGTATTTGCTTTGCGGGGAAAAACATATAAACGGTTGTTGCGGTATTGGTTATTATGATGATTTTGATACATGGCTTGAATTTGTTCTTGCCATTGAGAAGGACAAATTGTCAAGAGAGGGTGTACATGTGAGTACCTTTTTTTCGGTGAGGAAGTCTGATAATAAAATCATTGGTTCCATTCAGCTACGCCATTTTTTGACTGAAGATTTGAAGAGACACGGCGGACATATTGGATATGGTATAAGGCCTGCTGAAAGAAAAAAGGGATACGGAAGGCAGCAGCTGCTTCTCATTTTGGATTTGGCAGGAAGAATGGGAATGTCCAAAGTAATGATTTCCTGTGATAAAGACAATATTGCATCTGGTCGCACTGCCATGAGCTGCGGCGGTGTGTTGAAGTGTGAAAACCTTTATAAAGGGAAGCAACAACAAATTTTCTGGATTACTTTATAAAGTGAAAATTTACATTTTAAAACAAATATTTGCTCTCATCTTTCTGCTTTTTTCTTGAATTACTTCTATGTTTACTCACAACATTCTCACACCTTTCCCCAAAACTCTCACACCTCTCTCACAGGATTCTGCTTACAATAAAATCATCAAAAGGAGATAGAAGGCTGAAGAAAAAGGCAGCCTCTCTGATGTAAACGCCTGCTGAAGCGGGCAGATGGGAGCAGAAATGAGAACAGCAGTGGATACAGGAACCGTACAGGAATACATGGCCTGTCTGAGTGAAAAAGTGCGCCGCCTGATCAATGCTTACGATATGGAAGAAACCCGTGAAATGATATGCGAAGCGATGAAGGAATATCCGGATGCGGCGCAGCCCCACAACCTGCTTGGGATCCTGATGGAGACGCAGGGAAACCACGTATCCGCAATGAAACACTTCCGGGCGGCCTGGGTGCTGGATCCCACCTTCCTTCCGGCAAGAGAAAACATGGAGAATTTCGGCAGCTTTTCCAAACCGGGAGCCCCTGCATACACCATGGAAGACTGTGGGAAACAGGGAAAAAAAGAACGCTTTAAAATTGAATATGATGAAAACGGCGCAGGCCATGTGGTAAAGAGAAGCAGTGAGAAGCCAGGTTTTTTTCATTGATTAAAGGTCCGTTGAAACGGACAGACAGGAGAGGTTATGAAAGGATTGGAATTATTGGTATCTCATAAGGATGAGAAAAAATATGTGCTGATCATCGGCTGCGGAAGGCTGGGAGCCAGCCTGGCAAACGAAATATACAGCCAGGGAAATGACGTGTGCATCCTCGACCGGGACAGGGAGGCTTTCAGAAAACTGGATTCCTCTTATGGAGGGCTTACGGAAACTGCGGACGCCACGGATTTGGAGGCGCTAACCGGTGTCCGCGCCCAAAAGGCGGACTGTATTATTCTGGTAACGGACAATGATAACGTAAATATTATGACGGCTCAGATCGCATCGGTCCTGTTTCATACGGAAAAAATCGTATGCCGCCTTTACGATCCGGAAAAGGAATGTATCTATAAAGACGCAGGCATGGGGAAAAACATGGAAACCATCTGCCCGGCAGTCCTGTCCGCCAGGGAAATAGAAAGGCTGATAGGGAAAGGAGAGGTATCATGAAAAATATAATTTCCGAGAAAAAACTGATATTGCTGGCAGGCGGTTTTCATAAGGTAAAATCTCTGGCCTTATCTCTGATACGCAAGGGTTACCGGGTCATCGTTATCAATAAAAATTACGCCGACTGCCACAGCCTTGCCCAAATCCAGGCGCTGGAGGTCATTTACGGAGACGCCTCCAAGCCCTTTGTCCTGGAGGAAGCCGGAGCGGACAGGGTTGATATTGCCATCGCCCTGACCCAGAATGACGAGGATAACCTGGTTATCTGCGAGCTGTGCAAAAAGAAATTTTTGGTCGAAAAAACAGTGGCACTGGTAAGCGATCCGAAGAAAACGGAGTTTTTCTACAAAATGGGAATTGATTCGGTGGTCTGTGCTATTAATGTTGTGGCGGGCATCATAGAACAGCAGGCTTTTATGGACGAAATGGCAACAAGGATTCCTCTTGGCAGCGGGAAGGTGGGAATTACCGAGGTCTATATCAGCCAGGCGGCGCCCGCTGCCAAGAAAAAAATATGGGAGCTGGATTTGCCCAGGGATACCATAATCGGTTGCATCCTGCGGGGGGAGGAAAGCATGATTCCCCGCGGGGACAGCAGGATATTTCCCGGGGATACCCTGGTGATGATTTCGCTTACGGATCAGGAAAAGGAAGCGATCCACAGGCTCACAGGAAAATAAAAAATGCGGGGAGATACCCCAAAGTAAGAAAAAGCTGTAGAAAAAAAGAAAAAAGACTGTTGAAAACAGGAAAAAGAGGTAGTCATGAGAAAATTTATCCGTGAGGAAAGCAGCATCGGAAAACTGATACTGCTGATAGGAATGCTGCTGGCAGTGCCGCTCCTGGCGCTGCCGTTTTATCCGGAGGAATCCGGCGACGCTCCGGCTTTTCTGATCCCGGCGGCGTTTTCCATTTTGCTGGGGCTGGTGATCGGCTTCCTTACCCGTCATAAAAAGGAGGCGTACAATTACCGAGGGCATCTGTACGCTTCCAGCATGACGGTGCTTGCCGCCTGGGGCTACGGAATTCTGGCAGGGGCGGCCCCTTTCCTGCTGGCAGGGCGTTTGGGCGTGGTGCAGGCGCTGTTTGAAGCAGTGAGCGGCTGGACGACCACTGGGCTGTCAGTGGTGGATGTGAGGGAAGCCGGCCGCCTTTTTTTATTCCACAGAAGCTTTATGCAGTTCTGCGGCGGGCTGGGGTTTGTCATGATGATGATAATTTTTGTGCAGGAAAGAGAGTCTGTGAACCTTTATAACGCGGAAGGGCACCCTGACCGCCTGATGCCTAACCTGGGAAAGACAGCCAGGGCGATTTCCCTGATGTACTGTGGGTTCCTGGCGGTGGGCACACTGGCTTATGTGGTGGCTGGAATGTCTGTTTTTGACAGCATCAACCATGCGATGTGCGCCCTGTCCACCGGCGGTTTTTCCACGCAGACAGACAGCATCGGGGCCTATGGGAGCATTGCCGTGGATACGATAACCTGTATCCTCATGCTGATAGGAACCACCAATTTTGCCGTACTGCTGCTTCTGGTGCAGGGCAGGCTGAAGAAAGTTCTGCAGGTGAGTGAAATGCGGTTTATGTTTGGGGTGCTGGCGGTAGCCGTTCCCCTGGCGGCCTGGAGCCTGGGAAGTCATCTGCTGGTGGGAAAATCCGGAGAAAGCTTCAGGCAGGCCGGCTTTAATGTGATATCCGCCCTGTCCACCACGGGGTTTTCCACTATGGGGTATCAGGACTGGCCGCAGTCAGCCATAGGCATTATGATACTGCTGATGCTGATCGGCGGCGGGATTGGTTCCACAGCCGGAGGGCTGAAACTGACCCGGGTTTACATCATGATGCGTATGGCTGCTGAAAACTTGAAGGAGCGGGTCTCTTCCGGCAGGAGGATCAGTATTCCTTATTACCGGAATGCTCAGGGAAGGCAGTTAATTGATGAAAAGCTGTATAAACAGACGGGCAGCTTTGCGGTCACCTATCTGCTGCTTTTCATCACCGGGTCGCTGCTGCTCACAGAGACGGCGGACTGCGATCTTGCGGAGGCCATGTTTGAATTTTCTTCCTCGCTGGGCACGGTGGGTCTTTCCATAGGCATTACGGGACCGGCGACGAACAACGCCACACTGCTTGTGGAGATGGCGGGAATGCTTCTGGGACGGCTGGAGATATTTATTGTGCCAATCGGCTGTTATTGTCTGTTTGATCGGATCCGGACAGCAGGAAGAAGCTTCCGTATCCGGCAGGCACGGCCGGATATGGAAAACGCCGTGCATTTCAGGTGAAATGCCCCGGCGTTACCCCCACTACCTTTTTAAATTTTTTAATGAAATAAAAATAGTCGTTAAAGCCCACCGCCTCGCTGATTTCCGCCAGGCTCAGGTCCGTGGTGGTAAGCAGCTCCTTGGCCTTGCCGATTCTCAGCTCTGTCAGATACTGGGAATAGGTGAGGCCAGTTTCATTTTTAATCAGAAAGCTTACATAGGAGGAATTCAGGTGAAAAAGCCCGGAAAGCTTTTTCAGGGAAACGTCCTTTTCATAATTTTCATTCAGGTATTTGATAATTTTCATGAAGGAAGTGGCATTGGATCCGTTCTGGGAGGGCTGCGGTTCGGGTTCCGGCAGGTACAGACAGGATTCCATTTCTTCAAGAACGTCTGCGAAAGAACCGTAATTTTCTGCGAGCTGTTCATAGCCGTTCAGAAAGTATTCATCGTCGCCCGGAGAGGAGCCCAGGTAAGGGCTGGCAAGCATCCGGTTATAAAAACGGTAGGCGCTTGCGATGTCTATAAGAAGCGCGCAGTTCTGCCTGCGGAGCTGCTGAAGAAAAGCAAGCAGGGAATCAGCGCAGGTAAGCGCTTCCTGGAAGCGGGCAAAAAATTCGTCCGTGAGGGCAGTGGAAACAGGAAATTCCGTCAGACAGGAACTGCCGGTGATGAAAAACTGACAGGCCATAATTTCCGTTTCGGATACCTTTTCCTTCAGCTGGCTAATGGGTATGGGAGAGGGCGGAAGGCCGATGCCGCCTTTTTCCCTGCTTTCCCCGATAAGACGGCAGGCCGCATCCCTGGGGAAGGGTTTTTCACGCAAATACAGGTATTTACGCTTTCCCAGACGGACGGTGAGCCCGGCTTCCAGCGCCTCCCCGCAGTCTGGCATACGGACGGAAACAGCCAGGTAAAGTTCGGGCGCGGTGAAGCCGAATTTCCAGAGAATCCTGCGCAGAGGTCCTTCCTCACCTTCCTCCATATAATCCAAAAGGGTATCTGCCTGTAAGGAGACCTCCCGGCGGATATTCTGTACGGCCTGCCGGAGAAGCTTCTGCAGATACTGGATATCCACAGGCTTGAGGCAGTAGCCCAGCACACCCAGCTGGATGGCGCGCTGGGCATAGGAAAAGTCCGCATACCCGCTGATCAGGATGATTTGGATATTAGGATTGGCTTCGTGAAGCTTCTCACATAATTCCAGTCCGTTCAGCCCCGGCATTCGGATATCCGTGATTATGATGTCTGCTTTTTTCTCTTCCGCAAGGCGAAGCGCTTCCATCCCGTCCGAAGCGAAGGAAGCGACGGAAAGCCCCAGCTTGGTCCAGGGAATGGAAGCTGCCAGCATTTTTACAATTCTGTTTTCATCGTCGGCAATAATAACACGAAACATAAATCGGCTCCTTTTCTATAACAGATCCCCCTGCCGCAGTGAAATGCGCAGCAGCTCCGTCAGGATGCATCGCCTTCCCTGTCCGCAGGCAGCGTCAGCAGGATGCGTGTCCCTTCTTCCGGTGCGGATTCCAGTGTGAGTCCGTACCCTTCTCCGTAATTAAGCAAAATCCGGTGCGCTACATTGAGGATTCCCACATGCTGCTGGGAGTAGGTATTGATGAAACTGATATCAGCCAGGTGCTCCTGCAGCTGCGCAAACTGTTCCGGGGGAATGCCGATGCCGTCGTCCTGGATGGTAATCAGCAGCCGGCCCTCCTGTACCCGGGCGCCTATGAACAGCGTTCCCTTGCGCAGCGCGGGTTCTATACCATGAAAAACTGCATTTTCCACCAGAGGCTGAAGCAGAAATTTCATGATGGAGACGGACAGGGTTTCCGGGCGTACGCTGCAGATAACCTCCAGCTTTCCGGGAAAACGGGCTTTCTGGATATCCAGATAGGCCTGTGTGATTTCCAGCTCCTGGGAGAAAGGGACATTGGCGTCTCCCTTAACGTTATAGCGGAACAGTCTGGCCAGGGCATCCGACATACCGGCGATTTCGGGCACCTGTTCCTCCATGGCGATATCCCGGATGGACTCCAGGGTATTATAAAGAAAATGAGGATTGATCTGGCTGCGCAGGAATTCCAGTTCCGCCTGTTTCTTTTCCAGCTCGGTTTCATAAAGTGACACCGTAGTGTGGTACAGCTGGCGGGTCAGCTTCTGCTGCTCATCAAGAAGCTCGTGGAAGGAGGCGTTGAGGGTGCGGATTTCCGAACAGCCGCCCAGGTGCAGGGGCATCCTTTTTTTGTTCAGCGGTTTCTGCCTGATTTCTTCAATATAGCAGGAAAGCTGATCCAGCGGAGATACCATGTTGTGAAGCAGGATATACATGAAAAAGGCCAGGAGCATAAGCGAGGCTGTGATGATCAGGGTGATTATTATAGTGGTATGCAGGACATCCCGGCGAAGCTGCCTCTTGTCGATAGCGCTTATAATACGGTAGCCTACATTGGAAACCGGCGTGACATAAATCAGGTAATCAGGGGTGTCATAATTTACAGGTTCCTCTGCGGCAAAGGCGTTTTTCTCTCTGCAGCTGTCCAGAAGGCAGGCGGCAATATCCTCGGGACAATTAAAGGAGAAGGTATTTTCAAGGCTGTCCGCCAGAAGAAAATAGGTGGTGCTTTCATCCTCTGTGGGGAGGATAATCGGCGCTTTTTTCAAATCAATGGAAAGAATCAGGCTTCCCTGGTATTTTCCATAATAGGCCATTTCATGCATACCATAAACATTGCAGCCAAAGACCATCCTTTTTTCCCGGGAAATATTCGTATTTGTCAGGGAAGAGGACAAAAAGCCGAAGCTGTATAGTCCATGGGTCCCTTCCATCTGCCCGGAAAGCCGCCGCAGCGTATCCGCGTCATACAGATTGGACCAGGACATATCCGGAGAAATCAGGGCGATGTCGCTGATATCCTGGTTCATGATGGAAAAGGAAGTAAATTGAACCAGCAGTTCTTTCACATATTTCTGGGATTTTGAAGAATAGGGGGTATGCAGAAGCCCTTCAATGTTCCGGTCGAAAAGAAGCGTATTAAAAATAGAATCAATACGCTGGAACAGGTAATGCATCTCCCCGTCGAATTTCTGGGAGGTATTTCTGGCATAGGCGGCGGCATTCTTCAGCAGAAGGCGATCCAGCGCAGTGTAGGAAACTACGGAAAGAATCAGACTGAGAGCGGCCATGCACCCCAGTATGATCTGAAACTGCTTTTTAATGGATAAGTTTGACATAACCCTCCTCCTTCCTGATAAAAAGTATAGCATACCCGGCAGGAACCCTGTATGGAAAAATGCAGGATTGTGCCTAAAGAAAATCCATTTTTACCCCCAAAGGCCCCCGCTCCTAAAATTTATCCATTTTCCGGGGCCGAATCTCCCCTGTTTTGACCATACTTATTCCCGCTTTTTTACCCTATAATAAAAGACAGAAAAGCATAAAACAAACAGCGAGGTGAAGGGATGAGACGGGAAAAAAGGGTGGCTTTGAAGCCAAAGGGCAATTTCAGAAAGCATTTTCGGAATGACTGGATGCTTTATGCTATGCTTCTTCCGGTTCTTCTGTGGTATGTGATATTTTGCTATCTGCCCATGGGGGGCATCAGCCTGGCTTTTAAAAATTACCAGTACAATACGGGATTGTGGCACAGCCCATGGATCGGGCTGACGCACTTTCAAACCATGTTTAAGGATGCGGAATTCTGGAGGGCTTTTAAAAATACGCTGATTTTCAGTTTCGGGAAATTATTGTTCCATTTTCCCATGCCGATACTTATGGCAATTGCCCTGAATGAAATCCGGCAGCCGAGAGTGAAAAAATTTTTCCAGACAGTGTTTACCTTCCCGCATTTTATTTCATGGGTGGTGCTGTCGGGAATCCTTATCAGTATGTTTGCCTCCAACGGGATTGTAAACCAGGTATTGGGAGCGCTGAAGCTTCCGGAGGTATCGCCCCTGATGTCATTGAAAGCCTTCCGGCCGTTTATATGGATCTCCAATATATGGAAGGAATGCGGCTGGGACGCCATTATCTATATGGCGGCTTTGACGGGCATTGATCCCCAGCTATATGAGGCGGCCAGTATAGACGGCGCGAACCGGTTCCAGAAAATGCGTTTTATAACCTGGCCGGGTATCCTGGGCATTGTCTGCACCATGCTTATACTCCAGATCGGCGGCATTATGGGAGGCGCTTCCTTTGATCAGATATTTAATCTGTATTCCTCCCCGGTCTATCCGGTGGCAGATATTATCGACACCTATGTATTCCGCCAGTCCTTCCAGGTGGGGACCAACTTTGGCTATACTACGGCCATTGGCCTGCTGAAATCAGTAATCGGCGTAGTTATGATTACCATTGCCAACAAAGTGGTGGTAAGCGCCGGAGAAGAAGGGCTGTTCTGACAGGAGGGAGGATTATGAAAAAAAGAAAAATATCGCTGTTCGATGTGGTTTTATATCTGGTTTTCGGGCTGATAGCCCTGATAACTATTTATCCGTTTTATAACGTGCTGATAGTGTCTTTGGCCAATACCCTGGCCAGCGCCACCTATTCCCCATACCTGTATCCGCACGTATTTGACCTGACGGGATATAAAACCATTATGAGCGACACTTATTTTTACAGGTCGCTGGGGACCACGCTGTTCGTCACCATTGTGGGAACCACCTTAAATATGGTATTCTCGGTTACAGCAGCCTATGTACTGTCCAGGAAAAGGCTGATAGGGAGAAAATTTTTTCTCAGTGCGATCCTGTTCACCATGCTGTTTTCAGGCGGATTGATTCCAACTTATCTGGTGGTAAGCGGACTTGGGCTGGACAACAGCATCTGGTCCATGATTTTTCCAAGCATGATAAGCACCTATTACCTGATTATCATGAAGAATTATTTCGTCAGCCTTCCGGCCAGCCTGGAAGAAGCGGCCAGGATAGACGGGGCTAATGAATTTGTGGTGATGACGCGTATTTTTATTCCCATTTCCAAGCCGTTTATGGCAACCTTCCTGCTGTTTTATGCAGTGGAGCGGTGGAACGAATGGTGGAATGCTTACCTGTATATCAGCGATAAAAATATCAAGCCGCTGCAGATTTATCTCCGGGATGTTCTGGTCAATTTCAACAGCCAGCTGGCCACCCAGGCGCAGTCCATGATGAGCAGCCATAATAAAGTATTTGTCCAGTCCATCCAGATGGCGACTATCATTATCACCATGCTGCCTATCCTGTGCGTGTATCCTTTTGTGCAGAAGTATTTTGTAAAGGGCGTATTGGTCGGTTCCGTCAAGGAATAGGCCTGAAATAAAGAATGAAGGAGAGAAAACGTATGAAAAAGATGAAAAAACTAACAGCGGTCTTAATGGCAGTCACCATGGCGGCAGGCTTACTGGCAGGCTGCGGCGGGCAGACAGGGGCAGGCGCCCCGGCGGAAACGGGAAAAGCGCCGGAGGCCTCCGAGGCCGGGGCAGCGGCCGCGGAAACTACAGAAGCCGTATCCGCCGGCGCGGAGCCGGTGGAGGTTACCATTGCCATATGGGGGGCGGAGGACGGATTGTCCGGCGGGGAAAATGATCCCATTTACAAGACAATAGAAGAAAAAACAGGTGTGAAGCTCGTTCCCCAGAATGTGACCTGGGACGATGCGGATCAGAAAATTCAGCTCTGGGCGACAAACGGCCAGCTTCCGGATATCTTTGCCGGGGATTTCGTAAGCAAGTCCTTTTACGGGAAGTGGATTGAACAGGGCGTGATCCGGGCGCTTCCGGATGACCTTTCCGCTTACCCGAACCTGCAGGAATATCTGAAGATGGACAGGGCGGTTGCGGCTATGAGAGACGGCCATTATTATATGATCCCCCGTCAGACCTACGGGGATATTTCCTACAGCGTCCAGGACAGGAACGTGGTATACCGCTGGGATCTGGCGCAGGCTGCAGGAGTGACCAAAGAGCCGGAAACCTATGACGAGTTCCGGGATATGCTGAAGAAAATAATCGAAGCGGATCCGGAAGGAAAGAATGTGGGAGGCCTTACCCAGGCGCTTCCCAGCCTGCTGGGCGGATTCCTGTATCCTTACGGCGGAATCATCGACAAAAAATGGGTGGTAAAGGACGATCAGTTTGTACCCGGCTATTTTGCAGGGGATATGAAGGCTGCCATGCAGCTTGCCAGAGATATGTATCAGGAGGGAACCATTGAAAAAGACGTGGCGCTTGCAAAGCTGGATACCTCCAAGGAAAAATTCCTTCAGGGACAGTCGGCGGCCATGGTATTCGCGGGAGCAGGCCCTGCATGGCTGTACGATCAGATTGGGAAGGATTATGAAGCCCTGTACGGCCGCAGCTTCCTGGACGATGTGAAAATAGCGAAGCTGTATCCCGGCGTCGATGGAAAGAAGTATTACTTTGTAGATACGGAATCCTGGTCGGAGAGCTACATTTCCGCAAACGTGGATGATGCCAAGATGGCGGCTATCTGCAAGCTGTATGATTTTCTCTACAGTGAAGAAGGAAAACGTCTGGTATTTTGTGGCATAGAAGGCGAGGATTATGATCTGAAGGATGGCATGGTTGTGATGAAAGAAGGCGTGGATTTGGCCGAAAAATATCCGTTCATGAATCCGAATTCCAGCGTAAACAGCATTGCTATGTGGAATCCTTCGGATTGGGATATGACATTCCCCAGCACTCGTCCGCAGGAATACAGGGAGCTTAACGAAGCAAGGCATCAGGATGCGGTTCAGAATGGTTATCTGCCTGAATACTATGATGCGATTATGTTCTTAAGCACGCCTTTGAAGGATAATTTTGTCTATAATTCGGATGATGATTTAATGCAGATTATGATGGGGACGGAACCTGTGGATAAGATGGTGGATGATCTGATGGCCAATTATGAATCCAAAGGGCTCAGTGATATGATCGCTGAGGTGAATGCAGCCGCCGAAGCGGCAGGCATTACCAAATAAATTAAAAACGCACAGGACACAAGTCTGGCTAAAACTGCACAAAAAGCCTCAGGCAGGCGGCGCGGCACCGTATCGGCGGTCTGCGCCGCCTGTTTGCAAACGGTGGGACAGCCGGACAGAAGGGGAAGGAAAAAAGATGATGAAAGAAAAAATAAGGTACGGAAAGGTGACGCAGGCGGAGGAATTTTTATTCCCGGACAGTGAATTGGGCGTATTGCCGGATAAACTGCGCCTGGCAGCTGCAAAGAACGGAAGGAGGGGAATCCAGCTGCTGCTTCCCACCTTGGGGGAAAAGGCCGTATGCACTTTTAGCAGCGGGGATTTTACGGCGGAATGGTATGGGATGAGGGCGGTGCCGGTGGAATATAATACCGGAAACGGCGTGGCCCAGGGAGGCGGCATGGTTCTTATGGACCCGGTGGAAGAAAAACCGCCCTATGCCATAAGGAAAGCCCCCTTTCAGGTCTATGACTGTTTGATGCCACGTCCGGAGGGCGTTGTGGAGGCAAAAGACGGGAGGGCAGCCATTTATTTATGCCTTGTTCCCGGAGAAAATATCCGGGAGGGAACCTGCCAGGCAGAGGTCAGGGTTGCGCTGGAGGAAGGGGAATGCCGCCTTTTGCTGGAAATAGAGGTATATGGGGTGCGGATCCCGGAGGAGGAATTCCAGATCACCAACTGGTTCAGCATCCCGGCCATCTGCCGTTTTCATAAGACTGGACAGGGAGAACCGGCTTTCTGGGAGGTGCTGAAAAAATATATTGCCCTGATGCGGCGGGCAAGACAGACCTGTTTTTACATACAGCTGGATAAGGCCTGTGTGGCGGGAACGGATCCGTACCGGTTTGATTTCTCGTATCTGAAGGAAATGATAAGCCTGTTTTTTGACAGCGGAATGAAATATCTGGAAATCGGGCCGCTGCTGTCACGGGGGTTCAGGGAAGATGGTTCCCCGGATATGTTTACCGGCACTTTCCGCTGCATGGCGGCGCCGGAGGTGGATCTTGATTCCTGGGAGGGCTATGAAATTACGGTGCGTTTCATCCGGGCGCTGGCGGATTTCCTGAGGGAAAACGGATGGGATGATAAGGTGATGGTGCACATCCATGATGAACCGGATATCCATGTGGATTCGGAAAAAACACTGGAATCCCGAAAGAGACAGTATTATCTCACCGCTTCTATACTGAGAAAATATCTGCCAAGGGTGCGGATCATTGAGGCGGTCAGCACTTCCGGCTTCCGGGGAGGAATTGATATCTGGGTGCCCGGCACGGCGGGCTATGAGGCGGACCGGGAGGGCTTTTTACGGCTGACGGACCTGGGGGAAGAGGTATGGAATTATGTCTGCTGCGGGCCTCAGGGATTTTGGCTGAACCGTTTCCTGGACTTTGCCCTGATTAAAAACCGGTTGCTTTTCTGGGGCTGTGAGGCCAACCGTCTGACCGGTTTCCTGCACTGGGGCTTCAACCAGTTCCCGGAGGGAATGGATCCCTTCCAGGCGACCAGCTGTCCCAACGATACCGGGCTGGGAACGAACTTCCCCTGCGGCGATTCTTTCCTGGTGTATCCCGGAACCGGGAAGGAAGCATGGCCGGGCATGCGCCTGGAAGCACAGCGGCGGGGGGCGGAGGATGCGGAACTTTTAAAGCTCCTCCGGAAGAAAGACAGAACGCTCCATGATAAGCTGATGGGCCGCCTGTTTATCAGCAATGAAAAGTATTGCGATGATCCGCAGGTTATGGAGGAGGTATATGAAGAGCTGCTGCGCGCCTTAAGTTAACCAAAATTCAGGAAAGTGAAATCTTTATAAAGCCGTCCGGAATGCTTTTCCCGAAAAATATTTTGTGTTATGATAAAAAAGGCCGCAGCGCATCAGCGTACAGGCCGGAATAACACAGGGCTGCGGCCCGGATGTAAAAAAGCCGGAAAAAGGCGGAATCCGGAAGCAGTCGGTTATAAAGGAAAAGGATTATGGAAGAGAAAAGAACGCAAGAATTACAGGAAAAGGATTTGGCCTCGGATCCCTTTACCCGGATTATGGAAGGGGAGCGCCCGGAGGAACTGCTGGAGTCGGCGTTTCCCTTCCTGGAACTGATGAGCAGATACCGCTGCGCCATGATGGAGGTGGAGACCAAGCTCCGGGTGCTGGATGAGGAATTCTCCATGACCTATAACAGGAATCCCTTTGAAACCATCAAGTCGCGGCTGAAGAAGCCCATAAGTATCATTGATAAGATGCGCAGAAAGGGAATGCCGCTTTCCGTAGAAAATATAGAACGGACACTGAACGATATCGCAGGAGTGCGCGTAATCTGTTCCTTCCCGGACGATATCTATGCGCTGGCCGCCATGCTGGTAAAGCAGGACGATATTAAGCTGATTGGGAAAAAGGATTATATCGCCCATCCCAAACCCAACGGCTACCGCAGCCTGCACCTGATTGTGGAGGTGCCTATTTTCCTTTCCAACTGTAAGAAATATATGCGGGTGGAGGTGCAGTTCCGCACCATCGCCATGGACTTCTGGGCAAGCCTGGAGCATAAGCTGAAATACAAGAAGGAAATTGACCACTCGGAGGAAATTGCGCAGGAACTGGAAGCGTGCGCGGAAATCATCAGCAGCATGGATGAAAGGATGCAGGAGATACGCAACCGGATTGAGAGAGGGTAGCAGGGAAACAGAATCAGGTTTATAAAAAAAGGTGCCGCGGTGAGGCATCTTTTTTTACGGCCAGGGCCGGAGGGGCGGCCGCCGGCCGCCCGCCGTTTCGTCCTCCCTGGCAGGGAAAATTATGCAGTAAGAAAAGGATTGTGTTACCCTCTTAAATGCTTCATAATACAATAGTGATGCAGGGATCCGCGGAGGAAACCGGAAGGTTCCTGCCCAACTGCTGATGGATGCCGTATCGCAGGCAGGACTGCGGTATGTGGGAGGAATAGGTATGAAGAAAGCACGCAAACTCAACTATATTCATTTTGTGATTACCTATAATTTTGTTCTGCTGATACCAATGATCATTGTGTTCTGCAGCGTCTTTATCATGGAAGGCAGACAGCAGGTGCAGAAGATAGAGACGATGCTCAGAAGCTATGGCGAGAGGGAAGAGGAATACTGGCACCAGCAGATGAGCGTGGTCAATTTTTATAATACGGAATGCAGATATGATAAACGGTATAATTCTTACTATGCGGAGAAGCCGCCCGGATATTTTCTGGATATTGAAACGGATCTGAAGCAGAAGGAAGAAAATTTCCCATTTGTGGAGAATATTTATCTCTATCAGCCGGATCGGGAACGGGTGCTGTCCTCCGGCGGCCTGTATGAGGCGGATTATTTTTTTCAGTCCATCTGTATGATGGAACGGGATTTCCCTGAGGAACAGGAAGCCATCTGTGCCAGAAAGGCGGTGGGAAAACGGCAGCAGGAGAAAATGGTTCTGATCTGTCCGCTGCGTACCTGGGGAAAGTCGGGAGAAAACGAGGTGCAATACCTCCTTTTTACCATAACAAGGGCCAGGCTGAAGGAGCAGTTCGGAATCAGCGAGTTTCCGGAAAGCGGCGTGACCAGGATCATTCATGACGGTGTGGTTCTGTATGAGCTGGGAAAGCCTGCAGCTGGTCTGGAGGAGGAGAAGGATTATCTCACATACACGAGGGATCTGGATTCCGGCTTCCGGGTCATCCAGATGATCCCCAAAGACGTGGTATATAAGAATATGGAGCCGTTTCTGAAGGGCTATGGCATCTGGTTTGGCTGTTCGGTGGTGACGGGCTTTGGACTGGCCCTGTATTTTTCCAGGCGGCGTTACCGTTCCTTCCAGTGGCTTATGGAGAATAATGAGGAGCTGGAGGAGGAACGCAACAGGCTGCGGGCGGAGAAATGCTTATATGAGCTTTTGAGACAGGATATCCAGGAGGGGGATGAGCTGTGGAAAAGCTGCCTGGAAAATGGAATCTATGTGAACAGACGGTACAAATTTTTCGTTATTGTTCCCCAGGACAGTGAAAGAAACCAGGAGATATGCGAATTTTTTAATAAGCAGATGAGCGGCAGCAGTATTACCACCGCCTATCCGCTGGCTCTTTTTGAGGAGGCGAGGGTATATCTGATCTGTTCGGACGAAACAAGGATAGAGCTTGAGCAGAAGCGGGACAGATGCAGTAAAATGGGCGCGGATATCGGAATCGGGGAGCTGTGCATGGACATATCCCGGATCCGGCAGTCCTACCGGGAGGCCTCCCGGGCGCTGCGCAGCCTGGATAAAACGGGAAAGGGCTATCCGGAGGTGGAGATGAACGCCTTCCGGGAAGCGGTGGAGCTTGGCGATACGCTGCGGGCGGATGTATTGCTGGAGGGGCTGTTCGATACGATAAAGGAAGTGAAGGAAACGGCGGCCGTCTGTATTCTCTGGGATATGCTGCGTATGGCGGAGCTGGATCCGGAGCTTTTATTCGAAGAGGAAAAGGACGGGCTTGTGAAGTCCGCGGATCGGTGGAAGGAGCGGATAAGGGAGGCCCTGAGCTGCCGGAAGGAACAGGAAAGGCCGCAGCAGGCCGAAGCGGCCGGAGGCTATCGGAAGAAAAATATCGTGGATGTGCTCACTTATATCCACGAGCATTATCTGGAGGACAATTTCTCCGTAAAATATATGGCCTCCGAATTTGAAACCTCTGTCTCCAACTTAAGCCATTTCTTCAAAAAGAATCAGGGTATGAGCATATCACAATATGTGGAGAATATTAAAATGGAGCGGGCCAGGGAGCTTCTGGAGGAAAGTGACAGAAAGGTATCGGAAATTGCCCAGCTGCTGAGATATGGAAGCAGCACGGTGTTCATTGAGGTGTTTAAAAAACAGACCGGAATGACGCCGGGGGCTTACAGGGAACAGATCAGGAAACAGGATTTTTAGTCGGCTGCATACGAAACGGGCTTTGGAGGAGACTCCCAGGCCCGTATTCTTTTAATGAATTGGGGGCTGAAAATTGAAAATTCCTGTATTATTTTCATGAAAGCGATACATTATTCAAATGTATGATATATACGGAATGCAAAAATGACGATATGATTGGCGCATCAGATACAGCTGATGTGCATAGTGCACAAAATACTGCGAAAAAGAAAAAGGAGGAAGGTAAATGAAGAAGAGATTTACCAAAATTGGTGCACTTATATTGAGTGCGGTAATGCTTGGAGGAACCATACTGGGCGGATGCGGCGCTTCTGATAAGAAAGAGTCCGGCAGCGAAACCGTATCTAAGGAGACGCAGACGGCGGCAGCCGAAGCGGACAGCAATTTCAATGCGGAGGGGCTCCCCATTGTAAATGATCCGGAGACCTTTGTCATAGCAGTGCCGGAAAGAAGCTCCATTAAATCGGCCGCTGAGAAAAACTGTGTCATTGAAACGGAAAAGGCGACAAATATCCATATTGAATGGATGGAAATACCCGCCTCCGGCTGGGATGAGAAAATAAATATCATGTTCAGCACGGACAGCCTTCCTGATGCGATTATCGGGGATGTGGATATGGCGAGAAACTTTGAACAGCTGGCGATCCTGGATGACTATCTGGATCAGTATGCGCCGGCCGTAACCGAATTTTTCAGCACCAGGGATGACTATCCGCAGGCGCTGCTTTCCCCTGACGGCAAAATCCGTTCCCTGCCCACCGGTGATGAATCCACACAGAATATTATTGATACCCAGTACTGGATTAACGGCGCATGGCTGGATAAGCTGGGGCTGGATATGCCGGAAACCCCCGAGGAACTCAAGGAGGTGCTTATCGCCTTCAGAGATCAGGATCCCAACGGCAACGGGGAAAAGGACGAAATCCCCTTTACCTTCAATTCCGCATGGGAATGGGGAAACGCTATTGACAATATGATGGGCGCCTTCGGTGTGATAGAGAACAGCAACCATGTATTTACAAAAGATAATAAGGTAATTTTCAGCGCAAAGGAACAGGGATATTATGATGCGCTTGCATATCTGAATGATTTATATAAGGAAGGCCTGATCGACAAGGATGTCTTTACCCTGAGCGACGATCAGTATGCGGCAAGGGATTCCTCCGGCAATAAGGTGGGTATGCTGGCTGGCTACAATCCGGATAGTTGCGGAACCACCGATACAAGCAGTTTCCGTGTACTTCCTCTTCTGAAAAATGCTTCCGGGGACAGGATGGTTGGCATTAATAATGTGACCAAAACAGGCGGATTCGTCATCAGCAAAAACTGCAAGAACCCGGCGGCGCTGGTAAGATGGTATGACTATATCAATTCCACCCTGGAGCAGGCGCTGTTATGGGGACGCGGGGAACGCGGCGTATGGTGGGATATTGTGGAAAAGGACGGCAAAGAGGTTCCCATGTTCCTCACCATGGATGCCCAGGTGCTGGAGGAGCACGGCGGCTACAAGACAAAGGCTGAGTACCGGAATGCGGAAAGCTTCGCCGGCGTTACCCCGTCCCTGTGGAGAAACGAATATGACCTTGAACTTATTTACGATGACAAATGGCCGAGAGATCTGAAACTGGAGGCTGTAAAGGAACAGATGGAATATGGCGTGGTATCCCTGCCAGCCGGAACCGCTTCCCTGGAAAATGCGGAGAGAAGATCCGTGCTGAGTGCGGATATTGACACTTACCTTAAGAAATTCATTGCGGATTCCATCATTAACGGCATCGATGACGCGAAATGGCAGGATCACCTGAAAAAGCTGGAGAGCCTGAAGGTGGATGAATATACGGCGCTCTGCCAGGAATTCGTGGACTCCATGAACAAATAATGCGCGGGCAGGCCGGATACCTTGCGGCAGGCCGGTGAGACGCCGGCCCTGCCGCGGGAAAGTTGCGGGGATTTTAACCCCGCGGCTGGTCCGTTGAATTACACTCGCGCCAAAATGCGCGGACGGGAGCAGGTGTGAAAAAGCGGTTTCACACTCCCTTATTTTTATGTGCGCTTCAGCGCGCAGATGGGAGCATATATGAAAAGTAACAAAATGAATAAGAACAGGGGACGCAGCCTGAAAAAACTGAGAAGAAGCTGGGGCTGCTATCTTTTTGTCCTTCCCATGATGATTTATGTCCTGCTGTTCAGCTATCTTCCCATGTATGGGATCCAGCTGGCTTTTAAGGATTACAGAGTTGCCGACGGCATATGGGGAAGCGCCTGGGTGGGCCTGAAGCACTTTAAGACTTTTTTTGAATCCTACCAGTTTACGAATCTGGTATGGAACACGCTGGCGCTGAGCCTTTATTCTCTGATAGCGGAATTTCCGCTGCCCATACTGTTTGCCCTGTTTTTGAATTATATCAGCAGCAAAAAGCTGAAAAAGTTTTCCCAGATGGTGACCTATGCGCCGCACTTCATCTCCACAGTGGTATTCTGCGGCATGATTCTGATATTTCTTGCCAGCGACGGCATTATCAACCAGATTCTGATGATTCTGGGTATAGATCCGGTGAATTTCCTGTCAAATCCTGCGAATTTCCGGCATATTTATGTCTGGTCCGGAGTGCTTAAGGGAATCGGCTGGGGGTCCATCATGTACATATCGGTGCTCACCTCCGTAGGGCCGGAGCTTCATGAGGCAGCTACGGTGGACGGTGCGACCAGATTCCAGAGAATGCTTTTTATCGACATACCGTCTATTATTCCCACCATGGTGATTATGCTCATTATGCGTACCGGAGAGATCATGGACGTGGGCTTTGAAAAGGTATTCCTGCTTCAGAACAATATTAACCTGGATTATTCCGAAATTATTTCCACCTATGTTTATAAGGTGGGCATCCAGGGCGGGCAGTTCAGCTATTCGGCGGCGATCAGTGTTTTCAACAACGTGATAAACCTGCTGCTGCTTCTGGCGGTCAATACGATTGCGCGCCGGACTTCGGAAAACAGTCTGTGGTAGGAGGCAAGGTCTGAAAGACGCAGCATTGCAGGCATGCCTGCGATATGCAGAAAGAGGTAATTATGAAAAATTTTAAACGGCTGTGCCTGTCGGATAAGGTATTTCTGACAATTGTCTATGTAAGCGTAATATTGCTTACACTGGCGGTGCTTTACCCGCTGTGGTTCGTTATCATTGCATCTGTGAGCAGCCCGGAGCTGGTGGCCTCCGGGAAGGTTCTGCTTTTTCCCAAAGGGGTTACCTGGGAGGGCTACCGTTATATCCTGAGCGACAGGAGGATTTGGACTGGTTATTACAACACCATCCGGTATACGCTGTTCGGTACGCTGATTGCCCTGTTCCTCACCATTCCGGCAGGCTATGCCCTTTCCCGGCCGGATATGGCGGGCAGGGGCGTTGTCATGAAGCTGCTGATCATCACCAAGTATTTTTCCGGCGGCCTGATTCCCACCTACTTGATCGTCAAAGGGCTGCATCTCACCGATACGCCCTATGTACTGATGATACTTGGCTCTTTTTCCGTTTTCAACCTGATACTGTGCCGCACCTTTTTTGTAAATACGCTGCCGCTGGAGCTGCAGGAGGCCGCGGAGATCGACGGCTGCAACATGTTCCAGTATTTTATGAGGGTGGTAATCCCTCTGTCCAAGGCAATCATCGCCATTATGGTTCTGTATTATGCGGTAGGGCACTGGAACTCTTTCTTTAATGCGCTGATTTATGTCAATAACAACAAGCTCTATCCGCTGCAGCTGATCCTGAGGGACATTCTGATTACCGGCCAGTCCGTGGATCCTTCCGTGACGGACCCGGAATCCATCGAATTAATGAAGGAAATCGCACGTACCATAAAATACGGGGTAATTATCGTCTCCTCCCTGCCAGTGCTTGTGCTCTATCCTTTTGTACAGAAATATTTTGTTAAGGGCGTGATGATCGGATCAGTAAAGGGGTGAATGCTGTGGAACAAAAAAATGTGCTTATTATATATACGGATCAGCTCAGAAGAGATGTGCTGGGCTGCTACGGCGGGCATGAGGTATTAACGCCCCATATAGATTCCATCGCTGAGGAGGGGCTTGCGTTGGATGAGTTTTATACGCCCAGCGCCGTCTGCACACCCTCCAGAGGCTGTTTTATGACCGGCCGTTATCCCCATGCCAGCGGGGCCTACAGGAACGGCGTCCCTGTAGGGATGCAGGAGCATGGCTTCGCGGAGGCTTTTCGTCTGGCGGGGTATCAGACCGGGTATATCGGAAAATGGCATCTGGCAGATCACAAGGAAAGTGGGGACCTGCTGGGGGAATATAATCCGCTGGGGTTTGAGGACTGGAAGGATAAGGTGGAGTTTGGACATTGCAAATCCGTAATCAGGACACAGGACGGCATCCGGCCGGAACGCTGTGTTGGGGATGAACGCACCTATACGACGGACTGGCTTGCGGATGAGGCTGTTTCTTTTATGGAGCAAAGGCAGAAGGAAAAGCCATTCCTTTTGATGGTGAGCATTCCGGATCCCCATCAGCCTCATGAGGTGAGGGCCCCCTATGATACCATGTTTGATCCGAAGAGGATGGAAATCCCGGAAAGCTTTTATGACAGGGAAATCCCGGACTGGGCGGATAGGGATACCTGGGGAAGGAACCATTATTTCCCTCTGGGCATATTCGAACGGGAAGGACATCTGGCCAGGCTGAAGGCCCAGTATCTGGGGTCTGTGAAATGCATTGATGACAATGTGGGGAAAATGCTGTATTATTTAAAGATAAACGGCCTATGGGATAACACGATAGTGATTTTTACCACAGATCACGGAGAATATATGGGAGAGCATGGCCTGCTGGAGAAGAACAACCTGTATGAAAGCGTATATCATCTGCCGCTGGTAATGCACCTGCCGGGTAAGGCTGAAACAGGCGTGCGCAGCAGCACCTATCTGGATGTGGTTGATTTCGGCGTGACACTTTCCGGGCTGGCGGGGATTGACTATCCCTTTGCGGTTCACGGCACGGATAAATCAGAGGATCTGCTTAAAGGTGAGGCGCACTATCAAAGGGAGCTTTATATTCATCCAAGTGATGTGCCCAGGGCGGGGATACTGACGGAAGACTATGAGCTGGCCTATGTGGGCCGGGGAAATACGGGAGAGATTTTCCATGACCATGTTCTGTTCGATATGAAAAGGGATCCTCTGCAGAGAAGGAATCTCTATCAGGAAGAGGAATATCAGGCTGTGGTGGAGGAGCTGACACGGAAGATGAAGGAGCATCATAAGAAGTATCGGACGCCGAAACGCTTTCTCCCAAGGGAGGTATGGTATTGAATTCGAAAAAGGGTATGCCGAATATTATTTTTATTTTAACGGACGATCAGGGGGCGTGGGCCATGCACTGTGCGGGCAATGAAGAAATACAGACGCCCAACCTGGATTACCTGGCGGAGCACGGAACAAGATTTACCGATTTTTTCTGTACTTCCCCTGTCTGTTCGCCCGCGAGGGCTTCGATTCTGACGGGAAGGATTCCCTCCCAGCACGGCGTGCACGACTGGATCGCGTCGGGAAATGTGGATCAGGGGAAGCTTTCAGAGGAGCTTAAGAAGAGTGGGGAGTTCAGGCTGGAGGACAGGCCTATCGGATATCTGGATGGAATGCCCGCCTATACGGATGTGCTGGAACGGCACGGCTACACCTGCGCCCTGTCCGGTAAATGGCATCTGGGAGACAGCCTGCGCCCGCAGCATGGATTTTCCAAATGGTATACAATCGGACGCGGCGGCTGCCATTATATGCGCCCGGATATGGTGGAGGACGGTGTCCTGCATCAGGAAAAGCGGTATGTGACGGATCTGATTACCGATCATGCGCTCACCTTCCTGGAGGAATTATCCGCGCAGGCTGCGCCCTATTATCTGGGCGTGCACTATACCGCTCCTCACAGCCCATGGGAAGAGGAGGAGCATCCCGCGGAGTATATAGAACGCTACCGCAGCTGTCCATTTGACTCCGTTCCCGAAAAAGAACCCCATCCCAGGCAGATACCTACGGCTCCCATGGGGACGGGGGAACACAGGAAGGAACTGCTGAGAGGCTACTATGCCGCAATTACTGCCATGGATCATGGCGTGGGGAGAATTCTTGATTTTCTGCGGGAAAAAGGGGAGCTGGAAAATACCCTTATATTCTTTATGGCGGACAACGGAATGAATATGGGGCATCATGGGATCTGGGGAAAAGGAAACGGGACCTTCCCCTTCAATATGTATGATACCTCCGTAAAGGTGCCCTTCCTCGTTTCCTGGCCCGCGGCGCTGCCCCAGGGGCAGGTGGTTACAAGCATGCACAGCCAGTATGATTTTTTTCCTACGCTCATGGATCTGCTGGGGATGAAGGAGGAATTTCCATCCGGCCTGCCCGGCAGAAGCTTCCGCAGGGCTTTGGAAGGGGAAAACCTGGAAGGGGAAGCGGTGGTGGTTCTGGATGAATACGGCCCAAACCGCATGATAAGGACCAGGGAATGGAAGCTGGTACACAGATACCCTTACGGGCCGGATGAGCTCTATCATCTGACGGAGGATGCCGGGGAGGAGCATAATCTGATCCATAAAGAGGAATATGAAGGGATCAGACGGCTTCTGCTGGCGGAGCTTGAGGAATGGTTTGCCAAATATGTGAATCCCGCCATGGATGGCAGCCGTGAAGGCGTTTACGGGATGGGACAGACCGAGAGGGCGGGCGTTTATGCTAAGGGGAGGAAGAACTATATCCCCTGCAAGGAGGCGTGCCCGCCTGCCTGGCCTGACAATTAAAATTAAGCAAGACTGCGGCTACATCCGGCGGGAAATTACCTGCCGGCGCAGTAAAAAGCAAGTATGGCAAAAAGATAAATGTGCGCGGGATAGAAGATATAGAAAAAATACTTCATCCCCGCGCCTTTTTGTTTATTATAAAGCAGCATGACGGGCAGGGCGAATATCATCATCCATTGGATATCCGCGGTGAAAACGCTCAGCAGGCCCTCCCCTGATTGGTGGCCCGTGAATAAGATAAACAGACAGAACAGCGTATAAAACAGGGAAAGCTTCTTTTTACTGTCCAGGCAAAAGTAAAAGCCCACGCCAAGCAGGACAAATGCAAAACTCCCCTCACAGAACAGGAGCGATGGGACGAAGGCCATGATAGCTGTGGAAACGGCGGTAAGCCTGGGTACGAGTATTGTAAGGACTATCAGAATGCTGCTGACAACAGGAACGGACATCAGGAGCAGATAGCGTATAAACGGCTGCCCTTCCCTTTTTCTTTCCCGTATTTTCCGGATACAGTAGATTACCAGGGAGCTGATAAACAGGGTGGAAAAAATATTGTTCATAACAATCCCCCCGCCGGGCAGAGGAAAATAAGTATTAATCAGCTTATTCCCAAAACTCATGAACACGGAGCCGGCCCACAGACGCAGCATATATTTCTCGGGATGCCTTGTATACCGCATCCCATTTGCCGAGATGAAAATAAACAGCGGGGCGGACACCCTCCCCAGCATGGTAAACCACATTGGAATATCCCAGATCCCGGAAAATATATAGTGGATGTGGTCGAAGACCATAAGTATCAATGCAATTACTTTGATTTGAAAGCTGTTAAGCCCTTTCTGTGACATTTCTTTCTCCTTTTCTTTTACTTTGGGGTTCGTCCGCAACTTCGGGTATGAGGCCGCCATAGCCACAAATATGAAGCTGAGGACGAACCTTCTTTGGATGCTTCTCGCACTTTTTATAAGTATAATTGAAAATGAACATTTATACCTTAATGCTGCCTTTCATATACCTTACATTTTTGTCACCTTGCTGCAGTTAAAAAAACGGGTATATTTCGGAAGAACTCACAGAAGCGTATTTCATACAGTATGGAAGTCATCCTTCCGGCAAATTCAAAAAATTATATTAAATCTTCCTGCGTCAGTTGAATTTACCGAAATGTGCGCTATAATATTCTTCAACATGCCGCCGGGAAGAAAGAAACTCCGGCCGGAACTAAGAATGTGCAATCTGTAACAACAGGAGTGAATAGCGTGAGAATCAAAGTAAAACAGATGATACTGATAATTGTGGTATCCGCCGTTGTTTACCTGGTAGTAGGGGCAATGGCGCCTTTTATAAAATATAAAGAGGTCAGTAGCCAGGCCGGGGATTCCTTCCGGCCGGAAGACTTCCGCAGCGGGGAAACGGGCATGGACAGGGCCATGATTCTGGAGACGAGCCAAAGTGCCTGGGAACACCGTCTCCGTCTGCTGGACGGCGCGAAGTCGCGTATTATATTGAGTACTTTTGACATGCGCAATGGGGAGAGCACAAAGGATCTGCTTTCCGTAATTTTACATAAGGCGGAAGAGGGCGTGCAGGTACAGATTCTCGTGGACGGCTTCAGCGGCCTGATCAGGATGGAGCCTGACCCGCTATTTTACGCGGTATCCTCCCATCCCAATATCCGGATTAAAATATACAATCCCATCAACCTGCTTGCCCCCTGGAAGAGCCAGGGCAGGATGCATGATAAATATGTTATAGTGGACGACGGCGCCTATATTCTGGGCGGACGCAATACCTTTGATTATTTTCTGGGAGATTATGATACCAAAAATAAGAGCCTGGACCGGGAGGTGCTGGTTTACAATACCGGGCAGGGCGGCGCTGACAGCCATGAAAGCTCGCTTTTTCAGGTGGAGGAATACTTTGAAGGCGTATGGAATATGCCGGAATGCAGGCTTTTCCATGATGATGAAAACCTGCGGGACAAAAAACGCATAAAAGAGCAGACGGCGCTCCTTGAGAAAAGGTATGAAGCTCTTCAGGAAAATTATAAAGAGCTTTTTGACGGCTCCTATGACTATCTGTCCCATACTGTGCCCACGAACCGGATACGCCTTGTATCAGGCCCCACGGGAATCTACGGCAAGGAGCCGGACGTCTTTTACACGCTGACCGAGCTGATGAAACGTGCGGAAAAACGAGTGGTCATCCACACGCCGTATGTAGTGACCAATGACTATATGAATCAGACTCTTTCTGAAATCGTCAACACGGTCCCTGATGTGAAAATGGTCATCAACTCCGTGGAAAACGGAGATAATTTTGTGGCTTCCAGCGATTATCAGTACCATAAAAAGGATGTGGTGGCTACAGGCATCAAGCTGTACGAGTATGACGGCGGCTACTCCACCCATGGAAAATCCCTGGTGATAGATGACGATCTGTGCGCCATAGGTTCCTATAATTTTGACCTGCGCAGTACCTATATGGATACGGAGCTTATGCTGGTAATCCAGAGCGAAGAACTGACCGGACAGCTCCTGGGCTATATGGGCGAAATCGAAAAGGACTGCCGCACTGTGGTGGATACGCATAATTATATCGTCCCCGATCATGTGACTGTGGCAGAAGTCCCCTTTTGGAAAAGAGCGGCCTGGAAGGTGGTGGGGCTTCTGCTCCAGCCAGTGCGTGTGCTGGCCTGAGAATCCCGGAAGAGGCTGAATAGTTACAGATTTCCCCTGAATAATTAACATAAGAAAAAAACGAAAAGAAAGGCATGAAAATTCGGTATGGAAACAAACGCAAAAAATTTTACCATGAGAATGGCTGTTATGGAGGACGCGCCTGAAATCCTGGCGATTTATGAACCCTATATACGCAAGACAACGATTACCTTTGAATATGAGGTGCCCACAGTGGAGGCCTTCCGACAGCGGATGGCCGGCATTCTCGGCGCATACCCTTATCTGGTATGTGAAATGGACGGAAAAATCGCGGCCTATGCCTATGCCCACCGCTTCCAGGAGCGGGCGGCCTACCAGTGGAACGCAGAGCTTTCCGTATATGTGGATGAGAACTGCACGGGGATGGGCATGGGAAAAGCCCTGTATCAGGCCCTGATAGAAATACTGAAATGCCAGAATGTAAAAAATGCATATGCCCTGGTAACAAGCCCCAATGAAAAAAGCGATGCCCTCCATAAATCAATGGGCTTTACGCTTGAGGGAGTGTCCCATAATACCGGATATAAGATGGGCAAATGGCTGGATGTATCCAGCTATGTCAAGGCAATTGGCCCACATGATCCACAGCCGGCGGAAATCATCCCTTGTTCTGCGGTGGGAGAAGAGCGGATTGCGGCGATTTTAGGGCGGATACAGGGAAAACAGTGAGGAACTGCAAAACATTGGGATACTCTTTAGGAGGGCAGCCCCTTACTTTTGCCCAAGCCCTTACATGAAAACGGACTCTAAAAAACAGCTTGAAGATAAGCTATTCTCCAATAAAGCGGAAAAATAAATTACTTTGTTTTTCAGCCGGATAGCATTATATAAAAGAGAAAACTGTAAATAGTAAAAAATGATAAATGCAAGGTATCTTATTATCATTATTCTTTTGTGAATGAGGCAAGTGAAAACATAAATAATAAGTGAAAATTCAAATGCAGGGAGTAATATTTTGGAGATTTATCTGATTCGGCATGGAGAGACTGATTGGAATTTTCATGGTAAATGGCCGGGGAGGGAACACGTATGAGTGAAAGGAAAAAGAGCAACCTTATTCCAGTAATTCACCGCCTTGTAACAGATGAAAACGGTGAAAATTATTGGTTTAACGGTTGTGCAAAGTATGTAATGGAGTGCCTTGGTGAAAAGGATTATGACTATTGGTTTTTTGCAGGAATCACCGGCGATCTGTTTACGCAGCATTTTGCCCGCAATATATCAAAGTATGATGCAGTTTCTACGTATCGGCGCAAAGAGAATTCAGCAGAATTTATAGAAGAACTTTTTAAAAAATGCGGGTATGACGCGACATATGTTTCCAATCAGGAACTGCGGAACAATAGGGAGTTGTATCTTGACCGCCTGATTTCCTATATTGACCAGTCAGTTCCAGTCATTGCCGGACGGCGGGACAGTGTATTTGTGGGATATGAAGATTATGGAAAGACATTGCTTTATATTACGGGCAATAGCGCCATACCGGAAAGTATCTTACTGGAAAAGGAAATCTACGAAGAAGCAGACGAGATGGAGGGCTGGACGTTTGTAGGAGCGAAAAAAACGAACCGTCCGCTTGTGGAAATTTATCGCGAAGCAGTTATCGAAATACCGAAGAACATGTGCGTGAATACTGAAAGCTATTGTTTTGGGCCGGATGCTTTTTCAGAATGGGCAAAAGACATTGAAAGCGGCAGGTTTGACGTGATGAAAGCGGAAGAATTTGATACTTGGGCGCATTATACGAATTATGTGTGCGTACTTGCAACGAACGGCTGCTGTTGTCATAATTTTTTAAGGCGGGCGCAGGAACTGAACCCGGATTTTGTATTTTTAGAGGAGATCAGCGCAAAGTATCACAGAATGGCTGAAATCTGGGGAGGTGAAGGAAGCCAAAATGAAGCTGACAGCCTGGAAGCCCTTGGCGGCGGTTTTAACATAACGCTTAAAACTCTTCAGGACCAGGAACAGCGAAAAAAAATTGCTGCTAAAATTCGTGAGTGCGCGGAGGTGGCGGAAGATATCTTAAGAGTATGGAAATCGGGACTGGAAGGGATAAAAGAAGCAAGACACTGAGCCAGATATGCCTGCTGTGGGTGGTTTTGTTTACCATTGACGGGGAATATCGCATGAAGGAGGCCCCCTGACAGCGCCTCCGCAGTGAAGCATTCCATGATAGCAGGCAGGAAGAAAGTTCATTTTTTGGACTTTCATCCTGCCTTCTTTGTCATTTTTCCCCATTGCTTTCCAGGCTGATGATGAGCGTTGCAGTCAGTCGGCCGGATGGAGATTTTGAATAGGACAGGGAGCCGATCTCAGGGTAATGCATCTGGAGCCTTTCATTTACATTCCGAATTCCAAAGCCATTGCTGACAGCAAGGTCAGTCTCTTCGTAATTTAGATAGGCGTTGAGTTTCTGCGGATCAGCGCCAATACCGTCATCAACAACGGAGATAGAAAGCAGGTTTGAACGGAGGGCGATTTCAATTTCTATGTGAAGGCAGGACTTGTCCGGATTGTGTAAAACTGCATTTTCTACGAGAGGCTGCAGTGTGAATTTGGGGATCTTTATATCCGCTGGATTTAAATCGTTTTTGCTGCTTATCGTTAAATATATTTTTGTAGGACGTTCCAGCTGAAAGATGCGTATGAATTCCTGAATATTGTCCAATTCACTGGGTAAGGCTACCAGGGCGTCCGGATGCGAGATGCTGTAATGCATCATATTGGAAATGGAAGAGACAACGTCAGCAATCGCATCTTCACGTTTGGATAACGCCATCCAGCTGACCACATCCAGTGCATTGTACAGAAAATGTGGATTGATCTGGGCCTGCAAAGCATGCAGGACGGCGGCTCTTTTCGCTTTGTTTTCTTCATCAATGCGTGCAATCAGGGAATTTTCACGGCTTATCAGATTTTGGAAGCTGTTACATAACCTGACAAGTTCGGCGTCCTTATAATGCGTCAGTAATTCGGGATTGAAAGTTCTGGTATCTTCAATTTTGGATAATAAGTCTGCAAAAGAGATGATAGGGGCGGTGATTTTGCGCGACAGTACATACAGGATTAAAATCAAAACCACAAATGTTATGAGGGAAAAGGCAATATAAGGGCGCAGAGAACTGCGGATGACAGTTTCAATATCGGAATACGGAGTCAGAAAAGTGAGGTATAGATTATTTTTCACAGAAGCGGTATTCACAAGATATTTATGGCCGTCAAGGAGGAGCTCTGAAGACTGGCTGGAAAAAAGCGTGACAGCATCTGCCGGAACTGTGGAACCATGTTGATAGAGGATTTCGTGGTATTCATTCATCAGAATAATGCTGCTGTTTGGGGTGATGGATTTCATCATCAGCTTTTCCAGAATAGAAGCGGTCGGAATGCTGATGACAACCAGTCCGATCCCCTCGGCAGAAGGCGGATATAGGTAATAGCTCTGCGCACATTTGGCAAAGCAGATTTCATTTGTGCTTTCGTTCAGGAAAAAATAGGGGGAATATTTATGAGAGGCAGCGCGCTGATACCATTTTTCATCCTTTACTTTTGTATCGGCATAAATCTGGATCGATTTCAGGGAAACATCCTTCGACAGAGAGGCGGAATCGCAGTAGGCGGAAAGCGGAATATTCTTGTTCAGATATAGGATCAGCCGTCCATCCAGGTTTGAAGTAAAAACCAGCAGTTTTAAGTATTTATTAAACTCTTTTTTCAGAGCTTCTCTTGCACGAAACATGTCGAGGTAGTTCGAACTGATGGTGTTAAGGGCACTCCCGATTTCATGATTGTCAACGAGCTGGAAAGGAATCAGGTTAAAGGAGTCAATATAGTTTGTAAATACTGTTTCGTTAAAATCCAGTATATATTGCTGTTTTTCCTGAATTTCATTCCTTAGCAGAGAACGAAAGGTAACATAAATGAGGCAATAGGAGAGCAGGAGGATTGCGGAAATGGAAAGGCACAGTGTTAAAAACATTTTCTTACGCATATATAAAACCTCGGATTGTTATATTTGGCAGTTACGATATTCTGTCGGATTCATTCCGACTTTCCGGCGGAAAAGGGAAGAAAAATACCCGGCGTCGTCATAGCCGGACAGGTGTGCGATCTCTCTGATGGAATACTGAAGAGAGCGCAAGAGTGTTTTCGCATATTCCAACCGCTTTTCCGTGATATAGTTGTTCAGGTTTCTCCCGGAAGACTGTTTGAACAAGGTACTCAGGTAGGAAAGGGAAATATTCATTTCGGAAGCGAGGAAGGAAATTGTAAAATCCGGATCCGTATAATGTTGGTCAATAAACTGTATTGCATAACGATACAGAGCTTCGGTGTTATTTCCCTTTTGCTGATGTATAACATTCAGGACATCGAAATAGGTGCTTTCTACATAATTAGCTTTTAATGCGCAGTTCGGCAGCTCAGAAAACAGCTTCATGGTATGGGCGCGGGAAGTATTCAGCGCATTCGGCGTAAAATGAATATCTTCCAGATAATTGTATAAAAGAGAAAGTAGCTGCATTCCCATGATATCGCAATATTTCCCATTTATGCATTCACGGTACAGAGGAGATTTGAAAAAATCTTCAATTCTGTTGATATCATTATGGCGGAGGGCGGAAGCAATTTCCTGCTGGTAGGAGTTGTCTGTCAGCTCAAGCAATTTGGCCCTGGAGGATTCTCTGGCATGGTACAGTTCCAGCAGAATATTTTCAAGCTCTTCTATTTTTTTTCGTGTGACAGGTTTCAAAATATAATGATTCACATGGTAGCGCATGGCGCCTTTAGCGTATTCAAATTCCCGATAGCCGGATAACAGAATGATGGGGATGCCGGATAAAAGAGGAGACTCATCAATCTGTCTGGCGAGCTCAATTCCATCCATATGCGGCATTTTAATGTCGGAAATGATGGCGTCCGGACGGCATTCCTGGATAAATGAAAGCGCTTCTGCGCCATCTGTAACGGTTCCGCAAAGCGTGCCGTGAAATCGTTCCCAGTTCAATTGTTCTTTTAACCCATCTAAAACAAGCTGCTGATCATCCACTAATAAAACCTTAAAGTCCATTTTGTTCCCTCTCTGTGCATTCCGTTATGAGTATCAATTCCAGTAGTTTTCCCTTTCTGCATACATTGTAACAGAACCGGTTGGAGTGTCAACGAAAAGGAGCCGTAGTTAAAAAAATTCAAACTGGGATAAAATTATTCAAATTGAGAACGCGGCAGTTAAAAGTTAGAATAAAAACAGAAAGGAAAGAAAATAAAAATTTTAGATAATCTGGAATGGAGGGATACGATTGGAAAAAAGGAAAGGAAGAAAAGTAAAAGTCAGGGCATCCCATGCTGTGGTTCGGGAAAATATCCAGCTGTATTTATTGATGCTTCCGGTATTTTTACTGATTCTTGTGTTTGCATACGGCCCCATGTTTGGCCTGGTAATTGCATTTCAGGATTACATGCCGGGGTCGCCTTTCTGGGGAGAAGGGGTGGAATGGGTTGGCCTGTACCATTTTAAACGGTTTATTGAAGGAAAGTATTTTGCGCGTTTAATCAGAAATACGCTGGTGTTGAGCGGATTGAATCTGCTGTTTGGGTTTACGGCGCCCATTCTGTTCGCTCTGCTGATTGATCAGATTAAGCGGACAAAGTTTAAGAAGTTTGCGCAGACAGTCAGCTACATGCCGTATTTTATATCCACGGTGGTTGTTGCCGGTATGGTGATATCCTTTATTGATGAAGGAGGGATGATTACGAATTTTCTTTCGGCGGCATTCGGACTGCCGAATAAGAACTGGAGAATTGAGTCGGCGGCTTTCCCGGCCGTTTATACGATCACAAATGTGTGGAAGGGATTCGGGTTTGGAAGCATTCTTTATATTTCTTCCATTACCTCTATTGACCAGAGTCAGTATGAATCGGCAAAAATTGACGGTGCGAACAGATGGCAGCAATGCAGATACATTACACTGCCTGGGATAAAGAATATTATCGCAATCAATCTGATCATGGCCGTTGGCGGAATTCTGGGCACGAACAGCGATTTGATTCTTTTATTGTATTCGCCGGCCACATATGATGTAGCGGATGTGATTGGAACCTATACATACAGAACCGGTATTATTTCCGGTGAATACAGCTATACGGCGGCAGCAGGGCTGTTTATGTCAGCCATCGGTTTTTCCCTGACATTTATTGCGAATAAAATAAGCAATAAAATGACAGGATACGGATTGTGGTAGGAGGACTGTGGGATGAGAAGCAGAAAAAGAAACAGAATCAGAGAAGGAAATCCGGTCGTCACAGGTATTCTCTATTTATTAGTAATTCTGATATGTGCGGTCACGCTTTATCCGATGTATTATGTGCTGATTCTTTCCGTAAGCGCGCCGGAAATTGCGGCAAGAATGGATGTTTACTGGTTCCCGAAAGGATTTTCACTGGATGCATACAGAATGCTGATCGGTGATAAAGAAATGTGGAGAGCTTATCTGAATACAATTCTGTATACGGTGCCGACCACTTTACTGATGCTCGCAACCAGCGTGATGATCGCTTATCCGCTGACATATAAAAGGCTGATGGGAAGAAAATATCTGAATCTGTTCTTACTGATTCCGATGTACTTCAGCGGAGGAATGATTCCCGCGTTTCTGCTCATTACAAAACTCGGCCTGTATGCAAACCCGCTGTCCCAGATTATACCGGCCTGTTTTTCCATCTGGAATATTATTCTTATGAAAGCGTTCTTTTCCAGCATCCCTGAGGGGATGAGAGAGGCGGCCAAAATTGACGGCGCGGGCATCCTGCGGATTTTAAAAGATGTTTATCTGCCGCTGTCCAAACCGATCCTGGCAGTGATTTCTGTCTATACGATTGTGGGAACGTGGAACAGCTGGTTTTCAGCGCTGGTCTATTTGCCGCGGACGGACTGGCAGCCGCTGCAGCTTTTCCTGAGAAGGATACTGGTGGAGAGCACACGTCAGGTTACGGAAATTCTCACACCGGAACTGGCGGCTGAGATGATGAGAAAACAGATGTCAGGGGCTCAGTTGAAATATGCCATGATTATATTTACAACATTACCGATACTGTTTACATATCCGTCCTTTCAGAAATATTTTGTAAAGGGTGTTATGCTCGGCTCGCTGAAAGAATGACAATCAACCATGTTAAGCAGCCCAAACAGGCTGAAAATAAAAGAGGAGGATTTACAAAATGAGAAGGAAAATGAAAAGAATGCTGGCGATTGCAATGAGCGTTGTTTTGGCGGCGGGAATGGCAGGATGCGGGCAGAAACCTTCAGAAGAGGTGAAAACGGATAACGGCACTGAAGCGCAGGAAGCGGCAGGAACGGGGGAAGAACTTGAAGTTGTGCGCGTACTCGGAAATAATTACACATTTACGGGAGCGAATGGGAGAACAGTTACCTTAAAGGACTGGGCTGAAGAGGGAAAGAGCAAACGGTGGCAGAAGCTGACAGAGGATCTTGCCGAAAGAGGAATCAAACTGGAGCTGGATCTGATTGAATCTGACCAGTTTGAAACAACCTGCCAGACAATGGCTGCCAGCGGTGAATTTTCAAATTATGATTTGATTCAGATCACGCCGCTCGATGACAAGACAAAGATTAATCTGGTGAGGCAGGGACAGCTTCAGCCCATCAGCGACATTTGGGAACAGCATTCCGAAGGGCCTGCAAAGGAGTTTTTTGAGAGCGATGCCGGCAAATATTTTTATAACCATTTGAAGCTGGAAGACGGAAAATGTTATTGGATTTCTGACTTTGGATCTTCCACTTACAAAGGAGAAATGGAAACAAACTTCGCGCTTGGATTTTCCATCAGGCAGGACTGGCTGGATGCGATCGGCAGAGAAATTCCGAAAACAACAGAGGAGCTTTATGAGGATCTTGTGGAGTTCCAGAAACAGGATGTGAACAAAAGCGGTGCGGCGGATGAATTTATCTGTGTCTGGTTCGATAATTTTTCCACGGACATCGCACAGTGGTTTGGCCTGGGAACCGGCCTGACATTTATCAACACCCAGGACAATAATACAGTAACATCTCCCTGGTATCAGGAACATGTAAAAGAATATATCACATATATGCAGAAATTATATGCGGCAGGCGTATTAAAAATGTCCGGGAATGAATTCAATACTTATCTGGCAAACAATCAGGTTGCAGGGATTGCGGACTGGACAACCATGACCTGGATGGAAGCCACAATCAGCCTGCCTGAGGGCGCGGCGTATCCCTGGTATGTGCCTTTCAGAGCGCAGGCGGTAGAAGGACAGGTTCCGCTTTTCAGAGGGCCTAATGTCTATAATCCCGGATTCCGGGCATATGCCGTGCCTGCAAGCAGCGACAAACAGGATGCGGTTGGAAAACTGCTGGATTACCTGGTATCGGACGAGTGCATTCTTTTAACGGAGTACGGCATTGAAGGTGTCAGCTATGAAATGGTAGACGGACAATACAGCAATATTATCGATGCATCTCTGGAAAATACGGATGCGACCGGCATCGCTCTATGGACAAACGGAGGTATTTTCCCCCGCTTTGAATTAAACAAGGACGTCAATGGAGAGATGGTGACCTCCACGCAGATCGCAAAAGAAAAAGGTGTTAAAAACAATGCATCCGGTAAAGAAGACTATAATATTGACTGCTTCAATGATCCCACACACCGGCTGTTCCATGACGAAACGGCATATGCAGTTCCTACGCTGGATGAAATCAGTAAAATCAGTGAGATCAGCAGTGATCTGAGCACATATTCTTCTGAACTGCTCACAAAGCTGATTATGGGTGAAAAGAGCCTGGATGACTGGGATGCCTATATTCAGGATCTGAAGGATCTGGGACTGGATGAGCTGATTGCAATTAACCAGGGAAGATACGACAGAGCGATGAAATAAGGAGCACAGGGAATGGAAGAACAAAATTCTAACGTGAACCTGCTTCCGGAAACGGGAGCGGATACCGGCAATTACTGGTGCACATGGGATACACAATATCGCATGAATACGGTGGAAGACGGAAAAATTACGTTAAATCTGCGGGATATTCTGGATGAATCATTTTTGTTTGGCAGACGGGGGCTTCTGAACGGTTATTTTGAGCATATCAGAAAAGATATTTATGTGCTGCTGGATGACGGTTGGGATGTGCCCCGCCACATCCCCGGAAATGGAGAGATAAGCGCTTTTGGGAGCCTTATTTTGAATGAAGAAAGATTTCCTGGCTTTCCCGGAGAGCCGCAGGAACGCCTGCGTAAAATGAAAGAAAGAATAACGCAGCTGGGATACAGAGGACTTGGACTGTGGATTTGTGCGAATGCCGCCGGAGAGGCGTCGAAAGAGCCGTATTCTATGGAACAGTCAAGAGAGTACTGGAAAGAAAAGGCTCTCTGGTGTCAGGAGGCAGGCGTCTCATACTGGAAGGTTGACTGGGGATATCATGCGGGTGACAGCGCCTACAGGGATATGATGACTGAAGTTGTAAAACAATATGCGCCGGGAGTCAGGATTGAACATGCAATCTGCCGCGGCCCCATGGATGAAACGGAAACGGAAGCGTCTGTGTTGTCAAAGGTGCTGGAAAGCAGTGATTTTTTCAGAACCTATGATGTGACACGGGAGTTTAATTACAGCACGGCGATCAGAAGGGCCTGGGAGGCGCTTCGGCTTACCGTAAATGGCCGGCACGGATGCGAGTGTATCGTGAATGTTGAAGATGCGCCGTATCTGGCTGCGGGACTGGGGTGCTCCATGGGAATTATGCGCCATCCGGCATGGGGCGGTACAAAAACTGATGTTTTGGACTTTGGGCGAAAATACAACGAAGTGGAAAGAGCTGTCTGCTGGCAGCGAATAGCGCCGCCGTTTGGGACAGGGAAAAGCAGAAATCGGGCAACCGTGAAATTGCTGAGAGACTGGACAACGTCCATAGACGGACCAGACGGGGAAGGATGGCTTTCCCATGTTTTTGATGATTGTGAGGAAATCGAGGAATTTGCTCCCTGGATGATTACAAGGGATATGGATTTCCCTGCAGTCACATCAGACGGAAAAGAAATGCCCTTCCTTGTCTGCAGCAAACATCCCCAAACCGGGGCGGTAAGCATCGCTTTTCTGCCGAGGACATTGGGGGAAAGGAAACATTACACGCCGAGAACAAAGGCAGCTTTTGAATTGAAGGCTTTTACAGAGCCGATTGGAATTTTCGGGGAATTTGATATGCTGACCTTGTCTTTTCAGGAAGAACTGCAGGGCAGAATTTACTTGCAGGACCTGTGCAGGGACCGTGCCCATGATATCACGGAGATGCTTGCGCAAAATAAACGTAAGCTGGTGCTGGACTTTGATAAAATACAGGGCAAAGGATGGCTGGATAATGATTGCGGGGATGTTTCAGCGCCGGGATTTATGATTTGTCAGTTGGGATAGAAGGTTCTGAAAAGGGAAGTGAAAGGAGCCGGACACCGGCTCCTTTTGCAATTGATTAATTTGTTACGGTTCAGCCTTCAGTTGAACTAACGAACGATGCACCGGCTAAAAAACGGCGTACCCATAATAGCCTTTTGATATTCACAAAACTTTTGAATATTGATTCAGCCGAAAGCTGAACTGTAACAAAATATCCATGAAAATACAATCTAACGCTTGACAGTTAAAAGAAAAGCCGATAAAATAATCCATGTTGCAAATAAAATATTATATGCGGCAGGCCCAGATAGCTCAGTTGGTAGAGCAGAGGACTGAAAATCCTCGTGTCACTGGTTCGATTCCGGTTCTGGGCAGTTACAGTGGTAATTACTGATATATGTGGTAATTACCTTTTTTTGTATAGAAAAACAGTGATTTGGGGGATTGAATTATGGCGCTGGTTAAATGTCCTGAATGCGGCAGGGAAAGAGTATCGGATACGGCCGAAGCATGTCCTGACTGCGGATATAATGTAAGAGCACATTATGAAAGAGTAAAAGAAGAAAACGAAAAGAGGCTGGAAGAAGAGGAAAGTGTTCTAAGTGCAGAAAGAGAATCAGAGGAAGAAAAAACATTAGAGGAGGAAACAGCTTCAAAAGAAGAAAGAATATCAGAGAGACAAAATGAACGGATGGAGAGCGGAAGATACTTAGAAAATGGTTTTCAAATACAGCAAAAAGATATAATTCTCATGTCAGTCTTGGGTATCAGATGTGAAAATTGTGGAAATTGATGGCTTGTAGGAGTATAATTACAGATAATACTTATGTAGGAGGTATTGGGATATGGCTGATGTTACAGTAAAATTTCTTGGTGAAAATTATTCTTTTCCAGAAGAATTAAAAGATTATGTATCGTATTGTAATGAGTTTGAAAAAATTAACAAGAGATTATCACAAGCCCTTTTGGTTACAATGAATAGACCGACTATTACTGGTGGTGAAACTAGCCAAGCAGGAGAAGTTGAGACAAAATTAAAAGAAGATATGCGTAAAGAGGGTAAAAAAGTCATATCTATGCTTGCTAAATATAATATTTTCGATGTGACCGAAAGTGATTTAGTAGATAATAATAAAGGATATATTTATTATAACGATGTTTATCAGAATATAATGATGCGTGGTTTGCGACTTAATTTAGCAGAAGAACTGCAGAATTTTTTAGATGATTGGGAAGATGCGCAACAATCTGCATATTCACAAGTTACGGGAACAGGAATATCAATGTATTCTAACAGTATGATTGCACATATGACATTGGCGGCATTTGAAACAAGCACAATAAAAAAACAATGTGAGCAAGCCGATAGAGATTATAAAAGAGCAATGGACGCATTATCGGCAAGAGGTACATCGGTAACAGAAAAGAAAAATGCAGAAGTTATGATTAAAACATTTGCAGAAATTGCAAATGCTTTTGGTATGTTCATATCTGAATTGATGGATACCTTTTTAAATAAATTACAACAAAATAACATATTTGATTATTCTAAAACAAAGGAATATGATATAAAGCGTTCATCAGAAATACTTAATAATATGTCTTTAGTTGAAGATAAAAAGAGTGTTTTGATTCAAGCATTTAAAAGTTGCCCTTATAATCCGGATATATATGCAAAGGTTTTAGAAATGGGTTTGTGTGATCTTGATACTTTTAAAACTGCACAATACTACTATCAAGATGAAGTTCTTACAGAAGTGCTTGATGATTATGTAAAAAAGAATCTGAAAAACACAGAAAAAGTAACAGTGCCAATATCAATTCTTGCTACATATCGTGGAACTGATGAAATTGGAATATGGAAAAAGATATATGAAGGTACATTAGAAAATATCGAGGGTTCATACAAGATAATCAATACCGCTTTATCAGATAAGAAAAAACTTGACAGATTCATTAGAGATAATATCAGTAGTTCGATGAAGGAAGTTGTGAAAAAATCGAGAGAAGATGTTATCAAGAACATTGATAAAAAGATGTTAGCATTGGTTTCTGAAAAACAATATGATGAATTTGTTGGAATGGGTATTCTTTCGCCGGAAATCATTAGAATGTCAGGAAGTTCTGCAACTACTTTAAATGATATAAATGGTGAAATCAGAAATGCTTTAACTGATTGTGTTATGGAATATATTGAAGAAGCAAAGAAACGTTATGATGCTTATGATAAAGCAATGGATATATATGAGAAGGAATTAAAGCAGAAATATGACGAATTAAATGTTTTAAGGTCTGAAAAGAATAGTTTGGGATTATTTGCATTTTCAAAGAAAAAAGAAATGACTGCAACTATTGATGCTAAAGTAAATGAAATTTCAGAGTTTAAAAGAACACATGAGCCGAAAGATTTATTAGCACAGTTTGAAGCGATGTATAGATAATTAAAATAAAAAAGGATTACGGATAACACCGTAGTCCTTTTTTATTGTGTTTTCAAGAAATTACCATAATTTAAAGTATCAGAAAAACACAAAATATGTAGTATTCTTTCACTATATGCCGTATAATAGCTTCATCTGATAAGTTAATGGCATGCGCTTCAGGGTGTTAAAGCGTGCCGCCCAATTTAAGGAAAGGAAGTGTTTTTATGTTCATGTAACATTTGATGTTCCGTATGAGGAAATCTCAGAATATCCGACACCTGCAAAAGCAATGGAGGCAATTTCCAGGTATTGTGAAGCAAGCGGGGAATCCTGCGTATTTACGGGGGATGATGAAGTCGAAATAGCTGGAAGAAAGTATGAAGTATGCAGAGGAGCCAATCCCCTTAATCTGGGTTACGGCATTATATGCAGGGAAAAATAATATCTGGCCAGATAAAGCTGATTCATTGCAGCCCTATTGGTAAAGAAGCAGGAACATTTTTATGGAATGACAGCAGTTATCAGGCCTGTGGGAAATGGCACGTTTGCAAATGATAATAAGTAATTGAATTTTATGAGGGGGAATTTGCTGTGGAAAATATGATGGAGAAGGTGTGCCCTAATTGCGGTGAAAAATTACCTGGTGATTCATCTTTTTGCATGAAATGCGGAACAAAAATCGAGGAAGATGGACCGGGTATAGAGCAAGAGCAGCCAGCCCAGGCGCCTGGTTTCTGGCAGAAAAATAAAAAGAAAATTATAATTGCAGCGGCGGCGGTTGCAGCAGTAGTACTGGTTTTTGTTATTGTGAATGCGGTACAGGCGTCAAACCTGAAAAAAGAGCTGGAGCGTGGCTGGTGCAAGATTGAAGGTGAAGAAGGGGCGTATATTCTATGTGTATTGGATTTTTCAGAGGATGAAATCGAGTACCGGCTGGAAACAGGATACGCATGGATGGATACGACTGTGGCTACATACGATTATAAAGTTATAAGCGGTAATAAAATTAAAGTATTGCGTTATGGAGATGATTGGGAAACCATCAGGGTTGAACTCAGTGATGATAAAAAAGCAATGATAGTATCCCCTGCCCTTACAAGTACGGATAATGAAGAAATCTGGGTAAATATAGATTAGAGGGATAATGTATTTTGAAGAAAATGAGATACTGTGATCCCGGATGACATTGCTTTTACCTGATTACCATATAATACGGAGGAATAAAAAATGGCGCTTATGAACTGCCCGGAATGCGGGAAAGAAATTTCTGATCAGGTGAATAACTGCCCACACTGCGGTTTCCCTGTCAATAATAAGAAGGATGAAGGAAGCAATAAAAAGAAAAAGGTAATACCTGTTGTCATTGCGGCAATAGTTCTGCTGCTGATTCTGGCTGCTTTTTTCATTTATAAATTTGTATATAAGGGAAGCTTTCAGATTTCACAAGGCAAGGATACCATTGAATTGGGAACGGATGTGGATTTGATAAAATATCTGGAGTATAGTCCGGAAGATATTATTGATGTCACCATAGTTGATGACGGAGGTTTTGACTGTAATGCGGCCGGTGATTATCAGGTGCTTTTCAATGTAAAAAATAAAAGAGGCAATATTAAGCAGGTTCAATATGATTTTCATGTGACGGACACAGTGCCCCCGGAGCTGACGGTGCTTAAGGATACCGTATATGTGGCAAAGGGAAGCTCATATCAGCCGGAAAGCAATGCGGAGGCTGCTGACGCAGACAGCTGTACCGTGGAAGTCAGCGGCGATTACGATTTGAATGCGGAAGGGACCTATGAAATTGTTTTTACCGCAAAAGACGGCAGCGGAAATCAATCAGAGAAGAAAAGCATGACATTAATCGTGGAAAACAGGGATGACTGTCTTTTCAGAAATGCCAAACTGGGCGACAGTGCGGAGGTGATACAGCGTTACGAAACAGGAGAGCTTTTTACAAAGCAGGATGAGGATAATGGGGAAAGCCTGATCATTTATGAAGATACCGTGGAGGGCGAGGATGCCTATATCTACTACCAGATGAATGATAAGGATCAGCTGTGCTGTATAACGGTTATTTTTATGCAGCCTCATACAGATTATGATATTTACATAAACAAGTTTGATTCCATTACGGAAAAACTGACGCTTGATTACGGAGAGCCTAAGAAAGAAAAGGGTAAGGGCAGGCTGTATGGCTACTGCAGTTCCGAGGGTGAGGCCCTGAGCATCGGGGAGGTAAAATTCAGAAATCTATGGAGCAGCGATGATGTGGATATTGTTCTGTATCTGGGAAGCGACAATTACGAAATAAGCTTTGCCATGATCTATGATTCCAATACCCTCGATCATCCGGAAGGGACAGGGCTGAATTAATCAAGGGACGACAGAAGGCAGGCAGCAGGCCTGCCTTCTTAGTTTTTTTACACTTATCCTAAGCTGCATAATGGTTCCGTCCCTTCACAGCTGCCGGAGGGCGGACACATCTGAAAAAAAATATTTTTTGGAGTTGACAATTAAATTATCGCATGGTAATATATAACTCGTTCGAAACACAATTCATACAAAATGCTTTGGCTGCAGGTTTGATTGGGTTTTGGCATCTCGCGGGAAGCGCTGTTGGCGGTGAACGCCGGGCGTGGAACGCTTTACATATATGCGGGTGTAGTTCAATGGTAGAACACCAGCCTTCCAAGCTGGATACGTGGGTTCGATTCCCATCACCCGCTTGCGGATGAATTATCCGTAAGCAGGTTAATTCCTGTACTCAGGTGACTGATTTCCAGGAAGAAGCAGTCACTGCTATATCAAATGCGATAGTGGCGTAGTTGGTAACGCGCGACCTTGCCAAGGTCGAGACCGCGGGTTCGAGCCCCGTCTATCGCTCTCACAGAATCAGGAAAACAGCGGTTTCCGGAAAATCCGGGCCGCTGTTTTTAGTTAAAAAATTTTCTGCTCTTTCATTTCACTCTTTTCCCATTCACTTTTCAAAGCAGCTTCCGTTTCCTGTCCAGGGTATACGCCTGATAAACAAGCAGAACCACCAGCCCGGCTTTTCCCAGTAAATGGACGCTCGTCACTGCAAAGCTCAAATCCGTCATGTTTCTGAGAGAGATTATGAAGCCCTGTGCAATTTCAATGAACGACACGGCGGCAGTCACATAGATAATGACAGGAGAAAGCTTTTCCCCGCGTCTGCTGAAAAATACAAGGATACATACCGCAGATAATACGGGAATAAACAGATCCAGCCAGCCGGACAGGCCCATATGGCCGTTCTGTTTTATTGTCATATCCATGAGAACCGCAAGGAACGTCAATGATGAAATGATATAATTCGTACACATGACAGCGCCTGTTTTTGCAGCAGATAAACTGTTCCGGGCCGAAAAAACAAGCCCGGCCGCCAGGGCACACAGATTTATGAGATACCCAACCGCAGTAATAACGTTTATCGCCGTTATTTTCCCGGCCGGAGTTCCTTTCAGGGCCTGTGCAGGATAAAAAGAATACAGGCTGAACACAAGCATTAATAAGTATGCGGCTGAGGCGACTGCATAAAGTATTGTCTGAATCATATTTGACACTGGAGCAGACAGAACAGGATCCCTTTCAATACTTTTCTTCAGTTCCTCCCCGGACAGAAGCTCGTCTACGGAAACCTCCAGAATCTGCGCTATTTTTTTCGCTGTCAGAAGATCCGGAAAACGGGCGCCGCATTCCCATCTGGAGACAGCCTGTCTCGTTACGTACAGCTGATCCGCCATAGTCTGCTGTGTCATTCCCTTTTCTTCACGGAGCTTCTTAACCTTTTCACCAAATTCCACCATCACATATACACTCCTTTTTATTTTTTTGCCGGCCTGCTTTTATTATAGGAGCCTGAGGCATAGAAGGAAAGAAACACCTGGAACGGGGATGTAAACAGAATGGTAACAGCCCTAATCCATATCAATTCCCGGCAAATCCCACCTGAAATGGCTTGCCAGAATGCGGATTGCCACAACCAGCAGCGCGCTGCCTATCATGGCGGAGTCCGAACGGGTTACCTGAAGCAGCACTACATACAGGCAGGCTCCGGCAATGGAAGCGCAGGCATAAATATGCTTTTTTAAAACATATGGCGTTTCCCCGGCCATGATATCACGCAGGATTCCTCCGCCGATTCCCGTAATTACCCCAAGAAAAATAATCAGGAAATGATAGTCGCCATATCCGGCTTCCACGCCGGTGTCAATGCCAATTACCGTAAAGGCCCCAAGGCCGATGGCATCGAGGATATTCATAATTTTTTCGTAGCCCTCAATATAACGGCTGCCAAGCAGGAAAGGCCAACAGCGGAACAGCAGAAAAAGAACGAGCACGGTAAGAAACGCCGCCAGCACATAAACCGGGTTGCGGAACATATTTGGCGGGATATTTCCGATCATCAGGTCGCGGAGCATACCTCCGCCCACCGCCGTAATGACGCCCAGGACAATAATCCCGAACAAATCCAGCCGCTTCCGTACCGCCACCATGGCGCCGGAGGAGGCAAAGGCAATCGTACCTATAATTTCTACAATAAATATAATATTTGGCTGTAGCTGCATAATCATTCGTACCTTTCAGGGATTTTAAACGTTCTAATAATAGCATGAAATTACCCCGGGCTCAATTCCCTTTTATAAATATGGAATTATAATTATAGAAGGTAAATATGGAAATATGGAAGGTAAATATGGAAATATGGAAATATGGAAAAACTCTTGACTTTGAGTGCACTCCAGGGGATATGCTGTTTATGGGAAAGTATGGATGCAGATAGGAAAGGGGGAAAAGGAATCAGATCGTTGCCAATATCCGATGTTTTCGCGGGGCAGCTATGGACAGGCAGATGCTGTTACAGGGCGGCGGGACAGCCTGAGGTACAAATCGCCATATCTGAGAATCATATCTTTTTAAAAGCTATAGAAAATGTGTTCGGAATCATTTATAATAATACCATGTGGTTCATTTCCACAGTCGGACTTTAGTGTATTACAACAAAAAGGAGTGTAGCAAATGGAAAAGAGAAAACTGGAAAAACTGGGGATTGAAACATCGCTGCTGGGGTTTGGATGCATGCGTTTTCCCACACTGCCCGATGGGAAAATAGATGAAGCGGAGGCTGAAAGAATGCTGGATAAAGCCATTGCCTCCGGCGTAAACTATATTGACACCGCTTATCCGTACCATAACGGGGAAAGCGAACCCCTGGTGGGCAAGGTGCTGAAAAAGTATGACAGAAGCTCCTTCTTCCTGGCAACCAAGCTGCCGCTGTGGGCCGTTAACAGCGTAGACGATGCCAAGCGTATTTTTGAAGAACAGCTGCAGAGGCTGCAGACAGATTATATTGATTTTTACCTGTTTCATGCGGTAAATAAGGAAAAATGGGATGCCATGAAGGAACTGGGCGTTGTGGAGTACTGCGCCAAGCTGAAGGAAGAGGGAAAAATCAGATATTACGGCTTTTCCTTCCACGATGACTATGAGGTATTTGACGAAATCCTCCATTACCGTGACTGGGATTTCTGTCAGATTCAGTATAACTATATGGATACTCAGGAACAGGCTGGGGATAAGGGCTATGCACTGGCAGAAAGCCTGGGCGTGCCGCTTGTAATCATGGAACCCATTAAGGGCGGAAGCCTTGCCAACTTCTCCGAAGACATCAACGACAGATTCCATAAGATGGATCCCGACAGAAGCGTTGCTTCCTATGCGCTTCGCTGGGTGGGAAGCCATCCCAATGTAAAGGTTATTCTGAGCGGAATGTCCACTATGGATCAGGTGGAAGACAACCTGAAGACCTTCCAGGATTTTAGCCCTTTAAGCGAAGCGGAAGAGAAAGAGATCGAGAGCATCGTGACGGAGCTGCGTTCCCGCGTTCAGAATGGCTGCACCGGCTGCCGCTACTGCATGCCGTGCCCTGCAGGCGTCAACATTCCGGGCAACTTCAAGGTTTGGAACAATTATCACATGTACCGTACATATGATCATGTAAAATGGTCCTGGGAAAAAGAACTGAAAGAAGAAGAAAAAGCAAAGAACTGCATTAAGTGCGGCAAATGCGAGACACTTTGCCCTCAGAAGCTTTCTATCAGAGATAACCTGGTACAGGTGCAGAAGGATCTGGATGAAAGAATCTTCAAGTAAAACAGACTATGGAAAAAGCATATAAGCTGGAATTTATCAATGAACAGACAGGAACGCTGGCTGTAAACTGCTGCGGCTGCTCCAAAACGGAGCCGCTGCACAGCTTCGGCCCGGCGCTTAAGCCCCATTATATGATTCACTATGTTCTGAGCGGAAAGGGAATTTTCCGGATAGGCGGAAGAGAGTACCCGCTGGAGGCGGGGAGCGGCTTCCTCATTACACCCGGAGAGCTGGCCTTTTACCAGTCGGATGAAAGAGAGCCCTGGACCTACGTTTGGGTGGGCTTTTCCGGAAGCGGCGCCGGGAACTTCGTGAACTATATGGGGCTTTCAGTGCGTCATCCGGTTTTTCATTCCGAACGTTCGGACGAGCTTTACGGAAGCGTGAGGGATATGATGGAGCACAACACCTTCGGCCTTACAAATGAGCTGCGGCGCAACGGCCAGCTCCAGATTTTTCTGTCCCTTATTGCGGAAAATGCCAGACCGCAGGACAAGGCGGAAGAGGATAAGGCGAACCAGTATGTGATAAGGGCGGTGGAATTCATCCAGCGCAACTACTGCAATCCGGTGAAGGTTACGGATGTGGCGGATTATGTATGTATCAACAGGAGCTATCTGTATACCCTGTTTGAAAATTCCATGGGGATGTCGCCCCAGCAGTTTCTGACTACCTACCGGATTACCAAGGCGGCGGAACTGCTTGCCGTGACGGCGCTTCCCGTGGAGAGCATCGCGCTTTCCTGTGGCTATAATGACCCTCTGGTTTTTACAAAGGCATTTAAACAGATGAAAGGAATGTCTCCCTCCAGCTACCGGCGGGAGATGCAGAATAAGGAAAGCCGCAGAAATAAAGAATACTTAAGACAGGTGGAAGATTTCATCAGCCAGGTCAATAAATTAAACAGTTAACATTTTGACAGGTACTTGCAACAAATATCACTTTGCCGGTATCTGTCTTTTGTTATATGATAAATTCAGGTGAAAGCGGTTGCACATTTTGCGGCCATAACGAAACGATACATAGCCATAAAGAAAAGGAGAAGGAGCATGAAAGAAAAAATTCTGCAGAAATTTGGGGAAGTTTTTGGGGATACCACAGGAGCGAGAACCTACTTTGCCCCGGGACGCGTGAATCTCATCGGGGAGCATACGGACTATAACGGCGGACATGTTTTTCCCTGTGCGCTGACTATCGGAACCTATGGCGTGGCAAGGCAGAGAGCCGACAGGAAGCTGCGTTTTTATTCTATGAATTTTGAACATTTGGGAGTGATTGAAAGCAGCCTGGACGGCTTAAAGCCTGAGAAGGAAGCTGACTGGACCAATTATCCCAAGGGAGTTATGTGGGCGTTTGAAAAGAGAGGCTTTGAGATCCCTTATGGAATGGATCTGCTTCTGTTCGGCAACATTCCCAACGGCTCCGGCCTGTCCTCCTCCGCATCCGTAGAGGTGCTGACCGGATTTATCCTCAGGGATATGTTTGGCTTTGATGTGACCAATCAGGATCTGGCGCTTATCGGACAGTATTCCGAGAACAATTTCAACGGCGTCAACTGCGGAATTATGGATCAGTTCGCTATTGCCATGGGCAAAAAGGATCACGCTATTTTCCTGGATACCGCGGATCTGAGCTTTGAATATGCGCCCATCCATCTGGAAGGCGCCAAGATTGTCATTGCCTGCAGCAATAAGAAGCGCGGCCTGGGAGATTCCAAATATAACGAAAGAAGAAGCGAATGCGAGACAGCTCTGGCTGAGATTCAGGAGGTTGTGGGAATCAACTCTCTGGGAGACCTCACGGAAGAGCAGTTTGAACAGTATAAATCTGCAATCAAAGACGATGTACGCACAAAACGCGCAAAGCATGCGGTTTATGAAAACCAGCGCACCATCAAGGCTGTTGCCGCTCTGAAGGCGAATGATATCGCACAGTTTGGACAGCTGATGAATGCTTCCCACGTATCCCTTCGTGATGATTATGAGGTTACCGGCATTGAGCTGGATACCCTGGTGGAAGAAGCCTGGAAGGTGGACGGCGTTATCGGTTCCCGTATGACAGGCGCAGGCTTCGGTGGCTGCACTGTCAGCATTGTTAAGACGGAAGCCATCGACGGCTTCATCGAAAAGGTAGGAGCGGAATATCTGAAGAAAATTGGTTATGCTGCTGATTTCTATGTTGTGGAGATCGGGGACGGACCGAGCTTAATCTAATCAGTACGGGCGGCTGGGTTCCAAGCCGCCCCTCTTTATGCACAGAGCCGGCAGGTTGGTGGAATTACATAGAATACACAGAGCCGGCAGGCTTATGGAGTTACACAGATACAGGTTGCGCGGGATTACCGCAGAAATGAGGGAGAATATGATTCAGAAAAGTATCAGGGAATTAGTAAGATATGGTCTTGCGACCGGACTTGTGGAGCCGGAGGATACCATCTACACCGCTAACCGTCTTTTGGAGCTGTTCGGCCTGGAGGAGCTTGAGGATGCGGATACGCCGATTACAGCAGACAAAAGCGAAGAAGCACAGCTGACAGGCGAACTGGAAAGCATTCTTAAGGATATGCTTGACTACGCGGCACAGAACGGACTTCTTGAAAACAACAGCGTTGTATACAGGGATTTGTTCGATACAAAAATCATGAGCGTGCTTGTGGCGCGTCCCAGTGAAATTATTCGAAAATTCAATACTTACTATGCCCAGTCCCCGGAAGCTGCAACGGAGTATTTTTACAAATTCAGCCAGGATACAGACTATATCAGACGTTACCGCGTATGCCGTGACCAGAAATGGATTGCCCATACAAAGTACGGAGATCTGGATATCACCATCAACCTGTCCAAGCCGGAGAAGGATCCCAAGGCGATTGCAGCCGCCAAAAACGCAAAACAGAGCGGATACCCCAAATGCCAGCTGTGTGTGGAAAATGAAGGCTATGCAGGACGCGTAAACCATCCCGCAAGACAGAACCACAGGATTATTCCTATCACCATCAACGGCGGTCAGTGGGGCTTCCAGTACTCCCCTTATGTTTACTATAATGAACACTGCATTGTTTTCAATTCCCAGCATATTCCCATGAAAATCGAACACAACACCTTTGTAAAGCTGTTTGATTTTGTGAAGCTGTTCCCTCATTATATGCTTGGTTCCAATGCGGACCTTCCTATCGTAGGCGGCTCCATTTTAAGCCATGACCACTTCCAGGGCGGTCACTATGAATTCCCCATGGCCAAAGCCGGCGTGGACAAAACCTTCACGGTAAAAGGCTTTGAAGATGTAACAGCGGGAATTGTGAACTGGCCCATGTCCGTTATCCGTATTTCCGGTCCTGACAGCGACAGGCTTATTGCCCTTGCCGACGTGATTCTTGATAAATGGCGCAACTACACAGACGAAGAGGCATTTATCTATGCTGAAACAGATGGGGAGCCTCACAATACCATTACCCCCATCGCAAGAAAACGTGGTGACAACTACGAACTGGATCTGGTGCTGCGCAACAACATTACCACAGAAGAACATCCCATGGGCGTTTACCATCCTCATGCAAAGCTGCACCATATCAAAAAGGAAAACATCGGCCTGATTGAGGTTATGGGTCTTGCGGTGCTTCCTTCCCGTCTGGACGGTGAAATGGCCGCTCTGGAAAAAGCAATACTGGAAGGCGCGGATATCCGCGGCGATGAGGTTCTTGGCAAGCATGCGGACTGGGTGGAGGAATTCCTTCCCAGATATGAGAATGTGACGGCAGACAACATCCATGAAATCATACAGACAGAAATCGGCCAGGTATTCATGGAAGTTCTGGAGGATGCCGGCGTTTATAAGAGAACGGCGGAAGGTCAGGCGGCTTTTGACAGGTTTACGGCGGTTTTGAACCAGTAAGGCAGCGAAAATAAAAAGTGACTTGAAAGATTCAAGTCCCCAGTGCATAATTTATTTAGAAGTAATCAAAGGATATTTCGGGTCCGATGATTGCGCTTCGGATAACTGTATAATTTTTAGTTTCAAGCTATCCTCTATTGGCCGTAGAGGATAGCTATTTTTTGTCCTGATGATTATCTATGTAAGCCAGTGCTGCAATGTATACGATTGAAATGACATGGGATTCAAAATCATATGGGCCGAAAGGCAGACAATGCAGAATTCTTGACTTTATACCAAGAGCCAAACAGCATTCTGTAAATACAATAGCCTGTAATCTACAATATACACCATATTCCCACCCCTTTTTATAGGCATAGTTTAATATGTTCAGGGATGTTTTCGGAATGAATTCAACATCCTTGGTTCCGCCGTTATGCAGAACATTTTCACTGCACTATCTAAGAAGATTTAAAGCCTTATCAAGTTCATTTCCCTTTCCGGCAATTTCCTGTACAGGGTAGTTTTTCAATAAATCCGAAAAGCCCGGAGCACAATAATTATATGTAAATTCTATCTGTTCGGAATTCTCAGAAAAAACATTAAGTGTCCGTAAAGCACCGATTAACAAAGAATATTCACGTTCCATAAGACCTTCCTCACGCAGGCAGGAAGCATAGTAATCCAATCCATAAATCCGTTTATATACCCAGATGTTATGGTGATGAAGTAATAACTAGCGGCATATTGTCAGGAATTACTTGCAACACATCTTTTTTGCCTGTATTCTAATTATAAAATTGTAACTGTCCAGCACCTTCACAGTTACTGTCAAGAATCTATCCTAAACCACCTTCGGCGATGGATTTTGGTACTCTTGAATTACATTTTTACGGTCAGTGCGGAATGCTGCTCTGCGCAGTTAAATGCGCTGACTTTCCAAACAGTTACATTAAATTGAAGATGAAAGCACTGCAAATATTATCTGCAGATTCAGGTTTATCAGAAAGGCATCATTATGAATAATATCCACAAAACCCCCACCCAGCTCACCACAGACCGTCTGCTCATCCGCCCCTTCACCCCGGAAGACACCGATGCGTTTTTTGCGCTCATGTCCGACCGGGAGATAAACACCTTCCTCCCCTGGTTCCCCTTACAGACTAGAGCGGAAGCGGAGCAGTTCCTTGAAGAACGTTATCTGAGCCGCAGTGAGGAACCTGACGGCTTCCATTATGCCATATGTCTTAAGACAGATAATATCCCCATTGGCTATATCAACGTGGACGTGGGGGAAAGCCATGATTTCGGCTATGCGCTGAGAAGGGACTGCCAGCATAAGGGCATTATGACAGAAGCTGCCCTCGCGGTGCTGGAGGAAATCAGAAAAGCCGGAATTCCATACATAACGGCGACACATGATGTAAAGAACCCGGCAAGCGGAAACGTGATGAAACGCATGGGCATGACCTACCGCTATTCTTACGAGGAACCGTGGCAGCCCAAGAATATCCTGGTCACCTTCCGAATGTACCAGCTGAATCTTGACGGCAGGAAGGAGCGGGTATACATGGAGTACTGGAACCGTTACCCTGTCCATTATATTGAGAAGGATGTATAAGCCCTTTTTTACCGCATCAAGTCAAAAAACGGCCGCAGTTCTTTTCACTGCTGTCCCGGAACCCCTTGCCACCCGCCGGCTTTCGCTGTATCCTAAAGAAAAGCCGGGACGACGATGAAAATCGGTTCCATATACGGAGGAGTTTTATGATTATATTGATTGCCGGGAGCACCCACGCCGGAAAGACCCTTTTTGCCCAGAAACTTCTGGAAGCCTATTCCTATCCTTATCTGTCCATCGACCACCTGAAAATGGGCCTGATCCGCAGCGGCCGCACATCCCTGACGCCGGAAAGCGATGGCAGGCTGCTGACGGATTATCTGTGGCCTGTTGTGCGGGAGATGATCAAAACTGCCATTGAGAACAAACAGAACCTGATAGTTGAAGGCTGCTATATCCCCTTTGATTTTAAAAAGGATTTCGAACCGGAATATCTGCAGGAGATCCGTTACGTCTGCCTTGTTTTCAGCGAAAACTATATCCGCGCCCATTTCGCTGACATCAGGGCCCATGGAAGCGATATTGAAGACCGCATGGAGGATGAATATCTGGAGCTGGAGCCATTGGTTGACAAGAACAGGGAAAACCTGGAGCAGTGCAGGGCATACGGCCTGGAATATGTTCTAATTGATAAAACATATGAAATTACCTGGAGGCCGCAGCCGTAAAGCACTGTTAAGCAGCCGGCTCCCCCGGAGCAGCCCTGTATCTTTCGGGATAACGCGTTCTGCCGGAATGCCTCCTGGAAGCAGTTTCATTCTTGCCGCAACACCGTTTTCGCGGTATCCTGTGTAAAGCAGGGGTTCGGTCCACAGAAGCCTTTATGCGGCAAAGCTTACGTTGAGGCTGAGGTTCACCTTAAGGATCACCAATCGGGCAGAAAGCCTGTCAGAAGAAAGACGAATAACTTATGAAATTTTTACTCACAGCAGTGAATGCAAAATATATCCATTCCAACCCGGCCATTTACAGCCTGCGCGCCTACAGCATCCGGAAGGAGCCGGCGCTTGAGGAGCATATGGAGCTGGCCGAATACACCATCAACCAGCCCTTCCAGGAGATACTGGCGGACATTTATGGCAGAAAGCCGGACTGTATCGCGTTTTCCTGCTATATCTGGAACTGGGAAATGATTCAGGATATCACCCGGGAGCTTGCCAAGATCCTGCCTGATGTGCCGATTTGGCTTGGCGGACCGGAAGTATCCTACAATCCGGAAGAAATCCTTGAAAAAATGCCTTTTCTCACCGGGGTTATGGTGGGAGAGGGAGAGGTGACCTTCCACGAGTTGCTTGTATTTTATAAAGATAAGCATTCTTCCGGAGCAGGGCAGCCGGATACAGATGAAGAGGATACACTGCAGAAAATCCCCGGCATTGTTTTCCGAAGAGCCCCGGAAAAGCCGGGCGAAACTCCGGAGGCCTACGCCGCTGCATGTAAAACCCCGGGAACCTGCACAGCAGCAGGCGCCCTTTCCGTCTGCTGCACCGCTCCCCGCAGCCTCACGGATATCAGTGACATCCCTTTTTTCTACAACGAAGAGGACATTGGCGATTTCCACAACCGTATCATTTACTACGAATCCAGCCGCGGCTGCCCTTACCGTTGCAGCTACTGTCTTTCTTCCATAGATAAAACGGTCCGCCTGCGCAGCCTGGAGCTGGTGAAAAAAGAGCTTCAGTTTTTTCTGGATAAAAAGGTCCCTCAGGTCAAGTTCGTAGACCGTACCTTCAACTGTAACCATGCCCATGCCCAGGCGATTTGGCGTTACATCAGCGAACATGATAACGGAGTCACTAATTTTCATTTTGAAATATCCGCGGATATCCTGAACGAAGAAGAGCTTCGGATTCTGCGCTCCCTGCGCCCGGGACTGGTGCAGCTGGAAATCGGCGTGCAGTCCACCAATCCGCAGACCATCCGGGAAATACGGCGCGCCATGGACTGGGAGAAGCTGAAAAAAATAGTGGCCTCCATCCAGGAGGGACAGAATATCCATATCCATCTGGATTTGATTGCCGGCCTTCCCTGCGAGGATCTGGAAAGCTTCCGCCGTTCCTTCAACGATGTTTATGCCTGCCGCCCAGAACAGCTGCAGCTGGGCTTCCTGAAGGTCCTGAAGGGCTCTTATATGCATGAGAAGGCTTCGGAATATGGGATACATTATACGGATAAGCCTCCCTATGAAGTCCTTTTTACCCGCTGGCTCCCCTATGGGGATGTCCTTTCCCTTAAAAAAATCGAAGAAATGGTTGAGCTGTACTACAACAGCGCTCAATTCACCCATACCCTGCCGGTTCTGGAAGCTGTTTTTCCAAATCCCTTCCGTCTTTACGAGGAGCTGGCGGCCTATTATGAAAAGAAGGGATACTTTATCAACAACCCCGCAAGAAGCTACCGCTACCAGGTGCTTCTGGACTTTGCCCTTTCTGTGGACCCGGAGAGGGAGAGCCTTTACAGGCAGCTCCTGACGCTGGACATGTATCTGAGGGAAAATCTGAAGAGCCGCCCGGATTTTGCCCTGAATTTACAGGAGACTCCCGAAATCAAGGAAAAAATAAACGGATTTTACCGCAAAGAGGAAAATGAACCTCTTTTCCTGCAGGATTATGTGGACGATGGCTTTAATTCACGGCAGATGGCAAGAATGACCCACATCGAATGCTTCCGCCTGCCGGTATGGGAAAGCCCTGTCCCCGAGATGATGGAAACATTCCCGGAAGAAAAAATTTATTTCCTGCTGTTTGATTACAGAAAGAGAAACCCTCTGAACCAGGAAGCCCGTACCACCCTGCTTCCGCTTTAAAGGAGAATGGAAATTGAGACAAAAAGAAAGAATAGAAAATATACTGAAGCTTCTGGACGAGCGCTATGGCACAGATATCATCTGCTATCTGGATCATGAAAATGCATGGCAGCTACTGATAGCCACGATTCTCAGCGCCCAGTGCACGGACGCCAGGGTTAACGTGGTGACTAAAGACCTGTTCCGGAAATATCCGGGCGTGGAGTACTTTGCCCGGGCAGATTTGAAGGAGCTGGAGCAGGATATCCGCTCCACCGGTTTTTACCATAATAAAGCAAAAAATATTATCGCCTGCTGTCAGGACCTGGTTGAAAAATTCGGCGGGGAAGTGCCGGAATCCATCGAGGATCTCACCTCTCTGGCGGGTGTGGGGCGGAAAACCGCCAACGTAATCCGCGGGAATATTTACAATGAGCCAAGCATTGTGGTGGACACTCATGTAAAAAGAATTTCCAACCGGCTGGGCCTGACGAAGGAGGAGGATCCGGTCAAGGTGGAATATGACCTGATGAAGGTTTTGCCCAAAGACCATTGGATACTTTACAACCTGCAGATTATCGCGCTGGGCCGGGAAATCTGCAAAGCGCCCACCGCAAAATGTGACGCGTGTTTTTTAACGGAGTTCTGTCCATACTATAAGAAGAACAGCGGTAAGAAAACAACAAACAAAAAGACGGAAGGTGCGAGGTGAACGGGCCGGTGAAGGACTATGTCTGCCTGGATTTGGAGACCTCAGGGCTGTATCCCAGACTGGATAAAATTATTGAAATAGGCGCGGTTAAGGTATTGGGCGGCGTAGCTGCGGAGCGTTTCCAGACGTTTGTCAATCCGGGGCGTAAGCTGTCCGGGCATACGTCTGAAATTACGGGGATTACGGATCGGGATCTGGAATCGGCCCCGTATATTGAGGAGGCGCTTCCTGAGTTCCTGGCCTTTGCCGGGGAGCTTCCGCTTCTGGGGCACAGTGTCCTTTTTGACTATTCCTTTATGAAAAAAGCGGCGGTGAACCAGGGACTGACATTTGAACGCACAGGCGTGGATACGCTGAAGCTGGCGAGGAAATTCCTGCCGGAGCTGGAAAGCAAAAACCTGGGGTTTTTATGCAGGCATTTTGGAATCAGCCATACGGCCCACAGGGCGCTGGGGGATGCCCTGGCGACGCAGCGGCTGTATGAGGTACTGTGCGGGCTTTTCCTGGAAAGGAATGAAAAGGATTTCGCGCCCCAGCCGCTTATTTACCGGGTGAAAAAGGAAGGCCCCGCCAGCGGCGCGCAGAAGGAACGGTTATATAAACTGACTGCGGCTCATAAACTGGAACTGGACGCCGATATTGAAAAAATGACGAAAAACGAAGCCAGCCGCACCATAGACAAAATTCTGGCCCAATACGGAAAAATCCCGGAGAAAGAGAAGTTTTGACGCGTAACAGTTCAGGCAGGTTTGCGCATTCACTGCGCAAACTGTGAGAAAACGTGGTGGCAGCAGGCATCCGCCCCTCGCCGAAGGCGGCTTTTATGGGTGGATGCAGTAACAGTTTGCCCGAAGGGTGAACTGTTACTTTGATGTTGATTTTCGGCTTATCTTTGCTTGCAAAACAGGAAGCTTTCATATATAATAAGCATCTGAACAAGTAGGATAAGCATGGAAATGTCGGGAGGCATAAGAAAATGTTTAATTTCAATAATAAAAAAACGAGAAGAGTTGTTTCCTCAGTCATCATCATCATACTGGTGCTGGCAATGGTCGTACCGACACTGCTGTATTTTCTGTAAGGATAGGAGCAGCTTATGAAGAAATGGATTTGGACACTTGTCTTTGTACTGGCCATAGGAGCCGCGGCACTTTCCGCGGGACTTCACTCCCGGGCACAGGCAAAGCCGGATGATACGATACTGGAAGGCGTGTACGCCGGAGATATTTCACTTTCAGGAATGACCAGGGAAGAGGCGAAGGCCGCCATACAGTCCTATGTGGATTCACTGGCCTCCAGCACCATTACCCTGAACGTAGTGGAAGGCAATACGGTGAATGTAACCGCCTCCGAGCTTGGACTTGGCTGGGCTAACCCGGAGCTTGTTGAGGAAGCGGTGAACCTTGGGAAATCCGGCAACGTGGTGGTACGCTATAAGGCCCTGAAGGATCTGGAGCATCAGAATAAGGTTTATGATATCGCTTTTTCCTTTGACCGGGAAGCGATTGCATCGGTTGTGGAAAATAAATGCGACGCCTTTAACGTGGAGGCGGTGAACGCCCATCTGAAGAGAGTGGACGGCGCTTTTGTGATTGAAGACGGACAGACCGGCGTTGTAGTTGACAACGCAGCTTCCGAGAATGCGATATATGACTATCTGACCACCCAGTGGAAGGGCGGGGATGCCGCCGTGGATCTGGCGGTTACCGAAGAGGTTCCCCAGGGAAACAAAGAAGAGCTGGCGAAGGTTAAGGATGTGCTCGGCAGCTATACCACGAGCTTTTCTTCCTCAGGAAAGGACAGGAGCGCCAACGTGACCAATGGCTGCAGCCTGATTAACGGAACGACCATTTACCCCGGAGAAACCTTCTCCACCTATGAGACCGTCAGCCCCTTTACTGCGGATAACGGATACTATATGGCCGGTTCCTACCTGAATGGCCAGGTGGTGGACAGTATCGGAGGCGGTATCTGCCAGGTATCCACGACCCTTTATAATGCGGTTCTGAAGGCGGAGCTTCAGGTGGAGGAAAGGCACAACCACTCCATGATTGTTGGATATGTAAAGCCCTCCATGGACGCGGCCATCGCCGAATCCGCAGGGAAGGATTTCCGGTTTACCAACAATACGGGCTATCCCATATATATTGAAGGCTATACAAGCAATAAAAATATTACGTTTACCATTTACGGCGTGGAAACAAGGGATCCGGGCCATGTGGTAACCTATGAAAGCGAAGTCCTGGAAACCATCCAGCCTGCCTCTGAAAGCATCGTACAGACTACCTCCCAGCCCATAGGCTTCGTGGATGTACAGTCCGCGCATGTGGGCTACAAGGCAAGGCTGTGGAAGGTGGTAACGGAAAACGGCGTTGAGGTCAGCAGAGAGCAGATCAACAGCAGCAGCTACAAGATGGTTCCCCGTACGGCAACGGTAGGTGTTGCCACGAACGACACAAACGCTTATAATGAAATGCAGGCGGCGATTGCCACCGGAAGCATCGACCAGGTGAAGAGCGTGGCGGCGGCTTTGAAGAACGGTCAGAGTAGTGCCCCGGCGGGTAATCCCGGTGTGGATCCTGCGCTCGCGGCCATTTTGGCAGGAAAGTCGCCTGAAGAACAGGCGGCGCTGATCCAGCAGTACAATGAACAGCTGGCACAGCAGCAACAGCAGGCAGGACAGTAATGTCTGCCAACCAGTGTGAATACAGGTGGGAACGCGCATGAAAATCGGCAAGGTGCCCGAGAGCGTCTTAAAACGCTCTGTATTAAGACAACTGAAAACCCGAAGGGATGAAATCGTACTTGGCGCAGGTCTGGGGGAAGACTGCGCCATTTTGGCACCCGGCGGGGGTGAAGTTGTGCTTTTTTCCTCGGATCCGGTAACCGGCACCGGTAAGGATATCGCCCTTTACGGGATACATGCGTCCGCCAATGATATAGCAGCCGCCGGCGCGGAGCCGGTGGCGGTCCTCCTCACACTTCTTCTGCCCCCGGACTGTGAGGAGAGGGAGCTGAAGGAACTGATGGCCCAGGCGGAAGCGGTCTGCGCCTCCCTGCACATTCAGATCGCAGGAGGGCATACCGAGGTCACTGACGCGGTAAACCGTATTGTCCTTACCGTAACAGCCATAGGCAGGGCCAAAGAAGGAGATACCGTTGCCACCGGGACCGCAAAACCGGGGAACGATATCGTAGTGACAAAATGGATCGGCCTGGAAGGAACCTCCATCGCCGCCAGGGAAAAGGAGAAGGAGCTTCTGGAGCGTTTCCCCGCATACCTGGTGGAGGAAGCGAAGGGCTTTGACAAATATCTCTCTGTTATCCCGGAGGCTGCAGTCGCCGGCAAGTCCGGCGTTTGTGCCATGACAGATGTAACCGAAGGAGGCATCTTCGGTGCACTCTGGGAAATGGCGGAAAGCTCAGGCGTCGGACTGGAAATCGATCTTAAAAAGCTGCCCATCCGTCAGGAAACGGTTGAAATCTGCAATCAGCTGGATCTCAACCCTTATGAACTGATATCAGGAGGCTGTCTTCTGATTGCAGCGGATAATGGAACAGATCTTATACGGAATCTGGAAAAAGAAAATATCCCGGCCGCGATCGTGGGTAAAGCGACCGGAGGGAACGACCGGGTTATCCGGAACGGGGAAGAAAAACGCTTCCTTGAACCGCCCAAAACGGATGAGCTTTACAAAATAAGCTTTGGAGAAGCCGAAAGCTGAACCAGGAAGGGAGTCATTATGAGAGATTTAAGAGAACAATTACTGGGAATTATTGAGAAAAACAGCCGCATTGATTTAAAAGAGCTGGCTGTGATACTTGGCGTGGAAGAAGTAGATGTGGTGAATGAACTGGCGGCTATGGAATCGGAAGGAATCATCTGCGGCTACCATACGCTGATTGACTGGGATAAGACCAGCTTGGATAAAATATCCGCGCTGATAGAGGTGCGTGTAACCCCTCAGAGAGGCCAGGGCTTTGACAACATTGCCGAGCGCGTGTATAAGTATCCGGAGGTGAACGCCGTATATCTGATTTCCGGCGGTTTTGATCTTCTGGTAACCCTGGAGGGAAGGAACCTGAAGGAAATTTCCAGCTTTGTATCTGAGAAGCTGTCTGCGCTGGACGGAGTCCTGAGCACGGCCACTCATTTTATCCTGAAAAAATACAAAGACCACGGAACCATTCTTGCAAAGAAAAATGAAGATACAAGGGAGAAAATTACGCCATGAGAAATCCGCTGTCCGATAAAATAGTCGATATCAAACCGTCGGGCATCAGGAAATTCTTTGACATCGTAAGCGAAATGGATGATGCTATTTCCCTCGGTGTTGGTGAACCCGACTTCGATACCCCCTGGCACATCCGGGATGAGGGTATCTATTCCCTGGAAAAGGGAAGAACCTTCTACACCTCCAATGCAGGTCTGAAGGAACTGAAGATTGAAATCTGCAATTACCTGGAACGCCGTTTTCATCTTACATACAACTATGCCAATGAGGTGCTGGTTACCGTAGGCGGTTCGGAGGCCATTGACATTGCCCTGCGTACCATGGTCAATCCGGGGGATGAGGTGCTCATTCCCCAGCCCAGCTACGTATCCTACGAGCCCTGCGCTGTGCTGGCCGATGCCGTTCCGGTCATCATCAACCTGAAGGCTGAGAATGAATTCCGTCTCACCGCACAGGAGCTTCGGGATGCCATTACGGACAAAACCAAGGTGCTTGTGCTTCCTTTCCCCAACAACCCCACGGGGGCGATTATGGAAAAGAAGGATCTGGAAGAGATTGCGGAGGTGATTCTGGAAAAGGATCTGTTCGTTATTTCTGATGAAATTTACAGTGAACTGACTTATAAGGCGGATCATGTCTCCATTGCAAGCATTCCGGGCATGCAGGAAAGAACCATCCTGATCAATGGTTTTTCCAAATCCTATGCCATGACCGGCTGGCGTCTGGGCTATGCCTGCGGGCCGAAGATCATCATTGAGCAGATGCTGAAGATCCATCAGTTTGCCATCATGTGCGCGCCCACCACAAGCCAGTATGCGGCGGTGGAAGCCCTGCGCAACGGCGACGACGATGTGGTGGAGATGCGGGAAGCCTATAACCAAAGACGGCGCTACCTGATGTATGCCTTCAAGGAAATGGGGCTGCCCTGCTTTGAACCCTACGGCGCTTTTTATGTATTCCCCTGCATCAGGGAATTCGGCATGACCAGCGATGAGTTCGCCACACGCTTCCTGCAGGAGGAAAAAGTGGCAGTGGTTCCTGGAACCGCATTCGGGGACTGCGGAGAAGGCTTTATCCGTATTTCCTACGCCTATTCCCTCGAAAATCTGAAGGTTGCCATCGGCAGGCTGGCGGATTTCGTGGCAAGGCTGAAGAAGGAACAGGCAAGGTAACAGCCAGCGGCGCCTGCTGTTCCAGGCAGTGGGGAAAGAGCTGACAGTTATCATTTTGGCATTGTAATACTGCCGCCGGACGCCGGCGGTTCCGGCAGCCCTGTATCCTGTATAATTCAGGAGACGGGGCTGCCGCTTTTGTAAAAATATAACGAAAGACATCGGGGAGAATTGAAATGAATATTGTACTGCATCAGCCGGAGATTCCGGCTAATACCGGAAATATCGGCAGGACCTGCGTAGCCACGGGTTCCGTCCTGCATCTCATAGAGCCGCTTGGCTTCCGTCTGAACGAAAAGGAAATCAAAAGAGCGGGCATGGATTACTGGAAGGATCTGGACGTGCGGCGCTATATCAATTATGAAGACTTCCTGGAGAAAAATCCCGGGGCGAAAATATGGATGGCCACCACCAAGGCAAAGCATGTATACACTGACGTTGCCTTCGGCCCAGACGACTATATTATGTTCGGCAAGGAAAGCGCGGGAATCCCGGAAGAAATCCTGGTGGAAAATGAAGATACCTGTATCCGTATCCCCATGCTGGATAAAATCCGTTCCCTGAATTTAAGCAATTCCGTTGCGGTTGTGCTTTATGAGGCTCTGCGCCAGAACAGCTTCGAAGGAATGCTCCTCGAAGGCGACCTCCACAGACTCCATTGGAGGTAGTGGGACGCCTTCCCGTTATAGTTCTCCCCCGCGGGATTCCTGCCCGCCGTTCTGTTACGCACCGCTTTCTGGCCGCTCCCCGCGTCTGTCCGGCCGGGTATTATTTTCTGTGTGGGCAGACGACTGAAAGTCGTCTTGCTTTCGCTCGGTTAAAAACGCAGCGGTACTAACGCCGCACAATACGCGGCGTAAGGACCGGCGTTTTTAAACGGCCCTTACAGAAAATAATACCCGGCCGGACAGACGCGGGGAGCGGCCAGAAAGCGGTGCGTAACAGAGCGGTGGGCAGGAATGTGCGGGGGAGAACTATAACGGGAAGGCTGGGCCAGGGGTGTGATTATTTAGGCAGGTCTGTGTTGATGGTATGTGTAGATAGTATAAAGAGTTATTATAAAGATATAAAGAGATAGTATAATTTGTACAGTAATTGTGATTGCTGTGTTGGGGGAATTGTGTTAGACTGGACATACAAAGAGGAGAGCATCGATGGTGATGGCTTTCTGAGAATATTTTTCGGGAGAAGGATTCGGGAGAGACAACTTAATTGCGCCGAAGGGGCATAAACTCTCAGGCAAAAGGACCGGATTTGGACGAAGCTCTGGAAAGGTGAAGTGCAAAAATAGGAAGCAGGATCCGAAGTGCACTGTTGCCACCGACGAGGCAGCCTCTTGTTATGCTGAGGGGTAATCTTTCAGGTACGAAGACAGGGAAGGCATATGGCTATTAACGCCGTATGCCTTTTTGCGTGTATGTGTATTGTTTTGCAGGTGTGTTTTGGCGGGTGCTGCAGGGATTCAGGAATTGGATTGGGCAGGGGCGGGAATTTTGTCTGGTAAGAAGGAAGGAGCTGGTAAGTGATGGATGAGAAGAAGACTTCGCTGTATGACGTTCATGTGAGGTATGGCGGGAAGATGGTGCCGTTTGCAGGGTATCTTTTACCGGTGCAGTATGATGGGTATGGGGTGATTCAGGAACATATGGCGGTGAGACGGGACTGCGGGCTTTTTGATGTATCCCATATGGGGGAAATACTTTGTGAAGGGGAGGGGGCGTTGGAGAACCTGAATTATCTGCTGACGAATGATTTTACGAATATGCGTGACGGTCAGGCCAGGTATAGTCCCATGTGTAATGAAAACGGCGGGGTGGTGGATGATCTGATTGTTTATAAGGTCAGGGATAACCATTATTTTATTGTGGTGAACGCGGCAAGTAAGGATAAGGATTTTGCGTGGATGCTGGAGCATCAGAGGGGCGGCGCCAAATTCCGGGATATTTCGGATAATGTGGGGCAGATAGCGCTTCAGGGGCCGAAGGCCCGGGGGATTCTTGGTAGGATTGCAGGGGATGAGGTTATTCCTGAGAAGTATTATAGCTGTATTTTTGAGGGGGAGGCGGCGGGTATCCGGTGCGTTATCTCCAGGACCGGTTACACCGGCGAGGATGGGTTTGAGTTGTATATGGCGGCCGGAGACGCGCCAGCGTTGTGGGAAGCGTTGATGGAGGCCGGAAGGGAGGAGGGACTGATTCCCTGCGGGCTGGGGGCGCGTGATACGCTCCGGCTGGAGGCTGCCATGCCGTTATACGGCCATGAAATGGATGATACGATCTCTCCTTTGGAGACAGGGCTTTCTTTTGCGGTAAAAATGCAGAAGAATTTTATCGGCAGGGATGCTCTTGAGAAACAGGGAACCCCATCAAGAAAAAGGGTTGGCCTGAAAGTGACGGGAAGAGGAATTATCAGGGAGCAGGCCGGAGTATATGCGGGGGATGGGAAAATCGGGGTTGCGACTTCCGGAACCCATGCGCCTTACCTGGGATATCCGGTGGCTATGGCGCTGCTTCAGGCGGAGGAGGCAGTGCCGGGAAGGCGGGTGGAGGCCGAGGTGCGGGGCCGCCGCGTGGAAGCGGAAATCGTGGAGCTTCCTTTTTATAAAAGGTAAGGGTTCAGTTCTTTTACAGTTATTGCGGGGGAAAGTTTTAAAATTTAAATAAAAGTGCCTGAAGGGCATAAAACAGGAGGAAAAATATATGAATTATCCGGATAATTACAAGTATTCCAAATCTCATGAATGGGTTTTATTTGAAGAAGACGGCAGCGCGCGGATTGGCCTTACCGATTATGCGCAGAAGGAGCTGGGGGACCTGGTATTCGTGAATCTGCCTGAGGAAGGGGATGAGGTAACCGCCGGGGAGCCCTTCGGGGATGTGGAGTCCGTAAAAGCGGTATCGGATGTGTATTCCCCGGTGACCGGAATTGTGGAGGAAATCAATGAAGAGCTGCTGGACAGTCCCGAACTGATTAATACGGATGCCAATGAAGCCTGGATGATCAGGGTAAAGGATATTACGGATCAGGAGGAGCTGCTGGACGCTGCGGATTATGAAGTGTATGTGGAAACCCGGAAGCAGTAATGCGGCCGGGAAAGGGGGAAAAGGGAATGGGATCCTACATACCGACAACAGAAGAACAAAGACAGAGGATGCTGGAAACTGTGGGCCTTACTTCCACCGAGGAGCTGTTTGCGGCGCTGCCGGAGGAAGTAAAGCTGAAGGGGGAACTGCAGCTGCCTAAAGGGCTGTCAGAGCTGGGAGCTGCCCGGAAAATGGAGGACTATGCGGAGGAAAACCGTATCTTCCGCCATATTTTCAGGGGCGCGGGCGCTTATGATCATTATATTCCGTCTATTGTAAAGGAGGTGGTTTCGAAGGAGGAATTTGTCACCGCCTATACGCCGTATCAGGCGGAAATCAGCCAGGGGCTGCTTCAGTCTATTTTCGAATATCAGACGATGATCTGCGAACTGACAGGCCTGGACGCTGCCAACGCTTCCGTTTATGACGGCGCATCCGCTGCGGCAGAGGGTGTTTTCATGTGCAGGGAAAGAAAACGCACCCGCGTGCTGGTTTCCGAAACCACCAATCCTCAGGTGACGGAGGTGATAAAAACCTATTGCCACGGCAGGCAGGCTGTTGTGGAAATGGTGCCTGCCAGGGACGGAAGCACGGATTTGGAGGCTCTGAAAAGCATGCTGGATGACACGGTGGCGTGTTTTTATGTGCAGCAGCCTAATTTTTATGGAATCCTGGAGGACGGGAAGGCATGCGCCGAGGCCGTCCATGAAAGGGGCGGGAAGCTCATCATGGGCTGCAATCCCATTGCGCTGGCTATTGTGGAGACACCCGGAGAATGCGGGGCCGATGTGGCGGTGGGGGAAGGGCAGCCGCTGGGCCTGCCATTATCCTTCGGCGGCCCTTATCTGGGCTTTATGGCAGCTTCCAGGGATATGATGCGTAAGCTGCCGGGCCGTATTGTGGGGGAAACAGTGGATTCCAGGGGAAACAGAGGCTTTGTGCTCACGCTTCAGGCAAGGGAGCAGCACATCCGCAGGGAAAAAGCAGGCAGCAATATCTGTTCCAATGAGGCGCTCTGTGCGCTGACCGCGTCCGTGTATCTGTCCGCCATGGGGCCGGAGGGGCTTACACAGACGGCTGTCCTGTGTGCCTCCAAAGCGCATTATCTGCAGAAGGAGCTGGAAAAAGCCGGGCTGCCTCCGGTTTATAAAAAAGAATTTTTCCATGAGTTTGTTACGGCTTCCCCGGTGGATGGGAAAAGGCTTCTGGGGGCGCTGGAGGAAAAGGGTTTTCTGGGCGGGCTTCTGCTGCCGGACGGGAACCTGCTGTGGTGCGCCACGGAAAAGAATTCGAGAGAAGAAATGGATGAGCTGGTAAGACTGGTGAAGGAGGTGTGCGGACAATGAAACTGATTTTTGAACGAAGTGTTCCGGGCAGGCGCTGCAGTATACTGCCGGAATGTGATGTGCCGGTAATCGGAACCGGGGAAAAGCTGCTTTCCGCGGCCGGAAGGAAAAGTCCGCTGCGTCTTCCCCAGGTATCGGAAAACGACATCAGCCGGCATTATACCGCGCTGGCCAATGCCACCCACGGAGTGAATGACGGTTCCTATCCCCTGGGCTCCTGCACCATGAAATATAATCCCAAGCTGAATGACGAAATGGCTTCTCTTCCCGGCTTCACGCGGATTCATCCCCTGCAGCCGGAGGAGACGGTGCAGGGCTGTCTGCATGTCCTTCACGATGCAGAGCGGGTTTTCTGTGAAATCACGGGAATGGATGCCATGACCTTCCAGCCGGCGGCCGGGGCGCATGGGGAGTTTACCGGCCTTCTTCTCATCCGGGCCTACCATGAAAGCCGGGGGGACGTAAAACGGACAAAAATCATCGTTCCGGATTCCGCCCACGGCACCAATCCTGCCAGCGCCACGATGGCAGGATATCAGGTCATCAATATCCCTTCCACGAAGGAAGGCTGTGTGGATTTGGAGGCCCTGAAGGCGGCGGTGGGAGAGGATACGGCTGGTCTGATGCTGACCAATCCCAATACTGTAGGGCTTTTTGACAAAAATATCCTGGAAATTACCCGCATTGTCCATGAGTCCGGCGGCCTGTGCTATTATGACGGCGCCAACCTGAATGCGGTGATGGGCGTGGCAAGGCCGGGAGATATGGGCTTTGATACGGTGCATCTGAACCTGCATAAGACCTTTTCCACGCCCCACGGAGGCGGAGGGCCGGGAAGCGGTCCGGTGGGCTGTAAGGCTTTTCTGGGAAAATTCCTGCCGGGTAAGGAAATCCGGGAAGAAAACGGCGTTTTTTACAGAGCGGATTATGAAAAATCCATCGGCATGGTAAGGGCGTTTTACGGCAATTTCCTCGTGGTGGTGAAGGCGTTGTGTTACGCGCTTACACTGGGGGCCGAGGGGATCAGGGATGCCGCCCATATGGCGGTGCTGAATGCCAATTATCTGCGTGTCAGGCTGTCGGAGGCGTATCACATGGCCTATCAGGAAACCTGCATGCATGAGTTTGTCATGACCCTTCAGCCGGAAAAGGAGGAGCTGCAGGTCAGCGCCATGGACATTGCAAAGGCGCTGCTTGATTACGGGATTCATCCGCCTACTATGTATTTTCCTCTCATCGTGCATGAAGCGTTGATGGTTGAGCCTACGGAAACGGAATCCCCGGAGAATCTGGAGGAGCTGATTTCGGCTTTTATGGAAATTCACAGAAAGGCGCAGGAGGATCCGAAGTGGATACGCAGCGCACCCCATAAGACGGAAATTTCACGGCTGGATGAGGTGCAGGCGGCCAGGAATCCCAAACTGCATTATGAATTATGATAAAAAAAATATATACCATAGAATCCGGCTGTTTTAATCCGTATCAGAATATGGGGCTGGAAGAATATCTGATGTACCAGGCGGGAGAGGACGAATGTATTCTTTATTTGTGGCAGAATGAACGGACGGTGGTCATCGGACGGAACCAGAATGCCTGGAAGGAATGCAGGACGAAGGAGCTGGAGGCGGACGGCGGGTATCTTGCCCGCCGTCTTTCCGGCGGCGGCGCCGTATTTCATGATCTGGGGAACCTGAATTTCACTTTTCTGGCGCGCAGGTGCAATTATGATGTGGATAAACAGACGGATGTCGTCCTGGAGGCGGTAAAACGCCTGGGGCTTTCCGCCTGTAAAAGCGGCCGTAACGATATTACAATCAACGGATGTAAATTTTCAGGAAATGCGTATTATTCAACGGGAGACTGCTGTTACCATCATGGTACGATACTCATGCACGCGGATCAGGAGCAGATGGAAAAATATCTGCATGTTTCCAGGCAGAAGCTGGAATCCAAAGGGGTGGAGTCCGTGCGCAGCCGGGTTATCAATCTGTGTGATCTGATGCCGGAGCTTACGAAGGAAAGGATGGCTGTTGTGCTGAAGGAGGCCTTCGCCGGGCGCTACGGGCTGCCGGTGGAGCCGTTTCCGGGAGAACGGCTGGAGGGTGGTGAAATCCGCAGCCGGGCGGCTGCCTTTGCTTCCTGGGAATGGAAGTATAGCAGACAGATTCCCTTCAGCGATGAAATTTCCCGCCGTTTTTCCTGGGGAGAGGTACAGCTTGCGCTGAAGGCGGATGGGGGGAGGATTAGTGAATTGATCCTCCATACGGATGCGTTGGATACACAGCTGGTGACTGCGCTTACGGAGGCGCTTCCCGGAACACAGTTGACGAAGGCTGCGGTTGCGGAGGCCTTCCGGCGGATACCGGCGCAAAACAGGCTACAGGCATCCATGAAGGATGATTTGGAAAGACTGCTGGGCCTGCTTTTATAATATGCGGCCTTTGGCAGCGGGAGGTAATTAATGGCACAGGAATTTGATTTGATTGTTATCGGCGCAGGGCCGGGAGGCTATCCGGCGGCGCTTCGTGCGGCGGAGGGCGGCCGCAGGGTGGCTGTCATAGAAAAGGATGAGCTGGGAGGAACCTGTCTGAATCGCGGCTGTATTCCCACAAAGACATTGCTTCATGCTTCAGGTTTGTACCGCAGGCTGCAGGAAGCGCAGGCGGAGGGGCTGAGCGTGTCGGAGGCTCATGTGGATATGGCCCGGCTGCAGGAACGCCGTCTTGAGGTAATCTCCTCCCTGCGGGAGGGAATTGCCGTGCAGTTTCAGAAAAAGGGTGTGACTCTTTTTACCGGTACCGGCCGGATCCTGGAAAAAGAAAAGGTGCTGGTAACGACAGGGAAAGAGGAAATTCTTCTTACAGCGCCCCGCATCCTTATCGCGGCCGGGGCTAAAACCGCTGTCCCGCCGATTCCGGGAATCGATCTGCCCGGTGTGGAGGACAGCGCCGGCCTTCTTGCAAGACAGGAACCATACGACAGCCTTATTATTATAGGCGGAGGCGTGATCGGCATGGAATTTGCCTCCTTCTATTCCGACCTGGGGAAAAAGGTCACCGTACTGGAGGCCATGGATCGGATTTTGCCCGGCATGGATCGGGAGATTTCCCAGAATCTGAAAATGATACTGAAAAAAAGAGGTGTGGATATCCATACAAAAGCTTCCGTAACCCGTGTGGAAAGAATGGAAGAGGGAGGCTTTGTATGTTATTATGAAGAAAAAGGACAGGCGTTTTCGGCTTCCGCAAAAGGGCTTCTGGCAGCGGTGGGCCGCAGGGCTGACGGGGAGTCCGTCTGGTCGGGGCAGCTGCTGGGGCCAAGCGGGACGGAGCGTGGACGCATTCCTGTGGATGAGAATTACCGGACCCGGATTCCCGGCATATACGCCGTGGGAGACGTGACAGGAGGCATACAGCTTGCTCACGCTGCCACTGCGGAGGGGCTGCTTGCGCTGGATCATATGGAAGGCAGGGAACCTTCCATAGACAGAAGGGTCATTCCTTCCTGCGTATATACAGATCCGGAAATTGCCTGCGCGGGCCTTACCTGTGAGGAAGCAAAGGTTTCAGGCGTCCCGGTAAAAACAGCGAAGTACATAATGTCCCTGAACGGAAAATCCGTGCTTTCCGGCCAGGAGAGAGGTTTTATCAGGCTTGTGGCACGGGAGGATAATGAAAAAATTGTGGGAGCGCAGCTGATGTGCGCCCGCGCCACCGATATGATTGGAGAGCTTGCGCTGGCAATCAGCCGCGGAATTACCGCAGGGGAGCTGGCCGGAGTCATTCACCCCCATCCCACCTTTGGGGAGGGCATCGGTGAAGCGGCCCGGCTGCTGCAACAGGAGAGAACATGAGAATCAAAACAACAGGTGGTTATGTGGAAGGCTTTGAGGAAAACGGACTTCAGAATTTTCTGGGGATTCCCTATGCCCGGGCGGAGCGGTTTCAGGCGCCCCGGGAAATAAACTGGGAAGGGGTGTTTCAGGCTGACGCGTTTGGTAAAAAAGCGGTCCAGTCCCATCCTGCGCAAGAAACGCAGGCCGGTTGGGAAGGGCGGAAGGAATACGGGGAGGACTGTCTGAATCTGAATATTTATGTTCCGGCGCGGGACGCCCTGGAGGCGCGCCGGGAAGGAAGGGGCCTGCCTGTGGCGGTCTATATTCACGGCGGCGCATTCCAGAACGGAAGCAACCGTGACCGGAGCGGAAAACAGATCATCCGCGATCACAGCTTTATTTATGTTTCCATAAATTACCGCCTGGGCGTATTGGGTTATCTTTATCTGGGAGCTGCGCTGGGTGAGGAATACCGGGGCACCGGAAACAACGGGACCCTGGATCAGCTGGCGGCCCTGCGCTGGATATATGATAATATCGGGGAGTTCGGAGGCGACCGCAGCAGGATTACCGTGTTTGGCGAATCCGCAGGAGCCAAGACCCTTGGCGCGCTTCTGCTGAAGCCGGAGCTGAAAACCTGTTGCAGCCAGGTATTGATGGCCAGCGGCGCTTACCAGTGTATCCGTGAAGAAGAAACGGCGGCTGCGGTTGCGGATTCCTTTTTCTCGCTGGCAGGGCTTAAAAGGCCGGAGGATATCCTGACCATGGATGTGGATAACCTGCTGGCAGTACAGGAGCGGCTTGTGGATAATCCGGGAAATACCTGTACCTTCGGCCCGGTTGCCGATGGAATTACGGTTCCCATGGATTGGAGGGAAGCGCTGAGAAGCGGCAGGCACTGGTCGGGCAAGGCAATTGTGGGCAGCTGCCGCCATGAAATGGTATTCCGCCGCCTGGGAGATCCTGATTTTACGGCCCATTGCCCTGCCATTGCCAGGGCCCTGTTTGGGCAGAACGCGGAGATTGCCATAGAGGAATTCAAGGAGTTCGACGCCGGGGAGCGGCAGGAAGAAAGTGGTTCAGCTTTACGCAGGGCGCTGAAATGGGAACAGCTTCTTTCCGATTACATGTACCGTACCTACAGCAGGCGCCTGGCGGAGCTTCTTGCGAAAAACGGAAGCCAGGTCTGGTATTACAGCATGGATTTCGGTACGGCGTCCCATGTGCTGGATCAGTCCGCCGCATTTGACGGCGCCTGGCGGGATGATGCTTTATTCCCCGGAATTGCCCTGGAGGAACGTAGAAAGACCGCGGAAATTATCTATGAAAGCTATGTCCGCTTTTTCGAAACCGGAGATCCCAACTGGGAGGGCATCCCGGAATGGAAGCCGCTGGGAGACGAGCGGGAAAAAATGGTCTGGGATGGCCGGATCCATACGGAGTCGCTGACAGAGGAGGAAACGCTTAACCGCTTCCCTGATGAGGTATTCCGCCTGCAGCGCTCCCCGGATCACGCCGTTTCCACAAAGGAAACGGCGGATCCGCAGCCACAGGCATTGCTGGATGCGGCAATGGAGGAAGCATCGGATATCATCGCCCGGGTGACAGCGCAGAGGGAGGCCTTCTGGATCAATCCCCACCGTGTTTCTTTCGCAAAAGCGAAGGAAAGCCTGGACTTTACGATGGCGGATATAGAAGAGGCCCAGGCGCGCCTGCTCAGGTTCGCCCCATTTCTGGAAGGCTGCTTCCCGGAGCTTCAGAAGACCGGAGGAATCATAGAATCCCCGCTGCAGGATATCCCGGCCATGGCGGAAAGCCTCTGGGACGGCTGCGGGGCGGGAGAGGGGGAGCCTCTCAGACACGGACGCATGCTCATGAAGCTGGACAGTGAGCTGGCGGTGGCCGGATCCGTCAAAGCCAGAGGCGGCATTTACGAGGTACTTGCCGCCACGGAAGAGCTCGCCCTGAAGGCCGGGCTTCTGAAGGAAACGGATGATTATTCCGTCCTTTTGAAGCACAGGGACTTTTTTTCACACTATACCATGCAGGTGGGCTCTACAGGAAACCTGGGACTGAGCATCGGCATTATGAGCGCAGCCATCGGTTATCGGGCGGTGGTGCATATGTCCTCGGACGCCAGGCAGTGGAAAAAAGATCTCCTCCGGAGCAAAGGGGTTATTGTAAAAGAATATGAGGGAGATTACGGCGCTGCGGTCAAAGAGGGCAGGGCGCTGTCCGATGCGGATGAAAACAGTTATTTTGTGGATGACGAACATTCCTCCAGACTGTTTCTGGGCTATGCCGCCGCCGCACTCCGGCTGAAAAAACAGCTGGCGGATAAACAGATCCCCGTGGACGGTGCTCATCCGTTGTTTGTTTACCTGCCCTGCGGCGTGGGAGGCGCGCCGGGCGGCATTACCCTGGGGTTGAAATATGTATTCGGGGACGCGGTGCACTGCTTTTTTGCGGAACCGGTGCAAAGCCCCTGCATGCTCCTTGGCATGGCAACCGGCAAAGGGGATCAGGTCTGCGTACAGGACTTCGGACTGAGCGGGAAAACGCTGGCGGACGGCCTGGCGGTAGGGCGGCCCTCAGAGCTTGTGGCACGCAATATGCGTCCGCTTCTGGACGGCATTTATACGGTACAGGACGAATGCCTTCCCGGATGGATGCAACGGCTTAACGAAACGGAAGGCGTGATAATAGAACCCTCCGCCTGCGCCTGCATGGGCGGCCCCAAAATCCTGGCCGGAGAACAGGGACGCGCCTGGCTCAAACAACAGGGCCTTTATGAAAAGACCGCCCAGGCGACCCACATCGTGTGGGCCACAGGCGGCGGCCTGATGCCTGAAGAAATAATAACGGAATATCTGAATCTTTCAAAATAGCCGAATTTTAGCACAGTTTTATCCGCCATGGCGCGATGGGCCGGTCTTTCCGTCTGCTCCCTGGCCCGGCAGTGTTTCCTGGAAGGGGCGTTTGAAAGCGCCAGTCCGATATTTCATTTATTTTTATTATTCTGCATGGTTTTATTCTTCACTCCGTGATAAAATAACAGGAACAGTAACATTACAGGGACGGAAGTGTCCGGAGGATAAAACATATGCATAATAAGCTGGCTGTGACAGGGGGAAGCAGGCGTTTTTTTAAAGGGAAGCTTTGCCTGGCGGGATTGCTGATGCTGTTGTTTTGGCATCTGCTGCCGATACAGGGCCTGGCTGCGGACGGCGGCAGGCAGGTGGTTCGTGTAGGGTATCCCATACAGTTGGGGATGACCGAAGTGGATGAACAGGGGAATTATTCCGGCTATACTTATGAGTATCTGGAGGAAATTGCCCAGTATACCGGCTGGGATTATGAGTTCGTCCAGGTGGAGGGAGATCTTAACGAAAGCCTGGTCACGCTTATGGATATGCTGGAAAAGGGCGAGATTGACCTGATGGGCGGCATGCTTTACAGCAGTGAGATGGAACAGCTGTATGATTATTCCTCCAACAGCTATGGGATTGTCTACACTGTTTTTCAGGTGCTGTATGATGACACGGATTATGTGAATGATTCCCAGGTGGAGAAAACGCTGCGCGTGGCCATGTATGGACAATCCAGGAAGCATAAGGAGGAAATGGAAGATTACTGCCGGATGAATCTTCAGATTCCCCAGATTGTCCCTTGCACCACAATAGAGGAGCACCTCCGGGCGCTGCAGGAAGGCAGGGCGGATGTCATGCTGAATACCAGCATGAATTATATAGAAGGGCTGCGGACGGTTGCCAGATTTGCACCGAAGCCCTTTTATTTTGTTACCTCCAAAGGAAAAGGGGGGCTGCTGACAAAGCTGGACGAGGCGCTGCATAGCATAGAACAGACAGATCCCTATTTTATGACCACTCTGCATGAAAAATATTTCAATCCATCCAATAAGGAACTGAAGCTTACGGCGCAGGAAAAGGAATATGTGGAAAATACGGAACCGCTGCGGGCAGGGGTCCTGACAGATTTGCCTCCCTATAGCTACCAGGATAAGGAAAGCGGCGAGCTTAAGGGGATCAGCGTGGATCTGCTGAAAGCGATAGAGGATAAAACAGGGCTTGTTTTCGAACTGGTGCCTGTGGAAAATGAAGAAGCACTGGCGGAGATGACGGCAGAGGGCCGCGTTGATCTCATAGGCGGCATGAGCTACGATTATGAACAGGCCAGACATCGGAACATGGCCATGAGCAGGCCTTATATTTCCACGCAGTATATGATTCTTTTGAATAACAAAATGCGAAATGAGGAGATTGCCGGCAGGAAGCTGGCGATTCTGGCTTCCTATGATTACCAGGGAGAATTTGTGGGAAGCCCGGTATACTATGATTCCAGAGAGGAGATTGTCAGGGCGATTAACAGCGGCGAGGTCGATTATACTTATATGGATGCCTACGTGGCACAATATTTTTATAACAGATCGGAATTTGAAAACCTGTATGTGGCGCCTCAGATGCTGCAGGAAAACAGGACCTGTATTGGTGTGAGCAAACCGGCCAGCCCGGAGCTTCTGAATATTATTAACAAAGTAATCATTACCATGCCGGAAAAGGAACTGCAGTCGATTATTTACTCAAATACCATATACCGGTCGGATATTACCCTGCTGGAAATGGTGCGACGCCATCCGCTGCAGGCTGTGGCTGTTGCTGCGGCCGTCCTTCTTGTGGTTATCGGCGTCCTTTCCTGGGGAGTGGTGACAAGGGAAAAGCTGAACCGTAAGATTTCCCTGGAACTGAAAAAGCATCAGGAGCTGTACGGATTGGTAAATGATTATTTCTTTGAATATGATTTAAAGAAGGAGCTCTTTACCGTTTCAGGGAAAAAAGAAGGCGAAAAGCATGAAAACAATGTGGTGTACAGGCTTTTCCCGGAAAGAATAGCCGATGCGCCGGAAAATGGGAAATATAGGGAAATCCTGCGCCGGATTATGCACAGCGGCAGGGACGGCGTGGAAGAGATACAGCTTCCCGGAATTAACAGGGAGCTGCACTGGATGCGTATCGCCATGAAAAATATATATGATCACAAGGGGGCGCCTGTATGCGTTATCGGAAGAATCAGCGATATTAATGAAGAAAAGCAGGAACGGGACAGGCTGAAAAACCAGGCGGAAAGAGACAGCCTGACCCATGTATACAACGCAAAAACAAGCGTCAGATTAATCCAGGAGCGTCTGGACCAGCTGGCTGACGGAGGCACCGGGGCACTGATTCTGGTGGATATTGATAAATTCAAAACAATTAATGATACCTACGGCCATATGGAGGGAGACCATATTCTCTGCGAGGTGGCTGGCATCCTCCAGGACAGCTTCCGGGAAGGCGATATCGTAGGGCGTCCCGGCGGGGATGAATTTATCATATACATGGAACGGATAAGGGATACGAGGACGCTGGGAGATAAATGCGAGCGCCTGCTCCAGAGAATCAGTGAAATCAGGATGCCCGATAAAAAGAGCCTTACTATCAGCCTTGGGGCTGTTCTGGCCAGGCCGCAGAATGATTATGATTCCCTCTACATCAAGGCGGATAAAGCGCTGTACCGGGCAAAAAAGGAAGGACGTAATACGTATTTTATCGCCTGAACCGCCGTATTTTTCAGAACATTTTAACTTAAAAAAGGAAAATACAAAAAAAGTATAAAAAAGGAATTGAACGGGCATGATAGTTACGTAAGAAAAAGGAGGTAGCTGTCATGGGAAACAAAGGTCTTGATTATACAGCACTTGTGATTGCAGTTATCGGCGCCGTAAACTGGGGACTTATCGGATTGTTCCGACTGGATCTGGTAGCGCTGATATTCGGCCAGATGAGCTGGATTTCCAGAATCATTTATGTGATTGTGGGTATCTGCGGAATCTATCTGCTTACCTTTTTCGGCCGTGTTGGAAACGGAAGAGACGAATAAGCAGAAAATACGAAGAAGCCTCCGGAAGAAAAAAATTATTTTCCGGAGGTCTCTTTTCTTTTGGCGGAAGGCGTGCAGCCGTACTTTTCGTAAAACATCCGCCGGAATAATTTATAATTGGTAAAGCCATGGCGCACCAGAAGCTCGGTAATGCTTGTATCGGTACGCAGAATGTCTTCGCAGATATGGGAAAAACGAACCTGGTTTACGAATTCCAGGAAGGTCATTCCCATATTTTTTTTGAAAAAACGGCAGAAATACTCCGGGTTCAGAGCCACCTGGGCGGCGGCGTCACGCAGGCTGATGCTTTCCTGATAGTGTGCATTTACATAATCCATCACCGTGATCAGCCGGGCGCGCTCCTCGTCGTTCAGGCTGCCTCCGCCCTCTCCCGCGGGTAGCCGGAAGCAGTTGACGCAAAGAAAAAGCAGCTCATAAAGCAGGCTGGTGAAATGCAGCTGATAGCAATAGGGCTTACGGATGTAAATCTCCTGTATTTCCTTCAGACAGTAAACAAGGGCTTCATCGGAGCGCGCTTCCCCGCAGGAGCCGTTCATAAAGCGGATGCGGTCAAAATCCGGAATGTGTTTTTTCAGGAACTGATAGGGAATCTGAAGCACATCTATGCGGGAATGCTCGGAACTGCTGGTGGCATGGATATCCCTGGAATTGATGATGGCAAAATCCCCTTTTTCCAGGCGTATGGAGAGATCATTGACCAGCAGATCCATATCCCCTGCCTCGATATAGAGAATTTCCAGACTGTTGTGCCAGTGCCGGGGGACCAGGATTCCGGCATCCTCATAGGAAAAACAGCGGACCTGGATATCCGGCTCCACCTGGATGTTTTCATGGGTATAAACCACCGGTGAAAAGGATTCCTTTACCTGGATGCCGTCAAAATAACTGCCGGGACAGGAATCGGAGGTACCCTGATAACCGATTTCCTTTTCACCCCAGTTTGCGGGGAAATGCCCCGCTTCATTATAATATTTCATGAAACCTCCATAAGGTTAAGAATTGCCTTAAAATACCTCTTAATTATCCGTTATTTTTCAAAATAAGTCAATATCGACCCAATGCAAGTCATTTTTGCAATAGAAAAGCAGGTTATAACATGCTATGATGAAAATACAGGCGCCGGCGGATGGCGCCGGAGGTTCAGGAAAGCCCTGGCTGAGGACGGCCGGAGACGGCAGCCGGCTGGGGGATAACAGCAAGTTTAAGAAGGAGAAGGTATGGAAAGGGAAAAATTACAGGAATTAATCAAACAGATGACACTGGAGGAAAAAGCGTCCCTGTGTTCTGGCGCAGATTTCTGGCATACGGAAAGCGTTGACCGGCTGGGGATACCGGCAATGATGGTGTCCGACGGCCCTCACGGCTTAAGAAAGCAGGACCAGGAGGCGGATCACCTGGGAATGAATGACAGCATTAAGGCTGTGTGCTTCCCGGCAGGCTGCGGCACGGCGGCCAGCTTCAACAGAGAGCTGATTACCAGAATGGGAGAGACACTGGGAGAAGAATGCCAGGCGGAGGGCGTAGGCGTTATCCTCGGGCCGGCGGTGAATATCAAGCGTTCTCCTCTCTGCGGACGTAATTTTGAATATTATTCCGAGGATCCCCTTGTGGCTTCCGAGATGGCAGGCGCATTGATCAAGGGCGTACAGAGCAAAAACGTGGGGACCAGCATCAAGCATTTCCTGGCAAACAACCAGGAAACACGCAGGATGTCCTCATCCTCCGAGGTTGACGAAAGGACGCTGCGCGAGATCTATATGGCGGCCTTTGAAGGGGCGGTAAGCAAACAGAAGCCTTGGACCGTTATGTGCTCCTACAACAAAATCAACGGCACCTATGCGGCAGAGCATAAAGAAGCGCTCACCGATATCCTGAGAGGGGAATGGGGCTTTGATGGTTTTGTGGTAAGTGACTGGGGCGCGGTGAACAACAGAGTACCCGATCTGGAAGCCGGCCTGGATCTGGAAATGCCCTCCTCCGGCGGCATCAATGACAAGCTGATCGTGGATGCGGTAAAGGACGGCAACCTGGATGAAGCGGTGCTGGACAGGGCTGTGGAGCGTATCCTGAACATTGTATACCGTTTTGAGGAAAACAGGGATAAAACAGCGGTATTTGACAGAGACAGGGATCATGAAATGGCGAAAAAGGTCGCTGAAGAAACCATTGTCCTTCTGAAGAATGAAGACAATCTTCTTCCGCTTTCCGAAAAGGAAGATATTGCCTTTATCGGCAAATATGCGAGAAAACCCCGCTATCAGGGCGGCGGCAGCTCCCACATCAACAGCCATAAGGTAACCGGCGCCTGGGACTGCGTAAAGGACTGGGGAAATATCACATTTGCAGAAGGATATGCGGATGACGCGGATGTTGTGGATGAGGCCATGATCGCGGAAGCGGTTGCCAATGCCTCCAAAGCGAAGGCTGCGGTTATTTTTGCCGGGCTTCCGGATGCCTTTGAATCCGAAGGCTTTGACAGGGCGCACATGGGAATGCCGGGCTGCCAGAACGAGCTGATTGAACGTGTTGCGGCCGTTCAGCCCAATACCATCGTGGTATTACATAATGGCTCCCCTGTGGAAATGCCCTGGGCGGACAAGGTAAAGGGCATTGTGGAAGCCTACCTGGGCGGCCAGGCTGTAGGCGCCGCCACTGTGGATATCCTCTTCGGAAAAGTGAATCCCAGTGCAAAGCTTCCGGAAAGCTTCCCCTACAAGCTGGAGGATAATCCGTCATACCTGTACTATCTTGGCGAAGGCGACAGGGTGGAGTACAGAGAAGGTGTGTTTGTAGGCTATCGTTACTATGATACCAAGAAAATGGAGGTCCGTTTCCCCTTCGGCTTCGGCCTTTCCTATACAAGTTATGAGTATTCCAACCTGAAGGTCAGCGCAGATCACATAAAAGACACCGACGTCCTGGAGGTCAGCGTGGACGTGACCAATACAGGCGGCATGGCAGGAAAAGAAGTGGTGCAGCTGTACGTTTCCGACGTGGAGAGCACTGTGATCCGCCCCGTTAAGGAGCTGAAGGGCTTTGAAAAGGTGGAGCTTGCGCCCGGAGAGACAAAGACTGTCACCTTCACCCTGGATAAGAGGGCCTTTGCTTACTGGAACACCCAGCTGCATGACTGGCATGTGGAAACCGGAGAATTCCGTATCCTTATCGGAAAATCCTCCCGGGATATCCAGCTGGAAGCAGCGGTGACCGTGGAATCCACAGTGAAGGTTCCCGTACATTATACGATGGATACCACCTTTGGCGATCTGATGAAGGACGAAAAAGCCATGCAGATCATCGCTCCCATGATGCAGCTTAATATCGGCGGCCAGCAGAATGAAAGCGATGCGGCGGCAGAGGCAATATCCCGCGAGATGATGGAAGCCATGATGAAATATATGCCTATCCGCGGAATCCTCAGCTTTGCCGGCGGCAAGGTAACCCTGGAGCAGCTGACGGGGCTTCTGGACCAGCTGAATGCGGCGCAGTAATATTGCAGTAATATATATAATTGATGGTAATGGTAATGGATCGGGACGGAGCACAGTCCTGCTCTGTTGTCATTGAAGATAAAAATGCCATGCTGAACAGGAAAAGCTGTTTCAGCATGGCATTTTTCAAATCCTCTGTTGACAATTGGACTACACGGCGTTATCCTTAAGGTAACCTACAAAATGTAGTCTATGGAGGAACGGAATGGCTCAGTCGGTATCGGATTCGGAATTTGAATTGATGAAAATAATCTGGGAATCAGGCGGCAGCGCTTTTTATGCGCAGATAGCCGGAAGACTGGCGGCAGAGGGAAATACCTGGAATAAGAATACCATAATAACCCTGCTTTCCCGCCTGGTGGAAAAGGGAATGCTTCGTACGGACAAATTTGGCAGAAGGAACCGGTATACGGCGCTGCTTTCCCAGGAGGAATATCAGGCAGGGCAGACGGAAAGCTTTGTGGAAAAAATCTATGAAGGAAACGTACAGGGCCTGCTGGCCACCCTGATTAAAAAGGAAATGCTTACGCCGGAGGACTACGCAAAGCTGCAGGAATTCTGGGACAGGGGGGAAAATGATGAGTGAGTTATGGAAGCTTGTTCTTTCATTATCGCTGTCTGGTACGCTTTTAATGCTTCTTCTTTCTGCAGGGAAGCATATCTGGAAAAAAAGCTTCAGCAAAACGTGGCAGTATTATATCTGGCTTGTCGTGGCCGCACGGCTTCTGCTTCCGGTTACGGCCCCGCTGAATCTGGTGGGCGGCCTGATGCAGCCTGTGGAGAAGCTGCAGATGCAGGCGGAAACAGGGGAAAAGGGGAGATACGGACTGCAGGAGGCGGACAGCGGCGGAGTCCGGGAAGGCGTTTTTGCTGCGCCGGGAGGGAATAATATTCCTTCCGCAGAGGGGGACATCCCCTCCTTTATGAGGCAAAGCCCGGGTGCCGCATGGCTGCGGACATCTGTTCCCGGCATTTTGCTCAGCGTTATCTGGCTGGCGACGGCGGTAATCCTTTTTGCACACAGACTGTGGATCTGGCGGCAGTTCTGCGGCAGCCTGCACAATAGCTGGGTTCCTGTGGAAGATACATTCATACTGGAAAGCCTGGAAAGACAGAAGGCGAAGCTGGGGATCACCAGGCAGGTGCCGGTTTACTGTAACCCGGGCATCTCTTCGCCAATGCTGGCAGGCGTATGGAAACCCTGCATTGTGCTTCCGGAGGCAAAACCCATAGAGGGCAGCACTGATTATATCCTGCTTCATGAACTGGTCCATTTAAAAAGGCACGATCTCCTTTATAAATGGCTGATACAGCTGTGTATCTGTATCCACTGGTTTAATCCCTTTCTGCGCCGTCTGGAAACGGAAACGGGAGCGGCCTGCGAACTGGCCTGTGATGAAGCTGTTTTGAAAATGCTTGATAAGAAGCAGAGAAGAAGCTATGGAGACACACTCCTTTCGGCCATGCGCCCCCATGAGGTGCAGAAGGCGCCTGCGGCTATGCTGTCAGAGGGGATGGAACAGTTAAAGGAGAGGCTGGGTGCGATTATGGTTTATCGGAAAATAACGGCAGGAAAAAAGATCCTGGGCTGCCTTGCGGCTGTCCTGATCGGGTGGTGTGCTATTTCAGCAGGAGCCTATGCGTCTGCGAAGCCTTCCTGGTCAGGTGCGGGTGCGGCGCCTGCAGCAGCGCCCACAGGAATAAAGAACGTGCGGGAAGCTGCGGCTGGACCGGGGAATGTAGCAGGACAGGAGGGCACAGGGGAGCAGGAGCATACGGCGGAACAGGCAGACAGCCTGGGATGGAAGGAAAAAGTAACCCCCTATATACAAAATACCTATTATGAATATCCTTATCTGATGGAAATCGGCTGGAACATCCCTGAACAGAAAACAGCGGATTACCCTTACAGCCGGATAATACGGCAGACAGATGGGACGGATATCACCTGTTTTTTCAATGAAAAAACAAAACAGTATATGGAGGATGAAGCTGTTATAGATTCATTTATCCGTTTATACCCCGGATTACAAAAGCTTGGGGAGCAGTCAAATCTTGCCGTAAAGACACCTTTTTTTGTCAGCATCAGGGATGTGTCCGGAAAAACGGCGGCTGAACTGGCGGAGGAAAGCTATTACAATGGTTCGCTGGCGGAAAACGAACATTGGGGGGCTTTTTACACCGACCTCCTGGAAGAATGATACTTTTGCTGACAGATGTATTGCGTCAGCGGTTTCCGGTATTTTTTATTTTTTGCATATAATTTTCAAAAGGATGTAAAAATGGTTGATGCAATCCCTCTGCGGGTAAGTTATAATAGATTTGGAAATACTGGCAACAGGAGGATTTTATCAATGGAAACTGCGATGCAGAAGTTCAGGGATATGGAAAAAAGCTGGAAGTGGTATCAGATTAACAGATTCTTCGGCGCTCTGGCAGGCGCGGTGGTTTATTCCCTGGGAATCAATCTGTTTATTGTGCCGGTAGCCCTGTACAGCGGCGGAATCATGGGCTTTTCACAGATACTGAGGACGATTCTTATCCAGTACCTGAATTTGCCCCTGCAGAATTTTGATATCGCCGGTGTAATTTATTATCTGATCAACATTCCTATTCTGCTGATTTCCATGAAGCGGATTGGGAGAAGGTTCTTTATTAAAACGGTGATGTGCGTAACTACGGTTACTGTCCTTCTGTCGGTGATACCGATTCCGGTGCAGCCCATACTGCCTGATGATACGCTGGCCTGCTGTGTGATCGGCGGAATTATCTGCGGCCTGGGAATGGGACTTGCCTTAAAGAACGGCGGTTCCCTGGGCGGCATGGACATTGTGGGCATGATGCTGATTAAATGGCGCAAGGATTTCAGGGTCGGCCGGGTGAATCTGATCACCAACATTATCCTGTATTCGGTCTGCCTGTTCCTGTTTGATATCCCTACGGTGATCTATTCCCTTATTTACGCTTCCCTGAGCTCCTTTGCCATAGATAAGGTGCACGCCCAGACGATAAACGTGGAGGTGCGCATCATAACCAAGGCGCAGGACGAGGGGATGGAGAAAGAGATCTTCACCGAGCTGGAACGCGGCATAACCAAGTGGGAGGCCATCGGCGCTTATACGGACGAGTCCGTACACATTTTATTCGTGCTCATATCCAAATACGAATTGAGCCAGCTGAAAAATATAGTCCATAAATATGACCCCCATGCCTTTATCGTGGTAAACGAAGGCGTGAACGTGGTGGGAAATTATAAAACGCGTCTGTAAGCCTGTAATATGGAAGCACAAATTTGATTTATGCCTTGTAAATGACGGCGGACGTGTATATGCACGTCCGCCATGTAAAAAACCCCCGAAAAGAAAAGCGCCCTGCCTGACAGACGGCTTTTCTTTCCGGGGGTTTTGTGCTGTTTTTATTTGCTGACAGTTTTCCTGCATGAAGCCTGTTTACTGATGGTTATCCGATTCTGTTTTCGGCTCGCAGGTCAGATGCATTCCCAGCTTCTTGAAGACCGCTTCATCCACGGAGGAAAGCATGACGGAGGAATGGACCTCGCAGCCCTTCAGCTGGCGCAGGGCGCTTAATGCAAGCGCGGCCCGCTTGTCCGTTGCGGCGCTGATGGACAGGGCAATGAGGATTTCGTCCGTATGCAGCCTGGGGTTAATGCTTCCCAGATAAGAGGTTTTCAGTGTCTGGATAGGTTCAATGGCCTGAGGGGATACCAGATGCACTTCGTGGTCAATGCCCTCCACTACCTTCAGGGAATTCAGGAGGCACGCGGAGGCGGCGCCCAGAAGCTCCGTGGTCTTCCCGGTGACCAGCGTGCCGTCGGAAAGCTCAATCGCCACGGCGGGATGGCCGGTTTCCTCCTCCCGCTGCATGGCGGCCTTCACTACGGGACGGTCGTTGATGGTAAGTCCTCCCTGCTTCATGAGCAGCTGCAGCTTATAAAGGATTTCCTTGGAGCTGTTGCCCCGCTTCAGATCGCAGAGACAGTGATAGTAGCGGCGGATGATTTCCTGGTTGGCGGCCTCACAGCAGATTTTATCGTCCAGTATACAGTTGCCTACCATATTGACGCCCATGTCCGTGGGTGATTTATAAGGGCTGTCCCCCAGAATCTGTTCGAAAATGGCATTGAGGACAGGGAAGATTTCCACGTCACGGTTATAGTTGACCGTTGTCTGGCCATAGGCTTCCAGGTGGAAGGGGTCAATCATGTTTACATCGTTTAAATCCGCGGTGGCGGCTTCATAGGCCATGTTCACAGGATGCTTCAGAGGCAGGTTCCATATGGGGAAGGTTTCGAATTTGGCGTAGCCTGCCTGGATCCCTCTTTTATGCTCATGATACAGCTGGGAAAGGCAGGTGGCCATCTTGCCGCTTCCCGGGCCTGGCGCCGTGATGACAACCAGCGGTTTGGTGGTTTCCACATATTCGTTGCGGCCGTAGCCTTCATCGCTGACAATCAGGTCGATATTATCCGGATAACCTTCAATTACATAATGAAGATAAGAACGGAGCCCCAGATTGGTCAGGCGGCGGCGGTACTGGTCGGCGGAGGGCTGTCCCGCATACTGGGTGATAACAACGGAATTGGCCAGGAAGCCCATTTTGCGGAAGGTTTCGATAAGGCGCAGGACCTCAGCGTCGTAGGTAAGGCCGGAATCCCTGCGGATTTTATTTTTTTCAATGGAAGGCGCGCTGATGACCAGTACGATTTCCGCCTGATCCTTCAGCTGCTGGAGCATTTTGAATTTGCTGTCCGGTTCAAAGCCGGGAAGGACGCGGGAAGCATGGTAATCGTCAAAAAGCTTTCCGCCAAACTCCAGATAAAGCTTGTCGCCGAACATGGCGATCCGCTCCTTAATGTGTTCTGACTGCATTTTCAGATATTTGTTATTATCAAATCCGTACTTCATAGTTCCCTCTTTGTATTTTATTTTTTTGGTTTGTGTTCAGTTTTTTACAGCTATTAATTCCCTTTCCGGGCCCGGATACCACGCCGCCTGTTACAAATACATATTTTACTGCCATGACGTTCTCCATTCTGCCGTAGGTGACGGCTTTACAATACAAAGCTTCAGCAAGCTGCAACTGTGATGGGGCTTACAGTTATGGATAAATTAGAAAAGTACGCCGTTAAGCGTACCGGTTCCCCGTCCTTTGTATAGCATGCTGTATAGAGAACATGCATTTTCTGGAACTGGACTGCGCCCTTTGTTTCCAGCTTTTCACAAACCCGCGCAAAAACAATCCAATTTCATTATTATACAACGGGAAACGTAAAAAAATCCAGCGTTTCATGCAAAAAAATTAATAAATCTTTTATAGTTTGCCCCATATTTTCATAGAATTAATATTGATTTATATTTCCTGAAACCCTATAATAGGAAATGATTATCAGAATTTAGCCAGTTTCCCGAGGGAAACTGTTTATAGAAAGGTTTTTACATTATGGATAATAATAATTTGAACAGCTATAACGGCGGCAATGGCTACAATAACGGCCAGGGCGGCGGTCCCGGTAACGGCCAGGGCGGACCGGGGGGCGGCGGGCAGCCTCCGAAGAAGCAGAATTTGATGCTCCTTCTGGTTGCGGCGCTGGTGACGCTGGTATGCATGAGCTTTTTTATGAAGATGCTCAGCGGCGTTTCCAACCAGGAAATCACTTACAATGAATTTCTGGAAAAAGTGGACGCGGGAGAGGTTGAAAGCGTAGAGATTACGGATGAACAGATCAATATAGTCCCCAAATCCGACGCCAAGGAAAACCCGTTCATGCCCGCGGAAGAAATTACCTATTATACCGGACGGGTGGAGGATGCCACGCTGATTTCCCACCTTCTGGAAAAGGACGTGAAAATCAACGGGGAAATCCCCGATAATTCAGGTTTTCTGCTCTCTATTTTACTGACCTATGTGCTCCCCTTTGTAGTAATCATTTTCCTTTTCAATTTCCTGATGAAGAAAATGTCCGGCGGCGGCGGTCCCATGGGCGTGGGTAAGAGCAATGCCAAGGTATATGTACAGAAGGAAACCGGTGTTACCTTCAAGGATGTTGCCGGAGAGGACGAAGCCAAGGAATCCCTTGTGGAGGTGGTGGATTTCCTGCACAATCCGGGAAGATATTCCAAAATCGGCGCCAAGCTGCCCAAGGGCGCGCTGCTTGTGGGACCTCCCGGAACAGGTAAGACGCTGCTGGCCAAAGCGGTGGCAGGAGAGGCGCATGTGCCGTTTTTCTCCCTGACAGGTTCCGACTTTATCGAACTTTACGTAGGTGTGGGCGCATCCCGTGTGCGTGACCTGTTTAAGGAGGCCACCAAGAACGCCCCCTGTATTATTTTTATCGATGAAATTGATGCCATCGGCCGTAGCCGTGATTCCAAGTACGGCGGAGGCAATGAAGAGCGTGAACAGACGCTGAACCAGCTGCTGTCTGAAATGGATGGTTTTGACAGCTCCAGGGGTATCCTGATCCTGGGCGCTACCAACCGCCCGGAAATCCTGGATAAGGCGCTTCTGCGTCCCGGCCGTTTTGACCGCCAGATCATTGTGGATAAGCCGGATCTGAAGGGCCGCGTGGAAATCCTGAAGGTGCACGCCAAGGATGTGCTGATGGATGACACCGTGGATTTTGATGCCATTGCGCTGGCAACCAGCGGGGCCGTAGGCTCCGATCTTGCCAATATGATAAATGAAGCCGCTATCAATGCGGTAAAGCAGGGCAGGGATTATGTCTGCCAGAAGGATCTGTTCGAGGCAGTGGAGCAGGTGCTTGTAGGTAAGGAAAAGAAGGACCGCATCATGAGCAAGGAGGAACGCCGCATCGTTTCCTATCATGAGGTGGGCCACGCGCTTGTGAGCGCGCTGCAGAAAAACTCGGAGCCTGTTCAGAAAATCACCATCGTCCCCAGAACCATGGGCGCGCTTGGATACGTGATGCAGGTGCCTGAGGAGGAGAAGTTCCTCAATACCAAGGCGGAGCTCCACGATATGCTGGTAGGCCTGCTGGCAGGCCGGGCCGCGGAGGAAATCGTATTTGATACGGTAACTACCGGCGCTTCCAACGATATTGAGAAGGCGACCAGTATCGCAAGAGCCATGGTAACCCAGTACGGCATGAGCGAGAAATTCGGCCTGATCGGCCTGCAGACGGTGGAGAGCCAGTACCTGGACGGCCGCGCGGTTATGAACTGTTCCGACGTGACGGCGGCGGAGGTGGATTCCGAGGTAATGCGCATCCTCAAGGAATGCTACGCAAAGGCGCTGGAGCTGCTTGGCGGAAACCGCGCCGTTATGGATAAGATCGCAGAGTACCTTATCGAAAAGGAAACCATTACCGGTAAGGAATTTATGAAGATATACCGCAGGGAAAAGGGAATCCCGGAGCCTGAGGAAACGGAGACCCCGGAGGAGGCCAGGCCGAGGATCAGTGAAAACACCCCTTCCGTTACAACTGCGGACATACAGAAAACACAGGACGCCCCGGCACAGCCGCAGGAAGAGATTGTCCCCAAGCCCTGGGATCTCCATTTCCAGCAGACGCAGAACAGCGCGCCGGCAGGGGAAAATACGGCAGGAACGCAGCAAATGCCCGCAGGGCAGCAGCCCATGGGACAGACGCCTGCATCAGCAGGGGAAGCTAACGCAGCCCCGGCAGGAAACGGATCCGACAGACCGGACGGCAATGACTGGTGGAGCAGCGGCGAAAGCGGCATCCCCGGGCAGGATTTGAATTTCTTCCGCACGGAGGAGAATGGGAACGGAAGTGATTCCCATCAGGAAGGCTCTTCCGAACAGGCGGCCGGACAACCGGAAAACGGCACAGACGCCGGCAGCACGCCGGATGACGGCGCGGCAGGAGCGGGCAAGCCCGCCGGCCCGGTAGGCAGGTTTTCCAATACGGTTCTTCCGCCGACAGACAGGAAATAACCTGTAATTAAGCTTCCCTCGCAGGAAACAAAGCGAGGCGGGACATTAAATTCATAAAAAAAGCTACGGATAAGGGATTCTTATGTTAAGATAAAGTAAGAATCCCTTTTCCTGTCGGCAGTCTCCTGATGCCGCCATATATTTTGCCGCTATACACTTTTACACCCGCAGGGAGGAAAAACATATGTTTAACTTCGAAGAAGAACTGAAAAAGCTCCCCCCCAAGCCCGGTGTCTACATTATGCATGACAAGGATGACACGATTATTTATGTGGGAAAGGCCATCAGTCTGCGCAACCGGGTGCGTTCCTATTTCCGGGAGAGCACGAATAAAAGCCCCAAAATAGAAAAAATGGTGACTAAAATCGCCAGATTTGAATATATAGTTACGGATTCCGAGCTGGAAGCGCTGGTGCTGGAAAACAATTTGATTAAGGAGCACAGCCCGCGCTACAACACCATGCTTAAGGATGATAAAACCTATCCTTATATTAAAGTGACAACAGGGGAAGAATATCCAAGAGTCCTTTTTTCCAGACAGATGAAAAAGGATAAATCCAGGTATTTCGGGCCCTTTACTTCCGCCGCGGCGGTGAAGGACACCATAGAGCTGATCAATAAGCTGTACCGTCTGCGGACCTGTAACCGGGTGCTTCCCAGGGATATCGGTCTGGACAGACCCTGCCTCAACTACCATATCGGACAGTGCAGCGCGCCCTGCCAGGGCATGATTACCAAAGAGGAATACCGGGAGCAGGTGGATAAGGCGCTGGATTTCCTGAACGGCAACTTCAAGCCCATACTTACGGATTTGCAGCAGAAGATGGAGGAAGCGTCGGAAAACCTGGATTTTGAAGAGGCTATCCGCTACCGGGATCTGTACAACAGTGTGAAGCAGGTAGCCCAGAAGCAGAAAATCACGGACAGCAACGGGGAGGATAAGGACATTATCGCCCTTGCCAAGGATGATAACGATGCGGTGGTCCAGGTGTTTTTTGTCCGGGACGGCAGGCTGATCGGCAGGGAGCATTTTTATATGACGCATATTTCGGACAGCACCTCGGCCCAGATACTCCTGGACTTCGTCAAGCAGTTCTATGCGGGAACGCCTTTTGTGCCCAGGGAGCTGATGCTGCAGGAGGAAATTGAGGATACGGAGATTGTGGAGCAGTGGCTCAGCAACCGCAGGGGAAGCCGCGTCCATATCCGGGTGCCCAAAAAGGGGACCAAGGAAAAGCTGGTGGAGCTTGCCGCTACCAATGCGGCGCTTGTCCTGAGCAAGGACAGGGAGCGCATCAAGCGGGAGGAGGGTAGGACCATCGGCGCCGTGAAGGAAATCTGCGCGCTTCTTTCCCTGCCCGAAATCAGCCGGATGGAAGCCTTCGATATTTCCAACATCAGCGGCTTTGAAAACGTGGGCTCCATGGTGGTTTATGAAAAAGGAAAACCGAAGCGGAGCGATTACAGGAAATTCAAAATCCGCACAGTGTCAGGCCCGGATGATTACGCCTGCATGAAGGAGGTCCTCACCAGGCGGTTCCTCCACGGTATGGAGGAAGCGAAGGAGCTGCAGGAGAAACAGCTGGAAAAGGAATTCGGCAGCTTTACCAAATTCCCGGATCTGCTGCTGATGGACGGCGGCAAGGGCCAGGTGAACGTGGCGAAGCAGGTGCTGGAGGAGCTGCATATTAATATACCGGTGTGCGGCATGGTGAAGGATGACAACCACCGTACCAGAGGGCTTTATTACCAGAATGAAGAAATTGAGATAGACACCCGCAGCGAGGGCTTTAAGCTGATTACCCGTATCCAGGATGAGGCCCACCGATTTGCCATAGAATACCACCGCTCCCTGCGGAGCAAGGAACAGGTGCGCTCCGTGCTGGACGATATACCCGGCGTGGGGCCTGCGCGGCGTAAGGCGCTGATGCGTCATTTCAAGTCCATAGACGACATCCGTTCGGCGGACGCGGCGCAGCTTTCCCAGGTGCCGGAGATACCGGAGCATATCGCGGAAGAAATCTATTCTTTTTTTCATGGTTCTGTGGTAAAATAAGCAAAGATAAACGCGCAGCGATATATGTATAACAGCGGAAAATATAAAAGTGGAGGACAAGGTATGTCACATGTGAATCTAACACAGATCATTGAGAAAATGAAACTGGAAAACCTGACACCGGAAATCGATGTCAAGGGGATCAAAATCACCCAGCCGGACATCAACAGGCCGGCGCTGCAGATGGCGGGGTATTTTGAGCATTACGAGGCCACCCGCCTGCAGATTATCGGCTTTGTGGAATATACCTATATGGAAGCGATGACGGAGGAGAGGAAGAACAAGATTTATAACCAGCTGCTGTCCTATCCCATTCCCTGTATCGTATTTTCCAGGGAGCTTCATCCCGACCCTCTTTTCCTGCAGATAGCAAAGGAAAAAAATGTGCCTATCCTGATGACAAAGAAGGCGACCTCCGCTTTTATGGCGGAAATTATCCGCTGGCTGAATGTGATGCTGGCGCCCTGCATTTCCGTACACGGCGTGCTGGTGGACGTTTATGGCGAAGGCGTGCTGATTACCGGAGAGAGTGGAATCGGTAAATCCGAGGCGGCCCTGGAGCTGATTAAGAGAGGACACCGTCTCGTATCCGACGACGTGGTGGAAATCCGCAAGGTCAGCGATGATACGCTGATTGGCAATGCGCCTGATATCACAAAGCATTTCATTGAGCTTCGCGGTATTGGAATCATTGATGTAAAGACGCTGTTCGGTGTTTCCAGCGTAAAGGATACCCAGTCCATTGATCTGGTGATCCGTCTGGAGGACTGGAATAAGGATAAGGAATACGACAGACTCGGTCTGGAGGAGGAATATACGGATTATCTGGGCAACAAGGTTGTCTGCCACAATATTCCCATCCGTCCCGGACGTAATCTGGCCATTATCTGTGAATCTGCGGCAGTTAACCACCGCCAGAAGAAGATGGGCTATAACGCGGCGCAGGAGCTGTACACCCGTGTCCAGAATTCCCTGGCCCGCAGAAGAGAAGAAGATGAGGAGGACGATTGATTATGGCAAAGTACTGTTTCGGAGTAGATGTGGGAGGCACCACCGTCAAGCTGGGCTGCTTTGATACGGAGGGAACCCTTCTGGAAAAATGGGAGATTACCACAAGGACGGCCAACGGCGGCGAGGCGATCCTGCCCGACGTTGCCGCCAGCATTCTGGACAAGATGAAAGAGCGTGAGATTTCCAGGGAAGATGTTATCGGCGTGGGCGTAGGCGCTCCCGGTCCCATTGACGGGGAAGGAACCGTTTATAATGCCGTAAACCTGGGCTGGGGAACCTTCAGCATTAAGAACCAGCTGCAGGGACTTCTGAACATTCCCGTAGAGGCAGGCAATGACGCTAACGTGGCCGCTCTGGGAGAGATGTGGAAGGGCGGCGGCCAGGGCCATAAGAACCTGGTGGCTGTTACGCTGGGAACCGGCGTTGGCGGCGGCATCATCGCCGACGGCAGAATTCTTTCCGGGGCCACGGGAGCCGCAGGGGAAATCGGACACATCCATGTGATGGACGGCGAGCAGGAAATGTGCAACTGTGGCAATTACGGCTGCCTGGAGCAGTACACCTCCGCAACTGGTATCGTAAGGCTTGCAAAGCGCAGGCTGGCGGCTGATGATAAGCCCAGCAGCCTGAGAGGGAACGACAGCATTTCCGCCAAGACCGTATTCGATGCGGTAAAGGCAGGGGATGAGCTGGCAATCGAGGTGGCGGAGCAGTTCGGTGAAATCCTGGGTAAGGAGCTTGCCAACATTGCAGGCGTTGTGAATCCGGAAATTTTTGTAATCGGCGGCGGCGTATCCAAAGCAGGCCCGATTCTGCTGGATTATATCCAGAAGAATTACATACCTTATGTCTTCGCAGGAAGCAGGGGCGCGCTGTTTGCGCTGGCGACCCTGGGAAATGACGCCGGTATTTACGGAGCGGCAAAGATGGTGCTGGACTAAAAGCGCCGGATACGGCATAATATATTTTTAAGTTTATGAGGAATGGGAGCACAAGTGAGTAGAGCTTTGTTAGAATATCTGGAAAGTGTGGTACCGGCAGAGAACATCCTTTTGGAGGAACCCATGCACAAGCATACCACCTTCCGGGTGGGAGGACCGGCAGAGGTATTTGTAACTGTCGAGAATAGTAAACAACTGGAAAAAATAATCAAATACCTGAATCTTGTGGAGCGGCCTTATTTTATCCTTGGCAACGGAAGCAACCTGCTGGTAGGGGATAAAGGCTACCGGGGAGTCATCATCCGGCTGGGCGGTGATTTCAACCATCTTACAGTGGAAGGGACGCTTCTGACGGCGGGGGCTTCCGTACTGCTGTCCGCAGCCGCCAGGGCGGCTATGGAAAACGGCCTGGCCGGAATGGAATTTGCCTCCGGCATACCGGGAAGCGTGGGCGGAGGCGTCAAGATGAACGCAGGGGCCTATGACGGCGAAATGCGCAATATCGTGGAATCCGTACAGGTGATGTACAAGGACGGAAGCATACTGGACCTTGACAATGAAACCATGGAGTTCGGTTACCGCAACAGCGTAATCAAAAACAGGCCTTATGTGGTGCTCCAGGTTTCCATGAGGCTTCAGGAGGGTGACAGGGAGACGATCCTTGCCAGAGTGAATGAACTGACGGCAAGACGGAAGGAAAAGCAGCCGCTGGAATACGCCAGCGCGGGCAGTACCTTTAAGAGGCCGGAAGGCCACTTTGCCGGAAAGCTCATTATGGACAGCGGTATGAGGGGCGCCAGAATCGGCGGCGCGCGGGTGTCCGAAAAGCACTGCGGCTTCGTGATTAATGACGGCACGGCAGTAGCGGCGGACATTGCGGAGCTGATCCAGGAGGTCATTGAGACTGTAAAGGAAAAATTCGGAGTCACGCTGGAGCCGGAGGTTATTTTCCTGGGAGATTTTTAGGCGGCTGTCCTTTGTGTGGACAGCGCTTTTAACAGTATGAAACGGGTAAACGGAGGCCCCTGAAGGGGCTTTCGTTCTGCCTGCCGGAATACGGAAGGGAAGCGCAAGATTCCTTTCAAACTACTGATTTATGCAGTATCGCAGGCAGGCCTGCGATATGCAGGAGGTATAAAAGGTGAGATTCGTAATTGTGACGGGAATGAGCGGCGGGGGCAAGAGCACAGCCATGAGAATGCTTGAGGATTCAGGATTTTTCTGCGTGGACAACCTGCCGGTGCCTTTAATTGAGAAGTTCATGGAACTGCTCATGATGCCCAATAACGAAATATCCAAAGCTGCGCTGGGGCTGGATGTGAGGGCCGACCAGTCCTTTGGCGATGCCATGAAAATACTGAATAAGATGCGCCAGAACGGCTTTGTTTTTGAAATCCTTTTTATGGATGCCAGCGATGCAACCCTGATGAAGCGTTATAAGGAAAGCCGCAGGGTACACCCCCTGGCTACTCCGGAGGACAACCGGATTGAGAGCGGCATCCGCAGGGAAAGGGAAATCCTTACCGCCATGAAAAAACAGGCGGATTATATCATAGATACTTCCAAGCTGCTGACACGCGAGCTGAAGGAAGAAATAGACAGAATTTTTGTGCAGAACGGGGAATATAATAATCTTATAGTAAGCATTGTTTCCTTCGGCTTCAAGCACGGAATACCGGCGGACGCGGATCTTGTTTTTGACGTGAGATTCCTGCCCAACCCATTTTACATTGACGAGCTGAAATATCTGACAGGCCTTGATAAAGGCGTACAGGATTATGTGATGAGTTTTCCTGAGGCCGGGCAGTTTCTGGACAGGCTGGAGGACATGCTGCATTTTCTGATCCCCAACTATATTAAAGAAGGTAAATATCAGCTGGTGGTTGCCATAGGCTGTACCGGAGGAAAACACCGCAGCGTGACGCTTGCAAATGAACTGTACGGGCGCATGAAGGATAAAGGGAACTATGGACTGACATTAAGCCACCGGGATGTGAAATAAATGGCCGGCGGGACTCATATCCAGGAGGGCGCAATATGTCTTTTTCGGGAGAAGTAAAAGAAGAACTGATGAAACACACGCCTCCGGCCAGGCATTGCCAGCTGGCGGAGCTTGCATCCATACTGCATTTCTGCGGCAGCCATACGGCGGCGGAGGGCAGTAATAATTTACAAAATGAAGAAAAAAAGAGCATTTTTAACGGTGAAAAGCTGCTGATTCAGGCAGAAAATGAGGCGGTTATCAGAAAATGCTTTACATTATTGAAGAAAACATTTAATATAAATACTAGCGTGAATGAAAAAAGAGTCGGAAAGAGCGGAAAAGCAGGCGCCGGGACCGGTGCAAAGCCCAGGGCTTATGAGATTGAGCTTACGGATCCCTCTCAGATAAAGCAGGTTCTCCAGGCCACTAAATTCATGGACGGGGAAGGGCATCTGAGGGATATGAAAGCGCCTGTCAGCGCGATTCTTATCAAGAATTCATGTTGTCAGAGGGCATTCCTGCGAGGGGCGTTTCTGGCGTCGGGTTCTATGAGCGATCCGGGAAAGAGCTACCATCTGGAAATTGTATGTACGAATTTATTCCAGGCGGAACAGATACAGTCCATTCTTCTTGCATTTGAAGTGGAAGCGAGGATTGTACAGCGGAAGAAGTACCAGGTGGTTTATATGAAGGACGGCACCGGGATCTCAGACTTCCTGAATATTGTGGAAGCGCATGTATCCCTGATGAATTTTGAAAATTTCAGGATTGTAAAAGAAATGCGCAATTCTGTAAATCGGAGAGTGAACTGTGAGACGGCGAATATCGGCAAAACCGTTAGTGCGTCCACAAGACAGGCGGAGGATATCCTTCTCCTGCAGCAAAAATACGGATTTGAGAATCTCCCGGAAAGCCTGAGGGAGATGGCGGAGGTCAGACTGGCCTATCCCGACGCCCCCTTGAGGGAGCTGGGGGAATATCTGGATCCTCCTGTTGGTAAGTCCGGTGTGAATCACAGGCTTCGTAAATTGGGTGAGCTGGCGGACAAGGTCAGATCACAGCAGGGGATAAAGAGTTAACAGAAGTGGAAGGAAAGCAGTAAAAGGAGGAGTAATTATGAAAATGAAGGCAGTCAGAATTCAGTTAAACGGCGGACTGGAAGCGAGACCCGTAGCTATGCTTGTTCAGGTGGCCAGCCAGCATGACAGTACTGTTTATCTGGAATCGGAAGGCAAGAAGGTAAACGCAAAGAGTATCATGGGAATGATGAGCCTTGGACTGGACAGCGGCGAAATGGTAACTGTAATCGCCGATGGCCCTGACGAGGAGGTTGCGGTGGAAGACATTGCAAAATATCTTTGCAGCGGCAAAAGCAACTGAATGAAGAAAAGGCTTTAAAATAATAGCGAAAGGAGCATTTACATGCTCCTTTTTTGAAGTTCTGAGGGGGCCATTAAAAAGAGGAAAACAGGGGACTCGCATTTTGCTCCGCAAAACATGGAGGATTTGAGATGGCTAAGAAAAAAATGCTGTTTATTTATAATCCAAAGGCCGGCAAGGGACAGATTAAAAACAACCTTTGTGATATTATAGATGTTTTTGTAAAGGCAGGGAATGAGGTTACCGTTTATCCCACCCAGTATGCAGGGGATGCGGTAAGGATGGCTGCTGAGAAGTCAAAGAAATACGATTGTGTTGTCTGCAGCGGGGGTGACGGGACGCTGGATGAGGTGGTCACCGGTATTATGAAGAGCAACAAGCTGGTTCCGGTGGGCTATATCCCGGCGGGAAGCACCAATGATTTCGCCAACAGCCTGGGGATTCCCAGGAATATGAAGGCCGCCGCGGAAACAGTGGTCGGCGGCAGACCCTTTGCCTGCGATATCGGCGCCTTTAATGACGACACGTTTGTGTACATTGCGGCTTTTGGGCTTTTTACCGATGTTTCCTATGAGACGAAGCAGGAATATAAGAACGTCCTGGGACATATGGCATATATCCTGGAAGGGATGAAGCGCCTGCCTTCCATCAAATCCTATCAGATGAAGGTGACGGCGGAGAACCTGGAGATTGAAGGCGACTTCATTTTCGGTATGATTACCAATTCCATGTCCGTGGGAGGCTTCAAGCGGATCACCGGAAAATATGTGGAACTGGATGACGGGGAATTCGAAGTGACCCTGATTAAGCGCCCCACCAACGCCATTGAGCTGAACCAGATCCTTACTGATCTTGTAAACAGGAACATAGATACGGATCAGATGTACTGCTTTAAGACGGCTTCCCTTCATATTGAATCCGAAGAAGAGGTTGCCTGGACCCTGGACGGGGAATTCGGAGGGCGCCACAGGGTAGTGGATATGGAAAACCGGAAGCAGGCTCTGGAAATCAGGGTTCCCTGGCCTGAAAATGTGTTGATTTAAGGCAGTGCTTCCGGTCCGCTGTGTTTTGGGCAGTAACTGTGGAGGGACTGAACAGTTATATTCAGGCAAGTTATGTGAAAAGTTTAACTTTCCTTATTTCCTTTTTGAAGAAGATGGGTTATAATAACACCAGTAAAGGGAATTTATTTTACAATTTAACGGAGGTAAATAAAATGTTAGTATCAGCTAAAGAAATGCTCGACAAAGCAAAAGCAGGCCACTATGCAGTCGGCCAGTTCAACATTAATAACCTGGAATGGACAAAAGCCGTTCTGCAGACAGCACAGGAACTGAATTCTCCTGTAATCCTCGGTGTATCCGAAGGCGCTGGCAAATACATGTGCGGATACAAGACTGTAGTTGGTATGGTTAACGGAATGCTGGAAGAGATGAACATCACTGTTCCCGTAGCTCTTCACCTTGACCATGGCAGCTATGACGCTTGCTACAAGTGCATCGAAGCTGGCTTTTCTTCCATCATGTTCGACGGATCCCATTATTCTATTGAAGAGAACGTTGCCAAGACTAAAGAACTGGTTGCAGCAGCTCATGAAAAAGGACTTTCCATCGAAGCTGAAGTTGGTTCCATCGGCGGTGAAGAAGACGGCGTTATCGGAATGGGCGAATGTGCAGATCCTCAGGAATGCAAGATGATCGCTGATCTGGGAATCGATTTCCTGGCAGCAGGCATCGGCAACATCCATGGAAAATATCCTGCAAACTGGAAGGGACTTTCCTTCGAAACTCTGGATGCTATCCAGCAGCTGACAGGGGACATGCCTCTCGTTCTTCACGGCGGCACAGGTATCCCGGAAGACATGATCAAGAAAGCTATCTCCCTCGGCGTTTCCAAGATCAATGTTAACACAGAGTGCCAGCTTTCCTTCGCAGCAGCTACCAGAAAGTACATCGAAGAAGGCAAGGATCAGGAAGGCAAGGGCTTCGACCCTCGTAAGCTTCTTGCTCCCGGAGCACAGGCTATCAAGGATACCGTGAAAGAGAAAATGGAAATGTTCGGTTCCGTTGGAAAAGCCTGAATATAGGTTTTATTTCTTACGGGGACAGGCCGGATGAATGCGCTTGCGTATTTATCGGACTTTCACAGGTTTATAATTACAGATAAAATCAGAGCGTCGGCAGTATGCCGGCGCTCTTTTTAAATAGATGGGCCGGGACAGCGGGGGCGGCGGGTGATTTTCTGCCTGCTGCGGGAACTGTGCGGAACAGCCATGCAGATAAGAATTAAAAATGGAAGACGGTGTACCTGCAGCTTTATGCTGATGCATATTATTAAAAAAATTTTCATCCTGACAGTCAATAATATTCGGATTGACAGTTACGGACCTGCACGGTTATAGTATAAAAAAGAGCCGGTTTTACCAGGATTACCAGGAAGGTGAAAAGGTTTTGCCAGGGAGCCGGGCTGGCAGAAGGAACCGGGCTGGCAGAAGGAACCGGCGGAATTGAGGTTTTGCAAAAGGGTGTTATCAAATTATGGCAATACCGCAGAAAGGATGCAGAAGGATGATAAAGAAAATAACCTATGGAGCCCCCTTTGATACGGAGGCGGTTACCGGAGCCTATGAAAGCTGGCAGGGAGAGCTGCCTTATTTTTCCCAGGAAGAGGGAAGAAAATTTTCCTACAGGATGGCGGAGGAGGATATTGTATTCGGCCTTGGGGAAAATGTGCGCGGAATCAATAAGCGCGGCTGGATTTATGAAAGCAAATGCAGCGATGATCCGAACCACAGGGAGGACAAGCGCTCTCTTTACGGCGCCCATAATTTCCTTATAGTGGATGGAAAGGAATGCTTTGGCGTGTTTTTTGATTATCCGGGTAAGCTTACCTTTGATATTGGTTATACCGACAGGAACGTGATGCTCATAGAAGCACAGACAGGGGATATTGATGTTTATGTGATCGAAGGGGAGGGGCCGGAGGACATCGCGAAGCAGTTCCGCGGGCTTGTGGGACGCAGCTACATTCCGCCCAAGTGGGCTTTCGGCTATGGACAGAGCAGATGGAGCTACATGAATGAGGATGAAATCCGGGAGGTGGTGAAGAAGCACAGGGAGGCCGGTATTCCCCTGGACAGCATTTATCTGGATATTGATTATATGGTCAAGTATAAGGATTTTACCGTAAATGAGGAAACCTTCCCGGATCTTGCGGGCTTTGCGGAAGAGATGAAGGAGCAGGGAATCCATCTGGTGCCGATAATCGACGCGGGTGTGAAAATAGAAGAGGGCTATGATATTTACGAGGAAGGCATGGCGGGCGGATATTTCTGCAAGGAAGAGGACGGTAGTGAATTTGTGGCCGGCGTATGGCCCGGGCGTGTGCATTTTCCGGATATGCTCAATGCGGATGCGAGAAAATGGTTCGGCGGAAAATATAAGGTGCTTCTTGATCAGGGGATTGAGGGCTTTTGGAATGATATGAATGAACCGGCTATTTTTTATTCCGAAAAGCATCTGCAGGAGGTTTTTGAGCAGCTGGAGGAATTCAGGGGGATCAATCTGGATAATGAAGCCTCCGCGTCCCTGAACAGGCTGGTTGGCGGACTGAGCAATAATGAAGAGGATTATAAGCTTTTTTACCATGAGCATAAGGATGGCAGGGTAAGGCATGATAAGGTACATAATCTGTTCGGATACAATATGACCCGTGCTGCGGGAGAGGCGTTTGAGGAGCTGGAGCCGAATAAGAGGATTCTTATGTTTTCACGTTCCTCCTATATCGGGATGCATCGTTACGGCGGCATCTGGACGGGGGATAATCTTTCCTGGTGGTCCCATATCCTGCTGAATCTGCATATGATGCCTTCCCTGAATATGTGCGGTTTCCTGTACACAGGGGCTGATCTCGGAGGCTTCGGCGCGGATACAACGGAGGAACTGCTCATGCGCTGGCTGGAGCTGGGAATTTTCACGCCGCTGATGCGCAACCATTCTGCCTGGGGGACAAGACGGCAGGAGGTTTACCGTTTTACCCAGACAGGGAGCTTCCGGAAAATAATTGCGTTGCGCTACTGTCTGCTTCCCTACCTGTACAGTGAATATATGAAGGCAGCGCTGAGAGATGAAATGATGTTCCGCCCGCTGTCCTTTGTGTACGCCGGGGATCGCTTTGCCCGCCGTGTGGAGGATCAGCTGATGGTAGGCGAAAGCATTATGATTGCTCCTGTGTATGAGCAGAACGCAAAGGGGCGTTATGTATATCTGCCGGAGAGAATGAAGCTGGTACGTTTCCGGGGGCCTGAGGACAGGAAGGAAGAGGTTCTGGAAAAGGGCCACCATTATGTGCATATCGCTCTGGATGAGGTGGTTTTCTTTATCCGGCCGGATCATCTGGTTCCCATGTCAAAGGGCGGAAGCTGTGTGGAAAAGGTGGATTTTGATCATCTTGGACTTCTGGGCTTTGTGGAAAAGGAAGGCTCCTATGAGCTGTATGATGACGACGGATACAGCAGGGATTATGAATCGCCTTCCCACTATACGCAGATTACTGTGGACGCAGAGGGAAGGATAAGCAGCGGCGGAGAGGGAAGCCGGAAGGAATTTTATTTGATTTGACTTCAAAAAACGCAAAAAAACTCCCCTGGACAGGGAGGATGCCAGGTAACTGTTTACCTGGCATTTATTATGAAAAAGCTATTTATAAAAAGTTTTGTTGTACGCTAAAGGAGGGAAGATGAAGTTGTATGTTTTTCTCGCTTCATCTTATGTTTATAGTATAGTAAAGAGAAGTGTCTAAACAGTGATTGGCAGATTAACTTTCTTTAAAATAAATATGAACAAAATATGAACGCTGTTTTTGGCAAAAACTGACAGAAAAAAACATGTTTTATACGTCTGTAATAGCAGACGATGGAGGTGAAAATGAAGCTGGACCGACTTCTGGGAATCACAATTTATCTTTTGAATCATGAGAAAACCAGCGCCAGTACCCTGGCAAAGCGCTTTGAGGTTTCAGTACGTACGATTCAAAGAGATATTGAAGCCTTGTGTATGGCGGGAATCCCTGTTGCGGCGAGTATGGGCGCCGACGGCGGCTATGAAATACTGGATACCTTCTGCATGGAACGCCAGACCGCAGAGCAGATGGATTATCAGCATATTGTGGCGGCGCTGCAGGGCCTGCTTTCCGCCTACGAGGAAGAAACGGCCGAAGATACGCTTGAAAAAATGAAGGCGTTGGCGGGAACATCCGCTCCGGAGGTAATCCTTGACTTCAGCGTGGCCAGGGAGGAAAACGGCATCAGCGGAAAGCTGGCAATTATCAGGGAATGCATGGATCAGGGGAAAAAGCTGTCTTTTTTTTATACGAATGCCGAAGACAGGGAAAAGCAGTTTGAGGTGGAGCCTGCCGCCTGTATTTTTCAATGGTACGCCTGGTATCTGGCAGCATATTATCCGGAAAAGGAAAGCTACTGTCTGTTTAAGCTGGTGAGGATGCGCACACTTTGCTGTATGGAGGAGGCAATGCGGCAAAAGCATGATGCAGGGGAGGCGGCGGAAATACTGCGCAGCCGGCCGGATACAAGAAAACAGCTGGACATCAGGCTGGAGGGCAGGAAGAAGGTAAAGGTAAAATGCATGGAATACCTGAAGGGTGAAATTGAGGAGGAGAAGGAAAACGGGGATTTCATAATGCGGCTCAGGGTGCCGGAAAATGAGCATTTCTGGTATGGGACAATTCTGGGGCTGGGAAACCAGATAAAGGTTCTGGAGCCGGAAAGCCTGAAGGAACGGATTTGCCGGGACTGCAGGGAGGTGCTTGCGTGTTATGCAGAAAAGCGGCATGCGTTATATAAAAACCGAATATAAACATTTTCCGGAGTGTGATCGGATTAGCGGGGATTATCATTATTATGAGATTATGTCTGATGTGGATTCATTAAGGTCCGGAGATGAATAGTTATGATGGTCAGGCCCCGTCTGTTATGAATATTTCTGCTGCTAAAATTCCGGGCAGGGCAACTATGACATACAGCTGTCATACTTTGGCTGGTATAATGTAAGAAATGCAGGAGAGGAAGGGCAGGTATGACAGCTGGCAGCAATTGTATATCAAAAGAGGAGGCCAGGCGTTTCCTGGTGAAGTACCATGGACTGGACGGCGGCCAGGGGCTGTCGGGAAAGGATGGGATCATGCGGTTTATGAACCGCGTGGGATGTATTCAGTACGATCCGCTGAATGTGGCGGGGCGGAATGCGGACTTAGTATTGCAGTCAAGAATTGTGGGCTATCGGCCCAGGCTGTTGGAGGAGCTTTTGTATACGGATCGGAGCCTGGTGGATGGTTATGACAAGATGATGTGCATTTACAGGACGGAGGATTTCGGAAGGATGGCGCGGGTCAGGAAAGCGGCGGCGGATGGCGCGGCGGCTGTGATGCGGCGCCGGGGACAGACGGAAGCGCTGGAGCTTTTGGATGTGATACGAGAGGATATCCGCAGGAATGGGCCTGCCCAGGCGAAGGATTTTTCCATCGGCTGTAACCGGAAGGGAAGGTGGGGGCCGAAAAAGCTGTCCAGCTCGGCGCTGGATTATCTTTACAATACGGGTGAGCTGTCGGTTGCGGGAAAAACAGGCACTCAGAAGATATTTGATTTTACTGAAAATCTGTTTCACGAAGTAAGGACAGAGGAATTCCAGGGAGAGGATGGAGAGTCAGCTTTTTTCCGATGGTATGTGAAGCGCAGGATTGGCAGTGTAGGAATGCTGTGGAATAAAAACGGAGGCGCCTGGCTGGGGCACTTTGTATCGGATAGGGAGCGGCGTGGAGCGTGTATCCGGCAGCTTTTGGATAGGGGTGAGCTGCGGGAATTCCGGGTGGAGGGGATTGAAGAGCCTTTTTATATGCGCACAGAGGATGCGGATGTTCTGAACAGGCCGTTTCAGGAGGGAAGGACGACTTTTATGGCGCCGCTGGATAATCTTTTGTGGGACAGGGAGATGCTGCGGATGCTGTTTGATTTTACCTACAGCTGGGAGGTATATTTGCCCGCAGATAAAAGAAAATTCGGTTACTATGTACTGCCTGTCTTGTATGGAAGCCGGTTTGCGGGAAGGTTTGAGCCGGAGCAGTACCGGCAGGGGGATTCTGTGCTGCGGATTAAAAACTGGTGGTGGGAGGAAGGCTGCGGGGGTGACATGGATATGCGGGAGTCTCTGGCGGATGCATGGAAACGGTTCGGGGCGTATCTCGGCGCTGAGAGAACGGAAGGGACAGTGCAGGTGATTAAGTAAAAGGTTAAGCAGAACATCAGGTAAAACAGTATATCAAACATCAAGTGAAAGGTTAAGCAAAACATTGGGAAAAACGGTGGGAAAGGGAAGGGCAATATGAAAGATGTGTATGTAGAATGTCCGGTATTGGGAAACGAGGCTTTTTTGCTGCAAAGAACGGTGATGGCGGATGCTCAGGAGCTTCTGGAGGTTTATTCTGATGAGAAGGCGGTGCCTTTTTTCAACAGTGATAACTGTAACGGGGACAATTTTTTTTACAGGACGCTGGAGCAGATGCAGGCAGAGATAAACTTCTGGGAAGCTTCTTACCGGAGCAGGGCATTTGTCAGATGGAGTATTTTTGACCGGAGCAGCGGCAGGGCTGTGGGAACGATTGAAATGTTCTGCAGGATGGCGGATGATTTTTTTAATAAGACGGGGTTGCTGCGGCTGGATTTAAAAAGTGAGTATGAGAAGGAAGATGTGATATGCAGTATTTTGGAGCCGCTGCTGGAGCAGGCGCCGGAGCTGTTCGGGTGTGAATCTGTTTCCACCAAGGCGGTGAAGGAAGCGGCGGAGAGGCGGAAGGCTCTGGAATGTCTGGGATTTAAGGAGACGGCGGAAAAGCTGAAAGGCCATGATGGGACAGCCTATGGTGATTATTATATGCTGCGGTGTGAGTGAGGAAATGTCCATAATTCAGCCGGAGCCGGAAGCGGCAGCAGGTTCAGGATTGTCTGAACTGCTGCGTAAATACGCTTTCCGGCTCCGGCTGAAATTTTGGGGAAAAGCCTGTGTAACCATCCGGCTGCCCGGACGGCTACAGCTTACATTTTTTCCGGTTCCGGATAATCCACGCCGAAGGTTTCCACGGTCATGGTTTTGATGCGCTGATCCTCAAGCGGGCGATCGGAATAATCCGTGCGGGTTTCAGCGATGCTGTTTACCACGTCCATTCCTTCGATGACCTTTCCGAAGGCTGCATAGGAGCCATCCAGATGGGGTGAATTTTTATGCATGATGAAGAACTGGCTGCCTGCGGAGTTGGGAGCCATGGAACGGGCCATGGAAAGAACGCCTTCTGTGTGCTTCAGGTCATTTTTTACACCGTTCTGGGAGAATTCTCCTTTAATGGAGTAGCCGGGGCCGCCGGTTCCGTTACCAACCGGGTCGCCGCCCTGGATCATAAAGCCTTTGATGACTCTGTGGAAAATCAGCCCGTCATAGAAATTCTTATTGATCAGACTGATAAAGTTATTTACGGAAATAGGGGCGATTTCAGGATAAAGCTCTGCCTTTATAACATTTCCGTTTTCCATGGTGATTGTTACAACGGGATTCTGTGCCATAAATAAAACTTCCTTTCTGGTATTTATTTGGTTACAATATAACTGTTCAATGTCCTCACAGTTACGTTGCAATAAGCCTATGCGGCAAGGCGCATGGCCGACAGGTCTATTGTAGCCGAAATGCGGGAATTCGTAAAGGGAGTTAACCGGTTTATGTTGGAAAAAGTGATTGTGTCGCTGGAAAAAGAGGCGGCGGAAGATAAAATAAAGGAACTTAGGGAGAAGCTTGCACTGTATCAGACGGAGCTGCTGGTGGATACAGGGCTGTGTAGGGGGAAAAAACGGGCAGATAAGGCGGAAAATGCAGATAAGGCGGATAAGGCAGACAAAGCGGATAAGGCAGACAGGACGGATAAGACAGACAGGACGGATAAAACGGTTGGGGCGGGCCGGATTGCTGATGGAAAAGCTTCCGGGAAAGACGCCGCCGTCTACATTACGGACAGGCCTGATGCGGTCAGGGCGGCAGCGGGAGAAGACGCCTGTATTTTGTTGTATCTGACAGAAGAAAACAGGGGCAAAATATGGGGGGATATTCCTTATGCGGTGGAAGGTCTGGAAGGACTGGACGGAGATTTCCTGGAAAAGGTCTATCAGCGGCATGTGAAGGAGCCCTGGGAGATTCTGCAGACGGACCGGCTTATTGTCCGGGAAATGACAGAGGAGGATTTGGATGCGCTGTACCGGATCTATGACCAGCCGGGAATTGAGGATGTTATGGATGGGCTGTCGGAGGATAGGGAGGAGGAGCGGGCATATGTCAGGGCTTATATAGAACGGGCCTATCCTTTTTACGGATTTGGGCTTTGGATGCTTGCGGAGAGGGAATCGGGCAGATGTGTGGGAAGAGCGGGGTTTTTTATGAGGGAAGGGTTCGATGAACCGGAACTTGGCTTCATTATTGCCCGGGAGGCACAGAGGAAGGGGTACTGTATGGAGGCCTGTGGCGCAATACTGGAGTATGGATTCCGGGAGCTGGGATTTGAGCGGGTGCAGGCGCTGGCGGCGGAGAGGAATAGCGCTTCTCTGGCTGTATGCCGGAAATTGGGCGGGCAGAGGAGTGGAAGCATCGTATGGGAGGGCAGAAGTTATGTACGGTTCGTATGGAGCAGGTAGCCGGGATTGGCTGTTGAACGGCAGCATGGCTATTGACGTATATGACGTGGAAAAGCTATAATTCAGTTAAATGTGCAGATACCGGACAGTGGTAAACAGCTGGTGAATTCAGAGTAAAGGCAGGGGCGGGAGTATGAGGAAAGCAGCGGCAGCGGTTCTTGTTATTGTGTTGTTGGCGGCGGCAGGTTTCTTTGGACTGTGGACAGCGGGGAAAAAAGAGGCTGATGCGGACACGGAACCGGAAAAAACAGTGATTTATTTTTTCCATAATAATCCCTGTGAATCCTGCCACGAGGGTGAAAAATTCAGGGAGCTGGTCAGGGATACGCTTGCGGAAAAGCAAGACAACATTCCCTACTGGATAGATGAATATTATATTTACCGGCCCGAAAATAAGGAAAAAATGAACCGGCTCATGGAAGAGAGGGGAATTTCTCAGGAGAATATTTCCTATCCGCTGGCAATTGTAGGAGAACGCTGTCTGATTGGCTATACCCAGATAAGAGAGGAATTATACGACAGCCTTAAGTTGGCTGCTGAAAAAGGAAGCAGCGGAGAGGCAGAGTCGGGGAAAACAGCCGGATACGGGGCGCAAGAGGAAAGGGAAGCAGCCGTAGACGGAGTGGTAAAGACCGGGGAAGAAGATGCTGTCAACGGGGGAACCGCCGGAATGAATGGAAGCGGCGAAAGCGGTTTCCGCTGGAAAACCCAGGATTCCATACATATTCTGCTGTTTACCACGGAAAGCTGCAACAGCTGTGAGAAGGCAAAGGAATATCTGGCAGGACTGCCGACGGAAGCTGTAGCGGACGGGAGGAGCTATCCCGTTGAGCTTGGTGAAATTTCCGTGATGGAGGAGGACAATGCGGACTACCTGATGGAGTTGTATGACTCCTTCCAGGTGCCGTCGGCAGATCAGAAGGTGCCTGTGGTATTTATCGGAACTCACTATCTTGCTGGAGAAAAACAGATCCGCAGCGGGAGGCTGGAAGAGTATATCAATGCACTGGAAGGCCTTGGGGCGCTGTATCTGCCTTCGGACGGCAGGCCGGCGGATGGGGGACGGGTGCCTGGCAGCGCGGCGGGAAAAGGCTTCGAAGGAGCGGTTTCTGTCGGGAGCATCCTTCTTACGGGGCTGCTGAATGGCCTGAATCCCTGTGCGCTTTCCATGACGCTTCTGTTCCTTTCATTGCTTGCGGCGGCCGGCGGCCGTTTCCTGCGGTACGGTTTCTGTTTCCTGGCTGGAAAATTTGCGGCTTATCTGGGACTGGGACTGGCAGTTTCCGCAGCCGCATCGGCTATACCCTTGGAGGCCTTCGGACTGGCCCGGAATATATTGAATGTAATACTGGTATGCTTTTGCCTGGCAGCGGCACTGGGAAACATCTGGGATTTTGTCCAGATAAAAAGAGGAAATTATGGGAAGGTCAGAATGCAGCTTCCCGCAGGGCTGCGCAGATGGAATGAAAAGCTTCTGCAGTCCGCAGTCCGTCCGGGGCTGGGAGGGCTGCTTTTCCTGGCCGTATTCGGCGGGAGCGTGCTGGTTTCCCTGGGGGAATTTTTCTGCACAGGACAGATTTATCTGGCTTCCATACTGCGCTGGGTGCAGACGGATGCGCAGAAGGGCATTCCGGTCTTCGTCTTTTGCCTGTATGTGGGAGCTATGTGTATTCCTGCGCTGCTCATCATTCTTCTGGTGGCAGGAGGGAAGAGCATCCTGGCGCTGTCGGAAGGAAGCCTGCGGCGGATGCCGGCGGTAAAGCTGTGCTATGCGGCGCTGTTTATTGTGTTTGCTGTATTTTCTCTGTATATGCTGATTTAGGGGGAGAACCATGTTTGGGAAAAAGAAAAAGCAGGAGAATGAAATCTGCGTCCGGTTGGGAGAACATGAAGTTTACAGGGGAACGCTGACCGATCTGCCGCTGAAGGAAGAGATTATCCTGGAAAAGAGCGAGGAATTTTTCAATGATCCCAATCCCTGCTTTATCCACAGGAGCGCTGTCAGGGTAAGGCTGCTGGCAGAGCTGGAGGAAGCCGCAGGGCGCGGAGAATGGGAGCTGTGGGAAAAATATATGGGAGTGGCAGTTGACAGTGTGGACTTCGGGTAAGGCCAGGGAAAGATTGACTGCCAGGACATGCGCGGGGTGACACAATTATCAGGGATTGCTGCTTACCGGCAGTCCTTCTTTATACAGGAAGGTTCTGCAAAATCAGAAAACAGCCGCAAAAAGGCATTCCCGGCAAGGGACAGCGGTGTATCGGTGCGGGATATGACGCAGATCTCCCGTTCGGGAACCGTTTCCGTCAGCCGGATTTGAAAGACGCTTCCTTCCTCCAGCGCACTGCGGGCGAAGGCGCGGGGGACAAAGCCCACACCTAGATTATTGGCGGCCATAGGGGTGATCAGGTCGGTGGTGGCCAGCTCGATGTCCGGGCTTACGGCCAGATGGAACTGAAGAAGAAAATCATCCAGGAACTGTCTGGTGACGGTGCCCGGCTCCATGCAGATAAAAGGGTAGCCGCAAAGCTCCCCCGGCGTGACGCTTCGGCCGGCCAAATCGGAAAAGTCATTTCCGGCGATGAAAATATCCTGAAAGCCTGCCAGCCTGGTAACGGAGAATTTATCCTGTGGCAGGAAAGCCCCCTTATAACCAGGACGCATGACCAAAATAGCGAAGTCAATATGGCCGGAACGCAGGGCCGCCAGGGCAGTGGGGGTGCTGCTGTTGCTCACCTTGATCTTCACCCCGGGATGCAGGGTTTTAAATTCCTTGAGGAAGGGCAGCAGGAAAAAGTGCAGGGTGGTTTCGCTGGCGCCGATTCTCACCTGGCCCTCCAGCAGTTTCTTTTTTGCTTTCAGCGCGCTTTCCGCTTCAAAAATGTGCTCGCAGGCGGCCCTGACATGCTCATAGAGCATGGCGGCCTCGGGGGTCAGGGAAACACCCTTGCGGGAGCGCTGGAACAGCACGCAGTCCAGCTCCTGTTCCAGCATCTGTATGGCGTGGGTGACTGTGGGCTGGGTCACGTAAAGCGCCTTTGCGGCCTCCGTAAAGCTTCCCAGCCTGGCAACATAATAAAAAGTTTTGTAAGAATCAAAGCTCACGCTCATTCGGTATTCCTCTCATAGGCAGATATATTTCTGCTTTTCCAACGCTGCCCTCGCCAGCATTTATCCCGGTTTATATCATGAAAAGATACAACTATAGATAAAATCTATGTAATACATAGAAATGATTGATTTTATTTATCTTTTTAGAAGTAGTATAATACAGGACGGTTTGAAAGGCAAATGTTATGCGGAGGTTTTGTCCGCCGGTGTTACAATATGGATGCAGTTACAGGGTGGTTGTAATTACAGAGCGGCTGCAGGCTGCATAGTAACCCGCTGGCGGCCAGGAAGCCGGAACAGAACAGAAATGGCCGGCATGACGGCAGAATGAGAGAGGTAAGAGTGATGAATAAGGACCTGACGGTAGGAGACCCGCAGAGCGTACTGTGGAAATTTTCGATTCCTATGTTTGTAAGCGTGATTTTCCAGCAGATGTATAATATTGCGGACAGCGTGATTGCGGGGAAATTTGCAGGAGAGGACGCGCTGGCTGCGGTAGGGGCTTCTTATCCCATAACCATGATTTTTATGGCGATTGCCGTGGGAAGCAATATTGGCTGCTCCGTAGTGATTTCTCAGTATTTCGGCGCGAAATGGTATGACAAAATGAAAACGGCGGTGTCCACCACGCTGATCGCTTCCCTGGCTCTTTCCCTTGTGCTTACTGTCGCAGGGCTTCTGGGCAGCAGAGGCCTGATGGTGATGATCAACACACCGGATAATATTTTTGCGGACGGGGATCTGTATCTGCGGATTTACATCGGCGGATTTGTATTCCTTTTCCTGTATAATGTGGCAACAGGAATTTTTACCTCCCTGGGGGATTCCAAAACGCCGCTGTATTTTCTGATTGGTTCCTCCATCGGAAATATTTTACTGGATACGCTTTTTGTGGCGGTTTTCCACTGGGGCGTGGCCGGTGTGGCCTGGGCTACCTTCCTTGCCCAGGGCGTTGCCTGCGTGCTGGCGCTCGTTACCCTGAAAAGAAGGCTGGCCTCTGTTGAAACGACTGGTAAGGCAGCGCTGTTTTCCTGGAATATGCTTGGGAAAATCAGCAGGATCGCAGTGCCCAGTATTTTGCAACAGTCCTTTATCTCTATCGGAAATATTTTCATCCAGGGCCTGATAAATTCCTTTGGTTCTTCTGTTATCGCCGGTTACTCTGCAGCGATTAAGCTGAATACCTTCGCCATCACCAGCCTGACCACGCTGGGAAACGGAACGAGCAGCTTTACGGCACAGAATCTGGGCGCGGGAAAGCAGGGGAGAGTGAAAGCGGGCTTTGGCGCAGCTGTGAAGCTGGCGTTGATTATTACGGTGCCCTTTTTTGTGGCTTTTTTCTTCGGCAGCCACGTCATGCTGTCCCTGTTTATGAATGAAGGCAGCACGGTAGCAATGGAAACGGGCATGGAATTTTTAAAAATTGTATCGCCCTTCTATTTCGTGATTTCCCTGAAGCTGATGGCGGATGGTGTACTGCGCGGCGCCGGCGCAATGAAGTCTTTTATGATAGCTACATTTTCGGATCTGCTGCTTCGCGTTATCCTGGCATTTATTCTGGCAGGCCCCTTCGGGACGCTTGGAATCTGGCTGTCCTGGCCGATTGGCTGGATGGTGGCCATGGTGCTTTCCCTTTCCTTCTATAAAAAAGGTGTCTGGAAAAGCAGTGCGCTTACGGACAGCGCGGAGGATATGGAGGAGGCTCCGGAGCTGGAGACAGAAGGAGCGCTTATGTTCATGGAAGAGGAAAACGCCTGAAATATTGTAACCGGATGTGAAGAAATGTTCCTTTCCATTTTTCCCCGAATGTGGTACAAAGAAGATAGGCTGCCGCACATAAAAAGAATTAACTGGGCAGCGGGGAAAGGGGAAACAAGGGAATGAAGGATTATCTGCTTTGGGAAGATAAGCCTGCGGAAAAATTCTGTGACGCCCATTATCTGGGCAATGGCAGGCTTGGCATGTCGGTGATGGGAGGCGCGCCGCTGGAAGAGGTCTACATCAACGACGATACTCTCTGGTCGGGCAGCGAGGAATTCTATCTGAATCCTCAGCATTATGACAAATTTGAAGAGGCAAGAAGGCTTTCCCTGGAAGGAAAGGTGAAGGAAGCCAACAATATCATTAATAATGATATGGAAGGGCGCTGGTTTGAAGCGTATCTGCCTTTGGCAAGCCTGCATTTAACTGTGGGGCAGGCAAATAACAGACGGAATATGCCGCTGAAGATGGTGATAGAGCCACAAAAGGATGATATCAGCGATTACAGAAGGCAGCTGCAGCTTGGAACTGCATTGGAGACTGTTTCCTGGGTGAGGGATAACATCCGTTATACCAGGGAATATTTTGTCAGCTTTCCTGATAATAAAGCGTTTATTTACTGTACCGCAGAAAGGGAAGAAGGCGGAGCGGAGGGAGAAAAACTGCTGGATTTCGCTTTTGGCCTGGACTCCTCGCTGCATTATGTTAACGGGACACAGGACGGGGAGGCTTATCTGACAGGGATTGCCCCTGATCATGCGGAACCCAATTATACGGCGGTTACGCCCCGCTTCATCTACAAGGCGCCGGAGGAATCGGATGCCATACGTTTTGCCTGCTGCGCCAGAGTGGTATCCTGTGACGGGAGGGTTTTTTCCGACGGGGCCAGGGTATATGTGAACCATGCAGGCTATGCGCTGATTGCCGTACAGGCAAAAACGAATTATGCAGGTTTCCGTAAAGAGCGTGACAGGGATGCAGGAAAGCTTCTGAAACAGATCCGGCAAGATCTGGACAGCCTTGAGGCAGCGTACGGGAGCACAGTCGGGGCTGCCGCAAAGTCCATAAGCTATGCTTCCATAAAAAACAGGCATATTTCGGATTACCAGTCTCTTTATAACCGGCTGGATCTGGATTTGGGACGGGAGCTTAGCGGGAACCTGCCCACAACACAGCGGTTGGCCTACTGCGCCGAGGGTGTGGATGATCCGTCCCTGGCCGCCTTGCTGCTGCAGTATTCCAGATATCTGACCATTGCCGGTTCCCGGCCGGGCACACAGGCGCTGAACCTGCAGGGCATCTGGAATGATACGCCCGCGCCTCCCTGGTCCAGCAATTATACCAATAACATTAATGTGGAAATGAATTACTGGCCCTGTGAAGCGCTGGGGCTTCCCGAATGCCATCTGCCCATGATGGATCTGCTGACGGAGCTTTCCGAAAGCGGGAAACAGACAGCCGAAGGCTATTATCATAGCAGGGGCTGGGTAACCCACCATAATGCGGATCTGTGGCGTTCTACGGAGCCAAGCTGTGAGGATGCTTCCTGGAGCTGGTGGCCCTTCGGAGGCGCATGGATGTGCCAGCATATCTGGACGCATTATGAATTTACCCGGGATGAGGCATTCCTGCGGAAAATGTATCCGGTGCTCAGGGAGGCTGCGGTATTTATGCTGGATTTCCTTGTGGAAAATAAGGAAGGCTATCTGGTGACGGCGCCTTCCCTTTCCCCGGAAAACAAATTCATCACGGATGGGGAGGATACGGTAATTGAGCTTATCGATGAGGTATCCAGGGAAAGCAGATGTTCGCCCAATCACCCCAGGATCAGCGCGGTGACAATCGGATCCACGATGGATATGAGTATTTTGCGTGAGCTGTTTTCCAATGTGGCGCAGGCTGCCGATATTCTCAAGCTGGAGGACGATCCTGTCCCTGCACAGGCTCAGGAAGCCATGAAAAAATTCCCGCCTCTTCGTACCGGACGCTTCGGACAACTGCTGGAATGGTATGAGGATTACGAGGAGTGTACGCCGGGAATGTCCCACACCTCCCATATGTACCCTGTCTATCCGGGAGAACTGATTACGGAAACCAGAACACCGGAGTTATTTGAAGCGGCCAGGCGCAGCCTGGAAAGAAGGCTTCTTCATGCCAGAAAACAGGGCGGCTGGCCCGGCTCCTGGAAGATTTGCCTGATGGCCCGGTTCAAGAATCCACTGGAATGTGGCCATCTTTTAAAGAGCACGGGAGAGGGTCTGGGAGCGGGAATGATGACCAATGTGAACCAGCAGATTGACGCCATATTCGGTCTGGGAGCCGGAATCGCGGAAATGCTTCTGCAGAGTCACCAGGGCTTCATTGAGCTCCTTCCTGCGGTGCCGGTGGACTGGGCTGACGGCCATTTCCGGGGAATGCGCGCCAGGGGCGGTTTTGAGGTATCGGCTTCCTGGGACAGGGGAAAGCTTCGGACCGGAGAAATCAAAGCCCTTATCGGCGGCCCATGCTGTGTGAAGGCAAAAGGGCTGGCCGGAGTAAGCGGTCCCGGCGTAAACGTCAGGGCGCAGGACGGCATGGTTAGCTTCACTGCGGAAAAAGGGGTTTCTTATGTGCTGGGATTTGACGCAGAGGAAATCGCAGGCAGGGAGTACTATATTTAACGGATAAGGGAATACCGTAATTTAACAGGTGGATGTGAGGCTGCCAGATGTGAGCCTGACGGACTGCATGACAATGAGGCGGGCAGCAGGCTTCAGGCCCGGCAGGCAGCGGAGGCCGCTTTACTATAGGAGGACAAAAAAGCAAAGGATCGGCGCGGGATAAACCCGGCCGGTCCTTTGTACTGCCGTGAGGGAAACAGCGCCTTGAAAAGCGCCCTCTCCGGCACTCTTTATGCAGTTGGAAAGAAAACCTTCATCCTTACGCCGGGCTGACTGCCACGCGTCCGTCTCTTGCCAGTGCAATCGTAATATGGAAGACTTCCGCACAGGCGCATATTTTGTCCGCGCCGGATATAATCCATGCTTCCCGGGATTTGGGAAGGGGTCCCAGCGGGAACATATGGGACAGTATGGCGTCCCTTTCTTTTTCGGAAATTTCAAAGGTTTCCCTGCTGGTCCTGGCGGCTACCTTGGGATGGCAGAAGGCCTGCAGCTCCCTGGAGGGCCTGCCCTCTCTGGGGTCATACAGAAAGAAATCATGAAGCAGCCCCGCCCTGGCGGCTGCCTGGGCGTCGCATCCCAGCTTCTTTGCCGTAAGCCACGAGATATAGGAAACATTAATACTGTGCATCAGCCTTGTCGTGGCCACATGGTGTCTGTAGCTGTTCAGGGCCAGAAATTCTTTATTTGTGAGGATGTCGGCAACATCCTCAAGATACTCTGCGTCAATATCCTCCGACAATGTAATGTCCATCGGCAACACGTCCTTTCCATTTTGAAACGGCCGCAACATTCCGGTCTGAAACGTTACTCTTTATACTATGATTATGGCGCGTTTTTGCCAGTGAATCAATGGATTTAAGAAAGAAATAAGATTTTTTTGTAACTGTTCAGTACCACTCACAGTTACTGCCCGGAAACATTCCGGATTATCTGCCGCGACGGATTTTGGCTAATTGTTTTCCGTTCCGTATTTCTTCAGGCGGCGGTACAGACGGTTACCCTGCTCAAACAGCCACAGGGCCAGATGCATGGCGGGCTGGGCGAGGAGAAGGAATACTGCCAGAACCAGCGCGGTCTGCAGCGTCAGGGGACGTATGCTGAAAAGCTCTCCGAAAAAGACAACACAGACCAGGGCGGCAACGGTCATGACGCCCCAGACCGTGCGCCTCTTCCAGTCAAAGGGCCTGCATACCTGATAAAGGACAAGAAGCCCCACGAAGAGGACGGTTACAGCGGAAATGCTATAAAGCTGTTCCACCGGGAAATCAAAGGCGTAGGTAAACAGCTCGATTCCCAAAACAAGAAACAGGTTTGTCAGGCCGCCGGGAAGCGCTTTGTAAAAGACATTGCTCATAAAATGCCCCTCCACACGGCTGCTGTTCGGCTCCAGCGCCAGGAAGAAGGAGGGAATGCCTATGGTCAGGGATCCGATCAGGGACAGCTGCAGCGGCAGGAGCGGATAAGGGAAGCCGGCAAACAGGCTTACTAAAGACAGAAGGAAGGAAAAAATATTTTTAACCAGGAAAAGCGATGCCGCCCGCTGGATATTATTGATAACACGCCGTCCCTCGCCAACGATGGCGGGCATGGACTGGAAATCCGAATTCAGCAGCACAAGCTGGGCGATCTGGCAGGCTGCCTGGCTGCCGGAGGCCATGGCGATGCCGCAGTCCGCCTCTTTCAGGGCAAGCACATCGTTGACGCCGTCTCCCGTCATGGCCACCGTATGTCCGTTTTTCTGTAGCGCCTTCACCAGCCTGCATTTCTGCTCAGGAGTGACACGTCCGAAAACACGGTATTTTTCAGCCGCCGCCTCCAGGCTGCTTTCCGTTTTCAGCGTGGAAGCATCCACATAAAGCTCGGCGCCTTCAATGCCGGCCTGCCTTGCCACCTCGGATACGGTGGAAGGATTATCGCCGGAAATAACCCGGACGGATACGCCCTGCTCCTTAAAATACCGGAACGTTTCCGCGGCCTCGCCCCGAAGCCGGTTGGTGATGAGAATGAGAGCCATGGGACGGATACACGCCTCCTGCAGCCCGTCTTCCTTCAGATTGCCATCGTAAGCGGCGGCAAGAAGGACACGCATGCCCTGCTCCGCCCAGGGACGGATTTTTTTCTTAAGCTCCTTCAGACGGGACCCCATAATAAATTCCGGAGCGCCGATAAGAAAACTGCCATGCTCCTCAAAGGTGATGCCGCTCCATTTGGTATCAGAGGTAAAGGGAACGATATCAGCGGCCTCCCAGTCCGAATCCTGCCGGAAACGCTCCGCCATAGCGCGTCCCGTATCATTATCCGCATCCATATTGTCATAAAATGCGGCCAGCATTTCCGTTACCGCTTCCTCAGGGAAATTTTCCTCATCCAGCAGAATAAAACGATCCACGTCCATCCCCGGCTCAGTGATGGTGCCGGTCTTATCCACACAAAGCGTGTCCACACGGGCAAGGATTTCCACACAGTTCATATCCCGCACAAGAACCTTCCGCCTGGAAAGACGCAGAACCCCTACGGCAATGGCGATGCTTGTCAGAAGATACAGCCCCTCCGGGATCATCCCGATAAGCGCGGCAACCGTCGCCTCCACAGCCCCCTTCACCGGAAGCCCCAGCATCTGATACTGATTGATGAACAGGCAGATCCCCACGGGGACGAGTAAAATACCTATCACCCGGATCAGCCTGTCCAAAGAACGCATCATCTCGGATTTTGCCAGCTTTACATCGCTTTTCGCCTCTCTTGCAAGACGGGAAGCATAAGAATCACTGCCTACCTGCGAAAGCCTGGCAACACACCGCCCGCCGTTTACAAAGCTGCCCGATTTCAGCTCGTCCCCGGCCTGCTTCAAAATAGCGTCGGTTTCCCCCGTAAGCAGCGACTCATTCACAGTTACCTGCCCGGAGCAAATCACGGCATCCGCACAAATCTGGCTCCCGTTATCAAATTCCACAATATCGTCCCGCACCAGCTCTGAAGAAGGAATTTCCGCCCATTCCCCGTCCCGGATACAATGTATTTTCTGCTCCGCCAGAAGCGTGAGCCTGTCCACAGCACTTTTGGAACGGACCTCCTGAAAAATCCCGATAAACGTATTTGCAGCGGCAATCACAAGAAAAAGCAGGTTGGTATAAGAGCCCACTGCAATCAGGCAGCCCCCCAGCACAACAAATACCAGGTTGAAAAAAGTAAACGTATTAGACTTAATGATATCCCCCACACTTTTCGTAGGAGAAGAATCACTGCGGTTGACATACCCGTTTTCTACCCGCAGCCGTACCTCCTCAGCACCCAGCCCGCATCCGGGCTCTGCCTCCAAAACCGCGATTTCCCTGCGTTCCTCTGTGTCCACATTTCCTTTCCCTGCTTCCTGGTTTTCCAGGCTTTTGCTGTTTTTCTTCCAATTCATAAGCAATCATTCCTTCTGCATTGGTAACTGTACAATTGTTCAATTGCTTTACAGTTACCTGCTCTGCTATAACGTATCCACACCCTTCCGGGCCGGATCCAACCGGTTTTTCATACAGCCCCCAACATATGTTATGTTATTATAACCCTCCACAACGCCTGTTCCTATACTCATTTTGCCACATTTGTCTAAATTTATGGTAATTTAAGGAATGATTAAGAATTGTTTTATAATCCGGCTATGGCTTAAAGCGTCTGGAAGAGTATTTTTTATTTTTTGCCGATATGATATGAAGGTTTCATCTTTAAAAGATTATAAAACATACTTTTACTATTTAAAAAAATAGAAGTAGTACAAAATAGTTTTAAAGGAGTATACTTTATGCTAAGATATGTGACATGAACAGTTTAAAATCCGGGCGGATACAGGGAGGTTTGAAATGGGAAAAATAGAAGGAATACGAATTCAAAATTATGGTCCGCTGAAAGATATTACACTAGGGAAAACTTTATCTCATCCAAATACGAAAGCTTTGGGAAATCTGGTTTCAGTTATCGGGGCAAGCGGAAACGGAAAGAGTACTTTTGCAGATGCATTCGGTTTTATTGCTGATTGTCTGGAAATTGGGGCGGAAGCAGCATGCGATGCGAATAATCGGGGCGGCTATGACCAGATTCAGACACAAGGAAGCAATAATCCGATTTCTTTTGAACTGTGTTATCGGGAATCCGGTAATGTCAGACCCATTATCTATGAGTTGGTTATAGATAAGGACAGCCTGGGGAGACCTTTTGTGAAGGAGGAACGTTTACGCCAGAGGGTAAAAAGCATAGGGAGGCCTTTATCGTTTATGTATCTGCAAAATGGTAAGGGCTATGTTTTTGAAGGTTTGGAAAGCGGACAAGATGATGACGGCAGTATTATCGGGAATAAAGTAGATGTGGAATTGGCGGATATACGGAAACCGGGAATTGTGACACTGGGAATTATGCGCCAGTATGAGAGAGTTGTGGAATTTCTCACTTTTCTGAGGGGCTGGTATTTGTGTTATTTTTCACCTGATGCTGCCAGAAAGGTCCAGACAGAAGCACCCCAGCCATATCTGGATCGTATAGGAAGCAATATAAATAACGTTGCACAGTATATGTATCGGGAAAATAGTAAGGATTTTGAAAAGGTACTCAGGGATATCCAGACAAAAATTCCCGGGATTGAAAAGATTGAGCCGGTCAAGTTAGAAAATGGACAGATGATTTTGCGTTTCTGGGAACAGGGATTTGAGAAACCGTTCTATTCTCCCAGAATGTCGGACGGAACCCTAAAATTATTTGCATATTATCTGCTTCTGCATGAGAAAAATCCCAGACAGCTTATTTTTATTGAGGAACCGGAAAATGGATTATACCATTATTATTTGGCTTCCCTTGCTGAAGAAATGAAAAGAAATGTAGGAACCGGATATGGAAAACAGCTTTTCGTAACAACACACAGCCCATTTTTTGTGAATGCCCTGTCACCGGAGGATGTCTGGGTTTTAACTAAAGGCAGCGACGGCTGCTCGACGGCTAAGAAAGCATCGGAGTATGAATTTGTCCAGGCTCTGTCGGAAGAAGGAGTAGCCCTGGGTGATATGTGGTACAGCAAGTATTTTGGTTAAAGGGAGGACAGAATACTATGCATTTTCAGTTCTTGGTGGAAGACGATTCAACAAATAAACTGATTGATGCTGTAATGATAAAATTACTGAGGAAATATTCTGAAAAGAAAATCACATTCGACTGCAAAGCCTTCAAAGGAATAGGAGGATTTGTAAAAAAGGGAAAGCCCCTGGAACAGAAGACAGGAAAACTTCTAAACGATTTACCCATGTATTTAAGGGCTTTTAACAGAGAATTAAGTTATTGGGATAAAGCGGCATTAGTAATCGTTCTGGATAATGATAAAAGAGATACCACACAATTCAGGAAGCAGCTGGAAAACATGGCAATCCAAAACAAAATCCAGATTGATCATGTTTTCTGCATTGCAATTAAAGAAATGGAAGCGTGGCTGTTGGGCGATTTAAATGCCATTGAAGCAGCGTATCCTCAGGTAAGGAAAACGTATATCCGCAGCTATACCCAGGATGGCATTTGCGATACATGGGAAGTATTAGCCAATATGATATATCGAGACTGTCTATATAACTGTGTATTGTAGTAAATTGGTATGTACCCGGTTTCC